>JBPOIV010000160.1:0-14848 GCA_052034245.1 Myxococcota bacterium
GATAAAATAATTGAGACCCACGCCCGGGCTAATGCCAAAATTCAAGTGCGATTTATAGCCATTGGTCGGCAAGAGCCAAGCAGGTGTCGCAGCTAAAGACACGTAGGGAACATAAGGCGTATCAGGAATGCTAAACCAATATTTGACACCGCCGCGCAAAAGGAAAGAAATGGCGCTGCCGCTAAATTGCGGGGCAAAGGTAGCAAAGGCACCAAAATTTTTATCGATGGCATAATCGAGCGAGAGATAAAGAGGCATGGCCGCGGTAGGGGTAGGATGCATGCCTTCGTGGCGCGCAGCATTAACGCTGTACCCGAGACCCGCGCTCAAATAAGAGCGAGCTTCCTCAAATTCATAAGCACAAAGATGCAGGCTGCTAAAAAGAGAAAAGAGCAAAACTTTATAGGTATTCATTATAGTTTCCATTTATAAGTGAGCAAATTTGGCTCTCATGCCAAGTTCTTCTTCGATTCGCAACAAACGATTATATTTCGCGATGCGCTCCGAGCGAGACATAGACCCAGTCTTTATTTGCCCGGCATTGGTTAAAACCGCAAGATCAGCAATGGTGGTATCTTCAGTTTCTCCCGAGCGATGAGAAATTATCGTTTTAAAGCCACCAAGCTGCGCAGTTTTAATTGCCCGCAGCGTCTCACTCATCGTGCCAATTTGATTCATTTTAATAAGCACGGCATTGGCGTAGCGCTTTTCAATACCTTCCTGAATAAAGTGCTCATTGGTGACAAAAAGATCATCACCGACAATTTGTATCCGCTCACCCATCTTTGCCGTCATCGCTTGAAATCCTTGATAATCATTTTCACCGAAAGGATCTTCAATGGAGACGATGGGAAATTCAGCACATAATTTCTCATACCAGGCGAGCAAGGCATTTTTATCGAGCGCTTTATTATTAATGCGATAATTTTGATTCTCGTCCAGAATTTCATTGGCGGCCACATCAAGGGCAAAGAAAACATCTTTACCTGGGCGATAATTAGCTTTTAATGTCGCCCGCATTAAAAGCTCTAAGGCCGCTTCATTGGAAGCTAAAGCCGGCGCAAAACCACCCTCATCGCCAACGGCACTGCTCATCCCTTCGGCATTAAGAATATTTTTGAGCGAATGAAAAATTTCAGAGACCATACGCAATGCTTCGCTAAAACTTGGTGCTCCTCGAGGAACAAGCATAAACTCTTGGACATCAAGATTATTATTTGCGTGGCTGCCACCATTAATGACATTAACCAAGGGCATAGGCAGAAGCTGGCCCTCGCCAAAGAGCACTTGTTTTAGATTTTTAGCTCGGGCGTGAAAAAAAGCGCCGGAAACAGGCAAAATGGCATTGGCGCCAAGTCGAGATTTGTTAGGCGTGCCGTCAAGGCTAATGAGCACTGCATCGAGTTCATCTTGTGTCGCAAAACTTGAGCCAACGATGGCAGGGGCGATCTCAGTGCGAATAGCCTTTAAGGCCGCATTGACTCCTTTGCCATGAAAATGTGTCGGATCACCATCTCGTAATTCCAAAGCCTCTTTGCTGCCGCAGGAAGCGCCAGAGGGAGTGCTGAAACGTCCCCGTTCTCCACTTGCTAAAATAAGATCCACTTCTACACTTGGCACACCGCGACTATCGAAAACTTGGCGGGCGTTAATCTGAATAATTTTTGGCATAGTGGCCCCAAAGAAAATAAAGCTGTCAAAAAAATAGGCTATGAAACTTAAACCCACAACCCTCTACTAAATCGTCTGACAGCTAAAAATAACCATCAAAAACTTAGGACGACACTAATGAGCAATGACCAATCCGCCTTGAAATACCATGAAATGAAAAGGCCCGGAAAAATCGAAGTTATTTCAACCAAGCCCTGCAACACCGCGCACGAATTGTCCTTGGCCTATACCCCAGGGGTTGCCGCCCCTACTTTGGCCATAAAAAATGATCCTGATGCGGCCTATCAATATACGGCCAAAGGAAATCTTGTCGGCGTTATCACCAATGGCACGGCCGTATTGGGCCTCGGCAATATTGGACCCCTTGCCGCAAAGCCCGTCATGGAAGGAAAAGGGGTTTTATTTAAGAAGTTCGCCGATATCGATGTTTTTGATATTGAACTCAATGAAAACGATCCTGAAAAATTAATCGCCATAATCAAAGCCCTCGCCCCTACTTTTGGTGGCATTAATCTTGAAGATATTAAGGCGCCTGAATGCTTTATTATCGAGCGTGAGCTCAGTAAATGCTTGCCCATTCCTGTTTTTCACGACGATCAACATGGTACGGCTATCATTGCAGGCGCTGCTCTCATTAATGCTTTGGAAATTGTAGAAAAATCTATAGATTCAGTGATCATCGCTTTTTCCGGTGCGGGCGCGGCAGCTTTGGCGTGTGCGCGCTATTTTGTGAGTTTGGGCGCTAAAAAAAGCAATATTTTTATGACCGATATTCATGGCGTTCTTCATGAAGGACGTAGCAATCTCGATGATGCTCATCAAGATTTTCTGCAAAAAACCACTAAGCGCACTTTGGCCGATATCCTCGATAAAGCCGACGTTTTTGTGGGCCTTTCGGCAGGCAATCTTGTGAGCCCAGAGATGTTAAAAAACATGAATCCACGGCCGGTGATTTTTGCTCTTGCCAATCCAACTCCCGAAATTTCTTATGCCGATGCAAAAGAGGCGCGGCCGGATGCCGTTGTCGCGACAGGGCGCAGTGATTTTCCCAACCAAGTAAACAATGTTTTAGGATTTCCCTTCATTTTTCGCGGAGCACTCGACACGCGCGCGACCACCATCAATGAAGCGATGAAAATAGCGGCAAGCTTGGCTATCGCGAATCTTGCCAAAGAGCGTATTCCTGAGAGTGTGCGCTATGCTTATGGCCGCGATGATTTTTCTTTCGGGCCCGAATATATTTTGCCCAAACCCTTCGATCCGCGCGTGCTACTCGCCGTAGCACCAGCAGTTGCTGAGGCTGCGACCCAATCTGGCGTTGCTAAGCATCCTATCACTGATTTACAGGCCTATACCGATTCTTTGGCGCGTAGGCTCAATCCTGCGCGAGGCGCGCTGAATTTTATCTATGAAGAAGCGCGAAAAACCAAAGCACGCGTCGTTTTTCCTGAGGGCGATGATCCGCGCGTACTCCAAGCTTCTGAGACGCTGCTCAAAGAAAACATTTGTGTGCCCGTCTTATTGGGTAACGAACAATTCATTCATCAAGAAATGCGACGCTTAAGGCTTAACTTAAAAAACGTCCAAATCATTGATCCGATGCTCGCTCCTGATCGCATAGATAAAGCCAATCTTTATTTTTCGCTCAGAAATCGCAAAGGCATTACCGTTGAAGAAGCAAAGCATCGCTTTCGCTCACGCGCTTATTATGCAGCCATGATGCTAAAAAAAGGCGAAGTTGATGGCATGGTTTCGGGCATCACGCGCTCTTATCCATCGGCAGTTCGCCCTATCTTTGAGTGTCTCGGTATCACGCCGGGCATGCGCGCCATGGCTATGTACATGATTGCTTTTAAAGATTCCATCAAGTTTTTAGCCGATACTGCCTTAAACATTGAGCCTTCGCCGGAAGAAATCGCCATGATTGCCATTCAAACAGCCGATCGTGTGGCGAGGGATTTTGCCATTACCCCGCATATTGCGGTCTTATCTTTCTCAAATTTTGGCTCGGTCGATCACTCTTCGCCCGTGCGTGCCAAAAAAGCCGTAGAAATCGTAAAAACAATGCGTCCTGATTTAAATATCGATGGAGAAATGCAAGCCGATGTGGCGCTTGATGAAAATAAACGCATCGACCATTTTTCTTTTTCCACCCTCACTAATAACGCGAATGTGCTCATTTTCACGAGTCTTGAGGCCGCCAATATTTCTTATAAATTGCTTGAGCAGCTCGCGCCCTGTGAGGCCATCGGCCCCATTTTATTGGGCGTTAACGGAGCGGCGAATGTTTGCCAATTGTATGCATCGCCCGGTAATATCGTTCATATGGCTGCCATTACCGCGTTTTCCGCAAAGCATTTAAACCAACGATGATCAAAGAAAAATTCTCACTTTTATCTCTTGCCTTGCTCAGCTATGTCGTGCTGCTTTTGGGCTTGGGCTTAAACTTTGCCCTTGAACTTTTATCGCAGCCTGTAGCCATAATTATCGCGCTCGCCGTTGTTTATGCGGAGCTGAGCATACCCCTTCAGCTTCTTAGACGTTTTAAGCTTAATCCTCTCGATTTTAATATCTATGCTTTCCATATCGAGGGCATTCTTGATCGATTGTTGGGCATTAAAAATAAAGAAAAGCCGCTTTGGTCCGCTATTGGCCATGAGCTGTGGTGGAGCGTGCGTTTATGTCTTGTTATTTTTATCCCCTATATAGCACTTTATTATGGTTTTTATTGGCTCAAAGCTGAATATCTTTCGCAAAGGCTGCTCTTTTCTTTCAATCTGCCACCCCGTTTATGGCAAGAGATTGCCTCACAATTACTCGTGGTCGCTCTGCCGGAAGAGCTCTATTATCGAGGTTTTCTGCAAGGCGTTTTTCTCAAAAAATGGCCGGCCCGCTTTTTTGTGGTAGGGCTTCCTTTGGGCCGCGCTATCATTCTCACCAATATTCTTTTCGCCACTGCCCATCTCATGAATGGGTTTTCACCTTTTCGCCTGCTTACTTTTTTTCCCGGTCTCGTCTTTTCCTGGATTGTTTTTAAGCGAAAAAACCTTTTATCCGCCATTATTTTTCACGCCGCCTGCAATCTTTTAGGACAAATCCTCTACCACAGCTTCTTTTTACGGCCTTAGCCCGATTGTTTTGCCGCTTTTTCGCGATAAAAGAGTGCATGTATGAATAAGACTGATAACCAAACACTCATTTCTGAGAATCGCCGTGCACGGCACAATTATGCCATCGAAGATAGCTTCGAATGTGGCATCGTTCTTATGGGCTCTGAAGTGAAATCCATTCGTGAGCGCCATTTAAGCTTTGCCGATGCCTACGCTCTCATCAAAAATGGCGAAATTTTTTTGATTGGTCTTCGCATAGAAAAATATCGTCAAGCAACGCATGATGAAATCGATCCTTTGCGTACGCGAAAGCTTTTATTGCATGCAAAAGAAATAAAGCGCATCGAACGCGCTTTAAGCACTAAATCTCTTTCTTTGGTGCCCCTTAAAATTTATATTAAAAATGGACGCGTCAAAGTTTTGCTTGGCCTCGGCTCAGGCAAAGGCAAAATCGACAAACGTGAGACGATTAAAGAGCGCGACACCAAGAGGGAGCTCGCTCGCGTGCATCGCCGCGGTTAATATTCAGACTTTTTTTTCGGCATCAGACTCAAAAGCACCCACACGGGCCCGATGAATAAATAGCGCGGATCCGCAAAAAATGAGGGCTTACGACCCTCTAATGCATGACCTACGAATTGCAAAATCCATGCCCCTACAAAAATAAATGCTAAAAAGCCCCAATAAAAACTTCCTAAATTTTCTAAAAGCCATCGCGCTAAAAATAATTGGCCGAGCATTATGACATACATTAAAGCGGCAATACGAAGAGAAAATTTAATATAGAATAATGAAGAAAGCACCATCATAAAAAAAGACCACTTTATTCCATACATCCACTGAGGCGCTGGCAGGGCCCACAAAAAGGCCAGACTGCTAAACATAATCAAGGGTACAGCGATTTTATGGAGGATTTTATTCGCGGGATGCTGGTGATCTTGCTCATAAAGTGCCAGCCATTCTGAAAAAGTCTTCACGTCTTCTCCTATATGCTTGATTTACCAGTAATAATAATTTTTTCAACCACAAAAAATCACCTGCATATGCCTGCAGTTTTAATTACACTCATTTATTCATATTCACGATGCATTTAATAAGTGAATAAAATGGGAGAATTTAGATGAAAATTAAACTTATTTCATTCTTAGCTGCAGGATTTTTTGCCCTTGGTCTTTCCGCTTCCACCGAAGAAGATTTCGACGTTGTGGATGAAAATGGAGAACTCGTATTGAGCGAAGAAAACAGCGAATTGCTGTTTGGTAAACTCCGCGACCTCTTGGGTTCTGCCGCAGATAAGGTGGGCGATATTCTTAATGCCACAAAAAATATGGTTAAAGCAGGATTCGGAACTGCAAAAGATCTCGCGGATAATGGGTTTCATGCAGCCGCAGATCTCGTTAAAAAAACTGGCTTGACCGAATTTGTTATTGCCATTCCATTAAAAGTAGCTCAAGCTGGTGAATCAGCTATTATCGAATTTTTGCTTGAAGCATCTAAATCAGGACTTAAAGCAGTGGGTGGAGCCCTGACTTCGGGGATTACCAATGCAATAGGTGGCGCTCTCGGTGCTCAATAAGCTCTGATATTCTTGTTACCACATCAAAACCTATCTCTGATAGGTTTTTTTATGCTTCGCTCATCATGTCAATAAGAGTGATAGGAACTCCAGTTAAAAGATCGAGAGCCTTCAGCGTATTTTCGTGTACATGAATTTCTTTATTTTCTTTATCAAATAGATAACTTGTCATAATGGCTTTAAAGCGTCTTCCCGTATCTTCTTTAGGTTCGTAGTGCCCGAGTAAGCCTGCCCGTAAAACGCCCGTTAAAGGCTTTCTGTTGCCATCAGATTTTAATACACCAAAGAGCGCATCTTTAATCAAGCTGATATCATCGCGGCGAGCCTCAAAATGAGGTCCTCCATCGAAGGGGTCCACTCGAGAGCTGTAGCGAAAACCAATAGCACTCAATAAATGAGCCGCAGCTTTTGAGTTTATACCAATTTGCCCTATCACTTCTTGAGCCGCATCAGGCAGCAAAGACACATAGATTTCGTTGCTAGGAAACAAGGTCTTAATAAACTCTTTATTGTTGCGTGAAAGCATGTCGGCTTCGTAATAATCGAGCCCGGTAAATTTACGGCCGATGGCATCCCATAACGCTGATTCAAAATTGGGGCCCAGGGGTGGCAAAAGTTCAGCAATTACGCGGTCGGCAAAGAAATCTTTATTCATCGCCATAAATAAAAAGCGCACAAAACTTAAATTGCGGCCGAGTTTGAAGGGTGAAGAGCGGTATTTTTTATGAAGAATTAAGCTGCCTATTTCGGTCGGTCCATCAAAACTTTGTCGCAATAATAGTGTGCGATGACGAAAATATTTTTTAAGCGTATCGGAATACCTCTCATCCAACTCGACCTGAAAAAAACTGTGAGGCGAATCAAGCGTGCCGTGCTTCGCAAAAATCTGGCTGGTGCCAATAACTTGGCCTTGAGGATTTTCCATCACAAATAAAAAGGCGCGTTTGCTTAAGTCCCTTTCTTGTAGGGCAAATGATTGTTCAGAGGCAGCTATTACCTGCTCTAGCGCATTTTTATCTGCTGGAAGGTTGAGCGTATTTAACATGGAGCCAAGCTCAAAGATGTTATCTAGGTCTGAAAGTTTGGCATCACGAATTAAAAAGGGCTGCGCGACATCGTTCCCACAAGTAAACACAAAAATCCCCCACACTGTTTTCGGCCTAAGCCTCAGTATAACCTTGTAGGGCTTAGTGGGGGTGACAAAAGAAATATTATGACAAAAACGCTATTGACCCTTTGCCCCCCTCTACTAAAGTTTGGCTATGAGCAAATGGTGCTCAAATAAGCTAAAGGTTTCTAGATGATTAATAATGCGGATTTAAGCACAAGCGCATCGATTGATGATGTCGAGAATATTGAAAATAATACAATCGAAAAAGAGGATGATAAAACCTCGGTTGAACACAAAATCTATCAAATTAATGAAACAGAACCAAAGGCCCGAGCTTTACTGGCTGTTTTAGAATTGCACAATCCAAAAAGCGCGCTCGTGCTCTGCAACGAAGTTTCTGAGGCCGAATTTTTGGCTCGCTATCTAATGCATTATGGATTTAATACTGAGGCGGTTCAAGATGAGCATAGAGCTGAAGGTACTGCTCACTGCTTGACTAAATGCGCCAAAGGCACCCTAGAAATTCTTATTTGTCCTCATCATGTGGCTGAAGCTCATGAGCTTGCAAAAATCGATGTCGTCGTGAATTATGATATGCCGGCACGGCCAGAGCACTATGCCAACATCGCTAAAGCACGAGAGGGCGGCGCGCGCACTATTCTCAATCTTGTGGGCAATAAAGAGTTTTCTTCCTTGGCTGCCATTCGAAGCAATTGTTTGGTCGATATGAGCGAGCACAAGCTTCCCTCTGCAGAGGAAGTGCAGAGACTTAGTGCCCAAAGACTCATAAAAAAACTTAAAGCTGAAGCAGAAATGGTTGAGCTTGGGCAGTTTGAAATCCTTGCGAAGCACATTCTTTTAGAAGAAAATATTTCTCAGGCTTTGGCACTTTTGTTGAGGCATTATCTTCTCAGAGCAGCAACACCACGTTCTGAACAGGCTCGCGAAAGAAGAGAGCATCACAGCTCCCACGATCGTCCTCGACGTGAGCGTGAGCATTCGCGAGAAAGAGAGCCGGCCCGAGAAAGGGAGCCACGTCCAGCAAACCCAGCTGCAGAACATAGTCCACGGCCATCAGCCCCTGAAGAAAAAGAAGCCGACAGCAGCGTCACGCGGCTTTATATTACGCTCGGTCGGGAAGATGATTTTCATGATTTAGCTGACCTGGCACAGTTTTTGAGCGAAAGCTCCGGGGTAGATTTAGGGCATTTCTTAGGCACCGGCATGATTCGTGACCACAGTGCTCACATTGAAGTCGATGCGGATGTGGCGGACCAAGTTATCAATGCTTTGCATAATAAGAAAAAACCTGGCGCGGATGAGAACAGCGCTGACTCACCAGTAATTGTCTGTGAACGAGCACGTCAATCTACCGGCCGCCCGCACTTTCGCAAAGGCCCGCCTAAAAGACGTGGGTCATTTCAGCGACGGTAAATAGCCTTCATAGCGTGGCCATAAGCAATCGATGGCCACGTTATAGAATTAATGATTCTTTTCCTTAACGAGCTCATGGCACACATCGGATATTAAAGCGGTGTGTTGCTCATTTAATAAATGCTCGTCATTTCCCTGTTTTTTATGTCCCCATAGAACCAATCCTAAACCCATTTCTTTTATTTTTTTAGAAATGTTGGGACTTATTAAATCGATATGTGGATGCAGATAATCGATTTTGTCGAGAATGCCCCGCGCATTCACCCAAGAAAGAAGTTTTAATTTTTTATCAAGCAAGAGGCCAAGGGCATAATCGCTATCTATTTTATTGACCATCTCTAAAATTTTTGGGTCAAAACTGGAAATGATAATGGCGAGGCGCTTTTTGTAGGGTTCAATGACTTCGAGCACTTTGCGCATACCTTTTAAGCCATGCATGCTCGTAGTTTCTTTAAGCTCAATATTGATAAGTTTATCGGTCGGCATCGCAGCCAGCACTTCTTCTAAGCTTGAGATGCGATAGCTTCCCGCATAGGAATCGCTTACTTGACGAAGTTTGAGTACCTCAGCCGCCATGAGCTGATCGATAGTATTTTCGACGCCGGTGAGCCGCGCCAAACTTCGATCATGAAAGACCAAGGGCACCATATCAGCACTCAGCTGCACATCGAATTCAACGCCATCGGCCCCAGACTCAAGTGCAAGCGATAAGGCTTCTAAGGTGTTTTCCAAATGCGCATGCGTATATCCTCGATGAGCCAGTATTTTGGTGGGCCCCGGCGGAAAGAGAGATTTGAGAGCCCGTTTTTTTTGCGATTGATTAAGCTTTAAAGCGTGAAGAAAAAAAATCATGTGCGTTATAAACCGCCTTTGGTCCTAGGCCGGCTTATCTCCTCGTGGTCCAAAAAGTTTTTCACCAACTCGAATGTAATGGCTCCCCGCGATAATTGCTTGAGAAAAATCTTGGCTCATCCCCATGGAAAGTTTTAGACCAGGGCCAAGTTCATTTCTTATTTTCACCATGTTCTGAAACCAAAAGCTAGGATCTTTTTTCGGCTCAAGCGGCAAAATGGCCATGAGACCAAGCAATTCCAGGTTTTTAAAGGCCTCACTCCTTTCTTTAGCCGCCGCTAATTCCTCAGCTAAAAAACCTTGGCGATGCGAGCTCTGCCCTAAGTTTAGCTGCAAAAAAAACTTTATTTTGTGGACCGCTGCATTATTTAGAGCTTGGACATGATCAATGCGCCCAATACTATGCACAAAATCTGCTTCAGCAATGAGCTTAATTTTATTACTTTGAATACCACCAATAAAATGCCATTTAATATCAGTTAGTCCTTGTTTTAAAGCTTCTTTCTTTTTGGCGATAAATTCCTGGGCATAACTTTCGCCAAAATTTCTCAGCCCCAAAGCGTAGGCAGCTTTTATTTTTTCAAAGCTCTGTCCTTTCGATACGGCCACCAAACATATTTCATCAGACGAGCGCTGAGCTTTTTTAGAAGCACACTCAATTTCTTCTTCAATAAGAGCCAAGTTTTTTTTAAGCATGCTCAAGTAATCGGCGGGCATGAAAAAGCACCTCCTCAACGGGCAAACCAATGATGTTACTGATGCTGCCATGAATCGACGCGATAAGCCCAGCGGCCGCTCCTTGCACTCCGTAGGAGCCTGCTTTGCCGAGGCTTTCTTTGGTTGTTAAATATGCCTCAAGCTCCTCTTTGCTGAAACGGCGAAAGCACACCTCAGAACAAAGGACATCACTAAATTTTTCTCCGCCTTTGGTGATGAGACAATAGCCGGTGCTCACCTCATGAGTGCGCCCACAAAGGCTTTCAAGCATTGAACGCGCATGCTCGATGTTTTCTGGTTTTCCAAGAATGGTGGAATCGAGCGAGACAACGGTGTCAGCCGCAATAATAATTTCATCATCATTAAGCGCAGTTGTACTATATATTTTCTCCGCTTTTAATTCGGCATTTATTTTAGCTATTTCTTGCGGTGTTTTTCCGCTTTGACCATCAATCTCTTCAACATCCGGATGAAGTGTGCGCACTTCATAGCCCAAGCCCTTTAAGAGCTCATAGCGACGGGGTGAAGCTGAAGCGAGAATAATATTCATTTAATCCTCCGGATATTTTTTTTAGTCTGTTCCTGGCGCCAGATTTGGGCAATTCGGCTTGGTTTATAAAGGCCATAACTAAAAATAAAAGCCGTAATGATACCGCCAAAATGAGCGGCACTCGAAGTGTCGGATGCGGAAAAAGCAAAAAGTATTTCAAGGCCGATGGTAACATAGACCATGCTACGACCACTGAGAGGTAAAATTCCTAAAATAAAAATTTGTTGTTCAGGGAAAGCTAAGCCCCAGGCGATCAAAAGCCCCACCGTTGCAGCGGAAAAACCTACAACTGCGCTCCCAAGACCAAATAAATAGCAGCCAAGAACGATCAAAGCGCCTGCCAAAATAGAGCTCAGCACAAAAATTAAAAACCTTTTCTCGCCCCAGCGATCTTCAAGTTGGCAGCCCACCATGTAGAGAAGCAAGGCATTAAAAATCACGTGCATGGGCGAGCCTACATCATGCAAAAAGGCATAACTTACTAAACGCCACAGCTCCCAAGAATTGATTACTTCCGAAGGGTCAAGCACCATTTTTCCGTAAATCAGAGCGCCCAGATAGCTATGGCCAAAAATAGCGAAAGCGAGATAGCTGGCGATTATTACAATCAAAAGATTGGTTACTTGTGGGGTGGGTGAGCCAAAACCAAATTGATTCATACTGAGTCCTTTTTGCGAGCTTCTGTCTCGCACAGAGTAAACCAGAAAAAGCAAAAATCTTCACGGGCTTGAAAAAAGTCAAAGTCTCCCTATGATCAGCCCTAGCAAATATAAAGAAATGTATAGTTTAGGGATTACTAATGAGCAAGCTGCCCATAACCCCCCAAGGTTTTGAAAAATTATCAAAAGAACTCGATAACTTGACGGGCGTCGTTCGTCCACAAGTTATTGCTGATTTGGCCGAAGCGCGCGCACACGGGGATATTTCAGAAAACGCAGAATATGATGCTGCTAAAGAGCGGCAAGGCATGGTGGAAGCCCGTATTCGCTTCTTAAAAACCCGGCTTCAACAATATCAAATCGTCGATCCAAAAAATCTTGAAGGTGATCGGGTGACCTTTGGTGCAACCGTCACTATTCTTGATCAGGAAAACGAAAAAGAAGACACCTTTCAAATTGTCGGTGAAGACGAAGCTGATTTGAAAGAAAAACGCATCAGTATTACCTCACCCATCGGACGCGCGCTCATAGGCAAACAAGTCGGTGATGCCGTGGAAATTAGAACCCCAAAAGGCGTGAGAGAATGTGAGGTTGTCGCTCTGCGTTTTCAATAGATTTGACGCAGGACTATTATGACCCCTTCGACGAGCCATCCTTCCAATCATTTGGCACATTCATTGGCAACCATTAAAGGTGTCGGTGAAAAAACCCTGCAGGCCTTGAGAAAATCTGGGATTACTACCGTTTTCGAGGCTATGCTGCGGGTGCCCAAATCAATTGTCGAGGAGAGAGAATGCCCCGGTTTCGCTCATATGGAAGCCGGCCGTGTTTATGTGGCACGTGGCCATGTTATGGGCGTAAAGCTTAGCGGTATGGGTACAAAGAAGCGTTTGGAAGCGGTTATACAGGATGATTCAGGCCGCATGTCGGTCATATTCTTTGGCCCCGCCGTCAATTATGCGCAGCGCCTCATCACAACCGGTGCAGAATTAACTTTCACGGGTGAAGTAAAAAATTTTTTGGGTCGTATGCAGATGGTGCATCCAAAAATTTCCGCCGCCATCGAGGATGAACTCAGCCCTTTAAATCA
The DNA here is from genome assembly GCA_052034245.1 of Myxococcota bacterium. Classification (GTDB taxonomy): domain Bacteria; phylum Myxococcota; class UBA727; order UBA727; family JABDBI01. The sequence goes on from JBPOIV010000160.1 coordinate 12,771, forward strand.
AGCGAACTATTCACAAATCGCGGGTGTAACGAGTCCAACTTATAAAAAAATTATCGAAAAATCCTTGAAGCTTCTCGATAAGGCCCCTTTTAACGATCATCTTCAGGATGACTATCTTAGCGAGCATCGGCTCTTGCCACTCATCGATGCTTTAAAGAATATTCATCAACCCGGAGCTCTTCATCAATGGGATGAGCGCTCATCGAATCCTAATTTTAGGCGTCTTGCTTTTGAAGAAATCCTTTCTTTTTTCTTGCACATCTTTCGTGAACGCTCGATGGAGAAAAAGAATAGTGCCCCTCCTCTTGCTCAAAGACCGCTCGAAGAGCTTTGCGCTTTTCTTCCCTTTAGCCTCACCAAGGCTCAAGAGCGCGTCATTGGGGAACTTTTAAGAGACCTTTCGCTTGATAAAGCCATGAGCCGCTTGGTGCAAGGTGATGTTGGCTCAGGTAAAACCGCAGTCAGTGCGGTGATTGCGCGTCACGTCGCTGAAGCGGGATTTCAGGTCGCGGTCTTAGCGCCCACAGAAATTTTAGTTGAGCAATTATTTAGCGTTTATCAAAAATTATTTGCTGACACGAAGATTGAAGTGGCTCTTTTAAGCGCAAGCACAAAAACGAAAGAACGACGAGAAATCATCGAGAGGCTTTCTAAAAAAGAAATTGCGATTGTGGTAGGCACGCATGCTTTATTAAGCGATGATGTCGATTTTTCTTCTTTGGGGCTCGTAATTATCGACGAGCAGCATCGCTTTGGCGTAAATCAGCGAGCAAGTTTGGTCGAAAAATTTAGTGCAAAGCAAGGGTTTAGCCCCCATTTAATGGTGATGTCAGCAACCCCTATTCCTCGTTCGTTGGCTCTCACCATCTATGGCGATTTGGATTTAAGTGTCATCGATGAACGCCCGCCCGGCCGGACACCAATCATCACAAAAATTCTTTCTGGTGAGCCATTAAAGACGCTCGACAAATTATGCGAACGCATTATTGCGACCGATCAAAAAGCCTTCATCGTCTTTCCTCTCGTCGAGGAATCGGAGCATTTAGATTTAGAAAATGCGACCAAGGCAGCGCGGCTTCTTGAAGAGCGATTCGGGAAAACTACCGTGCGATTGCTCCACGGAAAAATGAAGCCTGAAGAAAAGCAGCAAGCAATGCTCGCCTTTCGCGATAATCATATTCGCTTTTTGGTGGCTACCACCGTCGTCGAGGTGGGCGTCGATATCCCTGATGCAACGTGCATGGTCATTATTCACCCTGAACGTTTTGGGCTTGCACAACTTCATCAGTTGCGCGGACGTGTGGGTCGAGGCCAATTACAAAGTTTTTGTTTTTTGCTGACGAAAGTAGAGAATAAATTTTCTTCGGCCTATAAACGTCTTCATGCCATGAGCATCACGGATAATGGTTTCCAACTGGCTGAGGTGGACCTAAAAATTCGCGGTCCCGGGGAGCTTATGGGTACGCGTCAGGCGGGTGTGCCTAATTTTTTGGTCTTTAATCACACTGATTTTGCAAGCCTCGTCGATCCTGCAAAGCATCTTGCAAAAATGATGGCCAAAGAAGAGGCAAGCTTAGCGACCGCTCATTTATTTCAGTATCAAAGCCCGCATTTTTCCTAATCTTCGTTTAGAACATAGTTTTAGACAATCCTCACCATATAGCAAAAAATATTGTTCATTCGTCCGCATTTTTTATGATTAGGAAAAAATGGGGGATGTATGAAAGCTACTTTTCTTGGAATGTTATTCTTTTTATTTAGTAATCTATCGCTAGCCGGACATCTATTTTGCTACAGCGGTGGCTTTCTTTATAACAACGCTGGCTACGAAGAAACTGATTCGCATTTTCTCTTTAGTTTATCGGGGCAATCTATCGGTTATGTAAATTTCAATCGTTTCTCTGACATCACTATAAGAGGCTATAGCGAAGGCGTTTTACTCGCCTTTAAAAAGGAGAATTGCACTCTCGGCAAAGACGAATATGGAGAAACCATTCACTGCCGAGCAGCAACTACCAACAAATGGATTGACCCTAAAATTTTCTTTGTCCAAAGAAATTTCAAAACCTTTGATGAAC
>JBPOIV010000228.1:0-18125 GCA_052034245.1 Myxococcota bacterium
GAAAAGAATAGAGCAACTCTCCATCAGAATTGGCAGCCAAAGATCCCCGATATTCGGAGATCAAATAATTGAGCCCGAGTTTGGTTTCATGAAGCGATAGTCCACTTTTTGTGGAAGCATCCGCCAAAGTAAGTGGACCTGAAGTGGTGCTCAGCGAGTTTAGCAAACTCGAAACGATTTTTTGTTCTGGAATACTCATACATCCCCTTCGATGCACAAACTGCTCAAACTCTATTTCTACTTATAATTCCTATAGGTCTATTTACTAGAGCTTTGCCTCATATTCAAAAAATACTTGCATCTAAATTCTATTCAGCTTCATATAAAAAAGTGACTAAGAGCCCTTGGCCTTTTAAAAACAGCTAGTATAAAGGGTCCTCATGCCGTGGTGGCGGAATGGTAGACGCAGGCGACTTAAAATCGCCCGGGTTTTCCCGTGCGGGTTCGAGTCCCGCCCTCGGCATTTTTTATTTTACTAGGCTTCTTTTCATCACTGTATCTAACACAGTCTTTGCGTGGTTTTTAACCCGCACTTTGTACCAAGTTCTGGTAATTATCCCATTTTCATCGATCAAAAAAGTGCTCCGGATTACTCCTAGCGAAGTTTTTCCATAAAGAATTTTGGGGCCGAAAGCGCCATATTGTTGATGCACGGCCAGATCAGGATCGCTTAAAAGCAGCATCTTGAGATTATGCACGCTTTTAAAACGCAAATGAGAAGCGAGGGGATCTTTTGAGATTCCAATCACGACCACTGAATTTTTTTGAAATTGTTCATAGGCTTCGCTAAATTCACACGCTTCGGTCGTGCAGCCAGGCGTCAGATCTTTTGGATAAAAGAAAAGAACCAACGACTTATGCCGAAAATCCGCGAGACTATGCACCTGACCATCATCGCCATGGAGGGAAAAATTGGGCGCTTTGTTGCCAACAGTTAACACAAAAATATCTCCTAAAAACGCATTTGTTTGAAGGCCCTGATTCTAACGTATTTCCAAAACTTTGCGATAGTCCTGTCGCGCAGAGAGCAATAATTTACGTTTTTCTAAAAGACTAGTTTTTTCAAACATCCACAAAGGATATTCCGAGATACCAACTTCAATGCGCTGACCTAGAGCCACGCGGAGCGCTTTATGAGGACCATCAATAAATAATTTGGCATCACTCATTGTGCTCGTAATCACCAGCCGTTCTTCACCTTCTATACTGCCATCAAGTAAGTGCGGCATTTTTTTATTTGACCAATAAGGCTCACGAATACGAAAAATCGCGCGTTTTTCATCCAGCGAAATTGCATCAGCGCCCGATGAAAAAATGCCACCGCTCGAGCCCGTCGGCGTCGAAATCCAAATACCGCTCGAACGATGCTCTTCGCTAGTGCCCAAATAATTTAAGTTGAAACGCGACATAGCCCCAGGATTTTCGTGGCAAAAAAGTACGTCATTTAACGGACGATAATTTTTTAGTTTACCATTGCAATAAATCGCCAAGCGCGTGAGCGGCATTGGCAGCATTTTTTTGGCGATAATTTTCTGCAGAACTTCAAAGAAGTTATGTTCATCCGCAATACATAGAGCACCGATAGAATTTTCAGGATCAGAGTTAACTCCCAAAACAGGAGAATCAATACAGTAATGACTCGTGTCGAGCAAAGTACCGTCGCCCCCTACGCTAATAACTAAGCAATCTTTAATTTTTTCGAGGGATAATTGCGAGCGACATAATAATGAATAATTCAATCGGAGATCTTTTAAAACCGATTCAATTTTATCTATGCAACGCAAATTTTTCTCATGCGCATTAAAAAGTTTAGCGATTATTGGATCGGAATGGTCTTTGAGGCGTTTTTGCTCTTCTTTTGATCCATACTCTTGTGCATAATCAAAGCGTGAGCGTTTATAAACAACACAAATGTTAAGCTTGCCGATATCGGAAATGAAGGTTTTTTCTAGCATCAAAATTTAACCTATCTAACAATCGCCACTTTTAAGGTGCGCAAGGAGTAGTATTTATTCTTTCCTAAGCTTATAAACAAACGTCAATGATGTCAGTGTTATAAAATCAACATTGTTCCCGCTAAAGGTAAGGTTCATTTGCGATGGGATCTCATCAAAAAGAAAGAAATTTTTATAAACTTAATCTTCTTTCGATGGCTATTTCCCTAGCTTTTCACGGAGTGATAGTTGGTTTTTTTATCTTTGGCGCAATAAAAGGCTCTTCTGCCATTAGATCTAAAAATCACCTTGGGATCGCGCTCACTTTCATGCCCAATAAAACTCATCACTCCGAACAAATTATCGCTAAAAATGATGTTTTAAAGCAAGAGCAAAAAATATCCTCTTCTCCTCCACGTCCAAAACGATCTCAAAGCCATGAGTCAACCCGAACACAAGGCAGAAAAAATGAAGAAGCTCCCTCGGAAGTTGATGCTCATGAGAGCACCAGCCTTAGTGGCGAAAAAGGTCATCAAACCACACGTCTGAGACCATTCCTTCTTAATGGGAAAGAAGTAAAAATTCCTTATCCCGAGCAAGCGCGTGCGCGCAGAATTGAGGGAACCGTAGTGATGAAACTGACCGTTGCAGAAACAGGCAAAGTAATCGATGTCGATATCATCAGTGGCCCCGCCTACGGCCTAAGGCAAGCGGCTTTAATGGTGGCTCGAAAATTATTTTTTCTTCCAGCCACCGATCAATCTGGCAATGCTCGCGTGGCACAAATCGAGCATGAAGTAATTTTTAGGCTTAAATCTTAAAGAGAAAAATCCCGATCCATCACTGTCTTACGGTTATCTCTATGTGCTCTCTCTATCGCTTTATCGCAATGAATACGCAGCATATCAGACAAGCGTTCCATGACATTTGCCGACGTATTCATGCCTGATTTTGCACGAATATAATCTTTCAATTTAGATGCGACCACTAAAATATCATGGGGGAGCGCGTCGGAAGCAGATCCTGAAGGGGCAAGTCGAGCAGTATCGATCCTACTGACTTCTTCTTCCATGATTGCTGGCGCCAATTTTTCTTCGGCCCATGCGTTTTTATGACGAAATACGGGGCTATGCTCATCAAAGCAGGGCATAGAGCAATACGCAGTTTTTCGACAAGTGGAAATTTCGCACGCGTAATATTTTTGCCTGAGCGCAATCGGTTTTTTGCAGCTGCCACAGCGGCGCCATAGTGTTTCTTGTGTCATTAGCATCCTCATTTTTATGCATCATTAAGCAAACACAGATTAAATCAAGGAAGATACTACTTCCGGAATTCATTTTCGAAGATTAGCATGGCCCCAAGGGAGAAAATTATGCACTTCATTTTAGTATTGATTAGCGCGCTTTTCATTGGCTGCCGACCTAGTCCTTTCGTCGTCAAAGAGCTTTCCGTTCAATCGCCACGCACTCTAAAAAGTCTGCCTACTAACGATGATACAATAGACCCTTCAAAAAAAATGCTTCTAAAGAAGCGCTATGAGCAAGTGAAAAAGCCGAGTTTTGCATTAGTAAATGCCTATTATCGCCTGCCTCAGCATAAGCCTTATGGCGCATTAAGCTTGAAAACAAGCTATTCCTACATGGGCGTGATTGAGGAATTAAAAATTGAGCACCCGAGCAACGACTATGTCATTAGTCCCATTGAAGGTGATGATGCTTTGTCTCTCAATAATGCCTTCGCTACCTTACTGGACATGGGCGTTCATATTAAAGAGTTAAGTCTAAGTGATGCCACTACTTTAGCCAAAGCTGAGCAGGAAGCCGCGAAAGAAGGCAAAATATTTGCCCTCTCCTATCGGCTATTACCAAAAGTTGACTATCTCATGACGCTTAACAAAACTACTTCTCAACGTGGACCCGTTTTAGTGGGCCGTGTGCTCAGCAAAGACGGCCGTTTGATGGCTTTTAAAGTAGTTTATCAGCCTCAACATGGCCAGGATCTAAGCGCGCTCATTTTGAACCTTTTCGAAGACACCATTAATCGGATTTAGGTCGAGATTTTTATGTTAAAAAAATATGCTCATGCTTTCTTAGTTGGAATTTTATCGGGTTCTTTGATCACTGGCTGTACGGCTATGCCGACAATCAAGAAACCAGAATATAAATCTTTTTTGATGGGAAAATCGATTTCTGATCAAGAGCTCGAACGAATAAAAGAACAAAGTCCGAAGGATGCAGTTTTTGCCGATTTACTGCAGGCTTATGCATTGCTGAGAACGGGAAAAATCGACGATCCTAGCATTCGAAAAAAAGCGTTGAGCTTGCTTCAATCTTCCGTCAATTCATTCGAGGATATGACCGATCCTGTTAATGCCCAAAAAGCTTTTTTTGCTGATGAAAATAAAAATTTTCGTGGCCGTCCCCATGAGCGCATGGCAGCATCAGCTATGGCTGGCGTTTTGTTGATGGGTGACAATAAATGCAATGAAGCTTTGCCCTATTTCCGAAACGCTGAATTTCTCGATGCTCGTTTTCAAAAAATGCCTTTTGGAACCGATGCGCCACTTATTTATGCACTTATGTATCGCTGCTTATTAGACCAAAAAAGTGATGCTGCTTCTTTAAAACATGCTGAAGAAGGAGTTTTTAAATCTATTCGTTTCCTTAGTTGGCAAGAGCCCCTCATAGAGGCCCTGCAGGCCCTCGATAAGGCCGATATTCGCCCCATGGCGATTGCGAATAGACTCGCTTATTTATTGTTTGAAATCAGCATCTATCATTCCCTGCTGACAGCGCCAAATACTATTGGAGTAGTCGACCTTATCGATGATGCAGCGAAAAATTCAGAACTTTTTATAGCGAGTCTCGACAGCAATTTCGAAGATGATTACAAAAAATATTTAGAGCCCGCCATAAAAGAGCTCAAAGATGTTTATCCTCTGGATAAAAAATCCGGTCTTAATTATCTCAAGGAATTCGCTATCCAAAAAATGGCACATGATGCCTCAAAAATAAGCGCGCACATGAAGAAGCTGGCTCGCCATCATGCCGACTTTCGCCATAAAATCGATAAGGCGACAAGTCACAGCCATGAGCTAACAGCAAAAATACTAAAAGCGGCGCATTCCGAAAAACTAATTCTCAATTTTTCAGGTCTTGGTCCAAGTTTGGTACGTGAAGGATCTTATGATGAAATCAGCGTTATTAAACCCGGCCCCGATGCAAATATCTCGCCCACTGTTCGTGAACGAAGTATTAAAACGGATACAAGCTGCGGTTTTCATCGGACCGAAAATGGGGGTTTTAGCGTCGTCATGTGTAAAAACCCTTCACTTACTAACGAATCCACCCGCTATGAAATGCTTGATAGTGTCGAGCTTCTCAGTGTAAGCAGAAAAGCCACGACCGTTATGGGAAGAAAATTCGACAAAGTGCTGAAAGGGCGCGCACAGTTTAGAGCCGCGACAGAAGATATTGCGACCGTGTCCGCGTGGTCCGCTTTTTTCCTCTTTTATATGGGCTCGAAAATCATGTCGGACTGTTCTCGTCGAGGCGGTAATCAATCGTGCTATGCACCAGCTTACGCTTTATGGGCTATCGCTGGCATTACCGTAATTTTTTCGGGCACCATTTGGTTAGTGGGACGCAGCCAAAATCCGGCAGCCGATTCTCGCTACATTCATCTCATGTATGAATCTGCGTGGCTGGCTATTTAGGAGTAATTATGAGCAGAACTTTTTTTATAGCAATTTGTATACTTTCATTGACTTCGTGCACCACGATCAAAGAATCTTCTGTGAGCTATTTTAGGTCCCATAAAGCGCTGGCCGGTGTCGAATCAGTAGAGCAAGTACTGCAGCGCGCGGAACAAGAGAAAAGAATGCGTTCTTTTATTTATGAACATCTCACTCCTGCCCGTATTCTTCAATGCACTGTTTTACGCAATCAGCTCTATGTCGCTGCCAAAAATGGCCTTAGTGGCAGCGAAGGCAAAGAAATAGCAGCGGCTGCCACAACGATGGAAACGGCCTATCAGGAGAGCGATGAAAACTTTTTATTTGCGTGCGATCAAGTTCTTCAGAGCACGGTTGGACAAGTTTTTTGGCGTACCGCTCAATACTATTTAGGAAAAGATCAGCGTTGAATGTAGCTTGTTTAGTCTGCGAAGCACCTTTGCGAAAAAATTCTTTGCTATGATTTAAAAGTTGGTTCTCGCCATAGGTAATAACATATGCGTCGTTGGTATAAAAAAGCCCCGAATACCGCCCTTGTACTCTCGGGTGGTGGCGCTCGTGGAGCATATGAGGCTGGCGTCATACGTTATATTCGCGATGAACTTCCCGAGCGTGTTCGCCCCCATGTGCGCTTTGAAATTCTTTGTGGAACTTCCGTAGGTGCGATTAATTGCTGCTATTTAGCGGCCACCAGTCATGCTCCCGAACATCAAGGGCAAGGATTATTACATCTTTGGCAAAACCTACAAATCGATCGCGTTTATCAGCTCGGCATGCGTGAAATCCTCAATCTGCCCCGTTTCTTACTAGGTTCACGAGGACGCGGGGAGCTTGATGATGTCATTGGCCCAGGTCGTCTTGGGGGGTTATTCAACACCTCGCCTATGGAGCACATGGTGAAGCACGACATTCCCTGGTCGAGGCTGCATTTAAATTTAGAGGAAGGGCATTTTAAGGCGCTAGCCATCAATGCGACCCACATCCGTACCGGTAAAACCCATGTTTTTGTCGAGCGCGAGGGCGGAGGGCTACCTCCTTGGAGTACCGATCCACAAATCGAAGCAAAGGCCGTTGAGATTGGGCCAAATCATGCGCTCGCCTCAGCAGCGATACCTTGGGTTTTTCCCGCCGTTTCAATCGATGGCGACATTTATAGCGATGGCAGCATTAAGCTAAATACGCCTATTTCGCCGGCTCTGCGTTTAGGTGCCGATCGTCTTTTCGTCGTGGGCCTAAAAAGCGAGGACATCGGCGATTGGCGCTTGGATAAAAGCGGCCACCGCATCGATACTTTTCCTTCTGCCGCTTATCTTCTCGGTAAAGTATTGAATGCTCTGCTCGTCGATAAAACCGAATATGATCTAAAACGTTTACGCCGCTATAACGCATTAATTAGCGAGGGTATCGAAGAGTTTGGTGAGAAATTTAGCCATCATATCGATGGCCTCATGACCAAAACACGGGGGGCTCCTTATCGAGAGATTGACACGCTCGAAGTCCGACCCAGCGTTGATATCGCCGAGATCGCAAGCCGCCATCTTCAACGCGGCTCAATTGCAGCGCGCGCTGGATCACTCGTAGGACCCTTACTTCATCGCCTGGGCGACATAGGTGTGGGGCAAGCGAGCGATTTATTAAGCTATCTTCTTTTTGATCATGAATTTGCATCAGAACTTATTCGTTTGGGAATGCATGATGCGGATATTCATCGACAACAAATTATCGAATTTTTCAGTGTCTAGTTGAAGTCATTGAGAGCATTCTGCGCGCAATTGAGCTGAGCTTCGCAATCGGTCGTTCGGCTTGTTTAAGAGGATTTTATTAGGGTGTCTCGCGCTTATCCGGACTTCTCCACAATGCATGGCATTCCACGCTCGCGAAGACGATAAAAAAAATTCATAGCGAAACGAACTATGCGCATAAAAAAAGCGCAGCAAAAGCTGCGCCCCTTGGTCTCAAAATCTCTAGTATCTTTTTGCAGGGCTCAAACTAAAGCGTAGCGCCATATTTGAATGCAATGTTGGCTCATTATGCCCGACAAGCAATGAATGATCCTTCGTTGTTTGCACACCGACAGTGGCCGACGCACCGTTATCGATACCCGCACTGCCGAAATCCACATCGAGATAATTGAAAAGAATATCAGAACTATTTTCAAAAAGGACTACTTGGAATGTTCCGCCATTTACAGAATTATAGTGGCGCACATCTCTCCATTCGACAACAAATTCTCTATGCGGTGCTTCTCCCAAAGTTCCGTAATAAACATCTCCGTCGGAAATCGCAGGATTTAAATCATCCCAAAATGGAGCTATCAAGGAGATGAATTTTTCCGCAGGGAGAGGTGAATTATTGAGATCGATGAGATCAGTGTTGGTAAGACTCATAGCACCATTTGATCCGATAGTGACAAGCTCAAATGCTTGGCGTTCATCACCAAACTTAATCGGAAATGGCGTTTCTATTGTTGTTACCCAATCATCATTTGCATCCAAGGCTACCCCTTCAAAACTCCGATAATTAAAGTTTTCCTCTTCGCTTTGCGTATAGGCTCTCATGTGCTCAGGATCGTAAACATTGATAGTAACTTTATCGTCTTTCGGAAATATAAACTGATATCTTCCTGGCGCCTCAGCTGTCCACTCTCTCGTATACATTCCGTCGCTCGCGGCATTATCGATTCCAATACCGTTATCATTCAGCGTGAGCGATGTATGTCCGGGCGTCATAGGCACCACAATATCGCCATTGGGTGCTGCACAATTGATGTTCAAGGCTGAAAGCATCACATTAGTGCCAACAGGGACCAACAAACGGTCCACGGTAGGGCTCATTCTGCCGCTCACGATTTGATTATGGCAGCTTAAAGAGCCGAGGCCGTTGACGTCATAGCCAAGTATACGACGACCAGAAATAGTTTTATTTTCCCATGAGCTTGCTTTAACGCCACCGGCCAACACGAGGTTTTTGACTTGGATATAGCTTAAAGATGGATCACTTGCCTTAACCATTCCCGCGAGCCCTGCAACAAAGGGAGTCGCCATCGAAGTTCCGCTCATGCTCTCATAGCCCCTGTCCAAGACGGTGCTCAAAATATCAACGCCAGGAGCCGCAACATGCACGGTTCTTTTACCGTAGTTAGAAAACCAAGGACGGTCGCCTTTATGATCAAAAGCAGCGACGGAAATAATGTTAGCTAGAGGATAATCAGCGGGATAGGTATCCACGACATCGTTATCTCTATTGTCATTTGAAGCAGCCGCCACAAATAAAATTCCTTCGGCTTGATGAGCTCTAATTGCATCTTCAAGTGCTTCCGAAGCAGGACCACCGCCCCAAGAGTTGCTAGTGGCAAAAATATTTACCGGATCTTTCTCACGGGTTTTAAGAGCTCGCAAATAATCAAGACAAGCAATAGCCCCCGAAGTAGAACCGGAACCGTCGGCACTCAAAAATTTGCACGCAATAATTTGTGCATCTTGCATTATGCCTCGTCCACCATGGCTATTATTAGATTCAGCGGCGATAACACCAGCGCAATGGCTGCCATGGCCATGATCATCCATTGGATCACCGAGAAATACTTCGTTGGATGTTCCCGCTTCTCCTTCTTCTTCGTCGATGGTAGCTGCAGCGGCGTTAAAACCATGAACGTCATCGATAATTCCGTTGCCATCATCATCGAGCCCATTGCCAGGAATTTCGCCAGGGTTAACCCACATATTTTTCACAAGGTCTGGATGATTATAATTGACGCCTGTGTCGATGACTGCGATGACGACATCTCGATCGCCCGTGATATGCTCCCACATTTCTGGGGCGTTAATATCTACATCGTTATTACCGCCCGTTTGGCCCTTGTTGTCGAGGCCCCACTGCTCTCTCAATCGCGGGTCAACACCAGTCTCAGTGGGCGGCTCGTTCGGATCTATTGACTCCGATGGTGGAGGCGCCATATAGGCATGCCATTCTGCATCGAGCTCTGCATACATTACATTTTTATCTTCTCGATAATAATCGAGAGCGGCATCCAAGGAAATGCCTTTTGCTACTTCGACAAGCTCAAGATTCGTCGGAAGATCGAAGGTTTTTAAAACGTAGGCGCCTGCTGAGAAATGTGCGGCATCGATTTCATTAAGTGACGCACTATTTTTATAACGCACCAAAATACGACGGTTTAATTTCTTTTTTGGTTCCTCGATTGAAGATTTTTTATACATATATTCCGACGCAGTTGATTGCGGAACGAAAGCCGTCAATCCGAAACTCAGAATAGCGAAGGTTTGAAAAAAGTTGATCATATGCTCGTGCCCTCCACGTTGACCCCCGCATCACCTCGGCATTAAATCGCGATGATGCTTTAAAATTGTATATTATTTAGATACTTACAAGCAACAATAAATTTATTTTTCGATCATCAATTTTGCCGTTATAATTACAAAAAAGTCGCAAAGCTCCGATTCGTCTCCGATGGGAGCTCAAGCTCCGATGTACGGAAATGAAATGCCGCAAAAACTTCGACCTATTGGGATTGGTAGCCGAAAAGTGAGGGGATGTTTGATTAATTTAGCTAGGCTAAATTTTAGGCCAAAGAGCGGCCGCCATCGACGATGAGAATTTCGCCGGTGATATAAGGAGATTTGGCTAAATAAATGACGGCATCGCCAATATCTTCGACGCTGCCTAATTTTTTTAGAGGAATTTTATTCAAGGTATCTCTTTGCGTCGCTTCATCATGGAAAGATTGAAACAAAATAGCGCCTGGTGCAACTGCGTTTACACGTATGGAGGGCGCTAGTTCGCGCGCAAGACTTTTGGTCAGAATAGCAAGGCCCGCTTTAGAAACCGAATAATGCGAAAAACGAGGATGAGGCCGTTCCCACAGCGCATCTAAAATATTGATAACGCAGGGGCTGCTCGATTTTTGCAAGGCAGGCAAGAGATTTTGCGTAATAAAATAAGGCGCCTCAAGATTAATGGCTTGCATCTCACGATAAGCTTCCCGCGTCATTCCTACATAATTTTGAGGATAAAATATCGAAGCGTTATGTACGATAAGATCGAGGCTATTCGTATGCTTTAAGGTTTCGCTGCATAAAATATCTTGGCCCTCTTCTGAGGAAATATCCGCATTTATTGTAGCTAAAATTTGATTGCGAAGAGGATCAAGCATTGTCCATTCCTGCAATTCTTTAATCGAGGAATGGGCATGTAAAATAAGCTTAAAGCCTTCTTTTAGTAAGCACTCCGCGATGCCTTTTCCAATACGAATGCCAGCACCGGTGACCAAAGCTATTTTCATAATCACTCACGAAAGTTGCCAAAACTTAGTTCAAGGGGAAAATCGCTGTTTCTGAGCAATGCCATCGCTTCTTGCAAATCATCTTTCTTTTTGCCTGTCACACGTACGCTATCACCCTGAATGGAGGGCGTAACCTTTAGACTTTTTTCGTTCTTGATCATTTGCACGAGATCTTTGGCATGCTCTTTATCGATGCCTTTTTTAAGGGTGACGATCATTTTATAATTTGCTCCACCTGCAGGGGTGGCATCTTCGGCCTCTAAAAACTTTAGCGATAATTTTCGCTTCACAAATTTATCGCGCAAAACTTCCCACACAGCTTTGACACGCTCTTCGCTATTTGCCATCAATTCAAAGCCTTTTTCAGTGGTTTTTATGCTGCTTCCCGTACCACGAAAATCAAAACGTTGATTTAGTTCGCGCTCTGTTTGATCGACGGCATTTTTTATTTCGTGGGCATCGGCCTCTGACATTACATCGAATGAGGGCATTTTTAACTCCTTAATTTCTAAATGAGGCGGCTCAAAATATCGCCAATATCGCGACGATACTGAGACCCGGAAAATTTAACTCGCTCTGCCGCAACATATGCATCCTTTTTGGCCTGATTAAGCGTGGGCGCTGCGGAAGAAATGGTTACAACTCGTCCGCTTTCGGCATAGAGCGTGTCTTCCTTACTGGAAACCCCAGCAAAAAAAAGTCGGGTTGATAGGGGAAGATCCATGGGTATGCTCATTCTTGCCGGTTCAGATGCTGAAACCGGATAATTTTCGCTCGCAAGCACAATGGCCACCGCATTATCGGTATTTAAAAGACGGTCTTGCCAGCTATCAAGGTCAATTTGTTCATCGCGCGCAATATTCTCAAAAAGCGGGCAAATATCTGTCTTCAAAGCCATCATCAGGGCTTGAGTCTCAGGATCTCCGAAGCGTGCATTGAACTCAAGCACATAAATTTCATCATTTACGAGCATGAGACCCGCATAAAGCAAGCCTTTAAAGGGGCATCCTCGCTCAGCCATTTCTCGAAGCACAGGAAGAACTACTTCTTTCTTTACTCGCATGAGGAATTTTTTACGGTCTTCTGTATTTTCACCTAAAAACGCTACAGCGCCCATACCGCCCGTGTTTGGGCCCTCATTATAATCTTTGAGACGCTTGTGATCTTGCATAGGAGCAAAGAGGACCCCATCCTTAGCATTGCACATGGCAAAAACAGAAACTTCCTGGCCATCAAGGAACTCTTCAATCAGAAAGCTACAATTTTTAATGCCCATTTTACTAAAGCCATCGTCGCTAAATAAAAAATCAACATGGGCGAGTGCTTCTTGCTTATTTTGGGCAATTACCACACCTTTGCCAGCACAAAGGCCATCAATTTTTATTACAAAACGCCTATCTTGCTGCTCTTTTAGCCATTCTTTAGCCGCATCTTTGTCAGCGAAATTTTCCGAGGCCGCGGTTTTAACTTTTGCTTGACGACAAATTTCTTTCATGAAAATTTTACTGCTTTCTATTTCTGCCGCTTTTTTCGTAGGCCCAAAGACCGCGATCCCCTCTTTTATCAGGGCATCACTAAGCCCCTCGGAAAGCCAGTATTCTGGGCCTATTATCACCATGTGAGGATTAATTTTTTTGATGGTGTCTATAATTCCCGAAAGGCTAGTATCAGAGGGAACGAGACATTCGAAGTCTCTTAAAATTCCAGCATTGCCAGGCACCACCATAATTTGCCGGCTCGCATCTTTGGACCCATCTTGTGATTTTTCAAGCCTATATGCCAAAGCATGCTCACGTGCTCCTTGGCCAATCACGACGATCTTCTTATTCATACTGCCTCTCTTTTTTGCTGGCCATAAAAGAGAGACCTCTATCTGACAACCCTAGGACGGCAAAAGACTTTCAGTCTAATAAACCTTTGATTTTGCTGAGAAGCTCAGTTTTCGTAAAAGGCTTTTGAATAAATTGAAGGCCGGGATCAAGCGCATCGTCAGTATAGCCTGACATAAAAAGGACCTTGAGGCCGGGTTGAAATCCGCATAATTTTTTTGCCAATTCAGGCCCGTGCATTTTCGGCATAATTACGTCTGAAAGAAGTAAATCGAGAGGTTTTTTTAGGGCAGCCATCATGTGCAATGCTTCTTCGGAGTCAGCGACAGCAATTACTTCATAGCCAGCACGCTGCAAAATGGTGGTAGCAACTACTCTTACGCTCTCTTCATCTTCGACGACCAGGATGCTGCCTTCGCCTCCTTGATCATCGATTGGGCTAAGAGGGGGTATGATGGTGGCGTGAGTTTTTTTGACGCTGGGAAAATATATTTTAAAGGTAGTACCTTGGTTAACTTCACTTAATACGTCGAGAAATCCATTATTTTGTTTCACAATGCCAAAGACCGTGGAAAGACCAAGACCAGTTCCTTTGCCAATTTCTTTGGTGGTAAAAAAGGGCTCAAATATCCTTGCCTTCACTTCGTCGCTCATGCCGGTGCCATTATCGCTAACCGACAAAACGCTATATTCCCCGCTTAAGCCACGAATTTGCCCCTCTTTTAAAGTGACATTATTGGTCTCTAAAATTAATTTGCCGCCTCTCGGCATCGCGTCACGGGCGTTGACGGCTAAATTCATAATAATTTGCTGAAGCTGACTTTGATCAATTTCTATTGGTTCAAGTTTATCATCGGAAATAACTAGAAGTTCGCATACTTCGCCCAAAACTCGCTTTATTAATGTCTGCATATTTTTTATTAGGGCATTCATATCAATAATTTTTGGCTCAATGACTTGTTGCCGACTAAAAGCAAGAAGCTGCTGAGTCAATAAGGCGGCTCTTTCTGCACATTCGACTATAGTGCTTAAAGCTGGTCGATGAGGACTCTCTTTTTCTAGGTCTTCTAGAATCATTCGGCCGTAGCTTAAAATGACCGTGAGAAAATTGTTGAAATCATGCGCAATTCCTCCTGTCATTCGCCCTAATGCTTCCATCTTTTGTGATTGACGAAAATGTTCTTTCAAAGAGCGGATATTTTGTGAGCTATTAAGATTTTCATCAAATTCAACTTCTAAACTATTTTTATTCTCTATTGATGTCGATGACAAAACACCTTTTAAAAAATCCTGAATTAGCTTTACTTCGCTAATTTTCTTTTGCTCCTGGGGTGCACTAAAGATGTTTTCTAATGAGAATAAACAGGATTGGAAAGTTATGCTTTCTTCTGCGTTCGCTTTTATTGGCGTTTTTAGTTCATTTAGTTTTTTCATGAGCACATCTATTTCTTTTCGCTGTGCTTGGGAAAGAGAGCTCTGATTTTTCATACTTATCATCCTACGATTTCAAAGGCTTTGATTATAAGACAATAGTATCTGAAACATGCTTTTTTAATTTATTTTTTTTAAACGATCTTAGTGCCCTCAATAATTTATTTTTTTTATCAAATTCAATCGAATAAATAGCCGAAAAAAATCCACCTAAAGACAGAAAAACTCTCATTAGGGGGAACTATGAAAAGATTATCTTTGATCGCGCTTACGCTCATCACCACCAGCACACTTTTTGCCCGCAGCGAAGAAGTGCAAATTGAAAGCGAAAATATCCATGTTCCGAAAGGTTTTGACTCAAACGATAAAGTTGAAGTGGTCGTAACTGGTCTTTTGCCAAGCACCTGTTATCGTCGGCCTGTCGCAGAAGCGAAAGTTAACGGCCATAATGTCACCATCAACCTCAAGGCTACGAAGGTCGAAGAATCAAGCACTGTTTGCATTCTCGCTTTGATTCCATACATGGTTTCAGTACCTTTGGGACAACTTAAAGAAGGTAGCTATGCTATCGCAGTAAATCCTGGCACTGCTGACTTTAAAAACAGCGCTATCGCGATCGAAGCGCCTAATTCACAAAGCATTGATAACTTCACCTATGCCAATGTTCAAAGCGTCACAAAAATAACGGGCACAAACAAAGTTCTTTTGAAAGGCGCTCATCCAAGCAGCTGCATGGTCATCGATCGGGTTGATGTTGTAGCAAACCCGAACAACGATACCTTTTCCATTTTGCCGATCGTAAAGCAAGTTGAACCTATTTGCGACCGCATGATTAAGCCTTTTACTCAAGAAGTTGAACTTCCTCTCAGTCTTAAAAAATCCATCGTCGTGCATGTAAGAAAAATCGACGGCAGTGCTTCTAATTTCTTGCTTAACGAATAATTTTTTATCAAGTGCATAAAAAGCCGCCAAGAGCGGCTTTTTTTATATAAAATAATCTCATATTATTCTCGGCAGCCAACACTTTTTAATGCATTGACATCTAGTTTTGGCGCTATATTATTTTGTTTAAATAAGCCGGGCATTGTCGCGGAAATTTTTATAACTACGGAAAATATATGCGAAAAAATGTACTTCCCTCGCACAATGTTTTAACGCTTATCGCGCTTTTCGGCGGCGTCTTGACGGCGCTATTCAATAATGATGCCCTTTTTCAATGTGCCGATGTTGTCGCAGAAATTTCCATTCGCATTATGAAACTTATTGCGGTGCCGCTGCTTTTTCTCTCCATTGTCGCTTCGGCCTCGCATTTTAATAACTTCAGTGAAATCAAGCGCTTAGGCCAAAAAATTATCACCTACACCCTTCTTAGCACCTTGCTGGCTGCTTTAGTCGCTGAAGGATTATATTGGTTGGTGGGCCCGCATTTATTTACTCCCTCAGCGCTCGACCTCTTACCGGGTGCCGAAAAACCAAGCCTCCTTCGCGCTTTGATAAACATGATTCCCGATAATCTTTCAAGAGCTTTTTTGGATAATAATGTTTTAGGCCTTGTGATCATCGCTATTTGCTTATCTCTGGCCTTACTCACGGTGAAGCCAAAAGAAAAAGAAACGGTTTTTAATTTTTTTAGCGGTTTATTAAACGCCCTCATGCGCATTGTGCATATCGCCCTAAGATTTTTGCCAATTTCAGTGTGGGCTTTTGTTACGGGCCTAATGCGCCAGATTCTTTCCGAAGATCAAAGCTCTGTCGGAGCCGTTGGAGGTTTAATTGTTACCGTCTTGATGGCGAATCTTATTCAGGGCCTCGTTGTCTTGCCTCTTTTATTACAATTTAAAGGACACAATCCTTGGCTGTTAGCCAAACAAGTAAAAGAAGCTTTGATCATGGCTTTTTTCACTCGCTCTTCTACAGCGACCCTGCCTCTAACACTTGAGCATGCAATTCGCGATGCAAAAATCAGCGAGGACGTGGCGCGCTTAAGCCTGCCTTTATGCGCCACCATTAACATGAATGGGTGCGCGCAATTTATTCTTTTGAGTGTATATTTCGTCTCCGCTTTCACGGGCCACACGATGGCCTGGTGGGAGCATATCGGAATGATCATGGTGAGTGTGGTTGCTGCTGTCGGAAATGCTGGAGTTCCGATGGGCTGCTTCTTTCTTGCGAGCTCTATTTTGGCGTCAAAGAATATTCCACTGCACCTCATGGGCAGTATTTTGCCGCTCTATACCTTCATTGACATGGTTGAGACCTCTTTGAATGTATGGTCCGATGTGAGTGTCGCAAAAATTGTCGATGCTGAATTAAAAACCGAACAAGTTTAATAATTTTTTTAAGTTAGCGACGTCGTTACTTTTTTAAAACAATCAAAATCGTCTCACGAATATTGGACTTGTGAATCAAAACTAAGGTGTTAGGACTCGGGAAAATTTGTCATTACGAGGACATTCATGAGTTTTATCGCCTCAAGAATTTTCGCTACCCTTTCTCTATTTTTCTTTGCGACTCCCGCCTTCGTAACGACTGCTGAAAGACCTACGGAGATTTCTTTGAAGGCCAGGAGCGTCAGTGAAAGCCTACGCAAAATGAAAAATCTCGAAGAAAAGAGTAAGAAAACGGTGATTCTTTTAGGAGATACTGGCGTAGGTAAAAGCACTTTGGCTTCTTTATTAACCTACAGCGCACTGCAAGCAAAATATTGTGAGGATACGGGTAAGGTTGTCATCGAATGTATCGAAGAGCATCCGGAATTTAGCATTAAGCGCCAGGAAGAAAGTGATGACGATATTCTTTCTCTCCCAGTTAAAGCCCAAACGGCGAGTGGCTTCACCATCTGGGACTTTCCCGGCTTTTCTAATAAAGAAGACCAAAGCACGATTATGGCCTATTCGTTGAGCCGTATTTTCGCGAATAGCGAAAAAACCAAAGTAGTCATCGTAATAACTGAAGATGCGGTGAAAAACCGCGGTGCTGTGTGGCTAGATACCATCGGAAAATTAGAAAACTTGCTGGAGAGCAAAGACATCGAAGAAAGTCTACCAAACCTAACTTTAGTGGTTACTCACGTGACTAAAAAGCGAACTGTCGACCAAGTAGGTGCAGAACTCAAAAAATGGAAATCAAAATTGGGTGAAATTTCCAATGAAGCTCCGGCGAGCAAAGTCAGGATTTTTGATGCCCTCGTATCAAATATTATCCTATTCTACCGAGCAGAAGAAGAGAATGAAAAAATAAGTAATGATATTGTCAGCATTATTTTGGGCAAGGGATTTAGCGATCCGGCCTTTAAGGTGCTGCCCCCTAAAGACCAAACTATCTGCGGGGAACTTTGCGGCAAAAATGCGGAGGGGATAATGAATATTTCCCATACCCTTTGTACCGCCTTAAACAACCCCTGGCTTTGTGAGCAGGGTGGGAAAGATCCTTTCAGTATAAGCTCTTTGGAATTGCCTAGAGTTGCGAAAGAATCTAATTCTGCGTTTCCAGAGGAAGACTCCTTTAGCAGAATAAATCAGATAAAAGAAATTATTGGCGTTCTCGAATCTACTCCCAAATATCGAGATTTAACAGCGGCAGTAAGTCTCATAAAAGCACTCTTATCAAACTTAGAAAATTATGTGGTGAATGACGGAGAAAATGAAGCCCTCGCCATTGGATTGCGGTATAAGCTACGACAATTCGCTGAAGCGATACAGCAGCAAACAATATATGCTCAAACTTTTGCCGATTTTACCGGTCGACAAGAAGAGCTCGCAGAAATTGGGAAGCAAATTATCCAAGCTCTTCTCGAAACCAAGCAAAATTTAGAGCAAGAATTACTCCGACAAATTAATAATTTTGAACCCGATCCAAGAGAAGAGGATCCCGAATATTTCCAAGCGGCAATTAGC
>JBPOIV010000253.1:0-9835 GCA_052034245.1 Myxococcota bacterium
GATGGTTTTTTCTATTATAAAAACTAGAGAAAAACTGGAAAAAATCGAAGTAGTTCTTAGGCCTTTAGAAATTGGCGATAAAGCCCGAGTATGCCAATGGATGAATGACCCTTACGTAATTGAGCATAGTTTTGTCGTGCCAGGACCAAGCAGCCTACCCGCTGATTTTTATACTGTAGGATATGCGTATCGCTATTTCGATTTACTACTTAGCGATAACGCTCGAGCGACTTATGCAATTCTTTATAAAAATACTCATGTAGGAAATATTGGCTTTAAAGATATTTCTTTGGAGCATCGGCACGCAGAGTGTTTTATTGAAATTGGCGAACGCAAGCTTCGCGGCCGCGGCATAGGCCGCAGGGCCATGCAGAATCTTATCATGCTTGGTCATGAAAGCTTCGGTCTTAAATTTATTGAATTAGAGGTTTTGGAATTTAATTTTGCGGCAATCAATCTCTATGAGAAGCTCGGTTTTCGCAAACTCGGCGTCAATTCCTGGCACTATGATGCTTTCGGTATTTACTGGCAGGTTTTTAGGATGAGATTGTGTCTTTAGAGAAGCAATCCAAGGACCAAGTATAGGACCTTTGGATTGCGAGGAAAATCGGAGTTATAAGTGCTCATCGTCCGCTAAATTTTATGGGTTCTTTTTTCAAAGCTCCCTGCAAGCCAATACGCGCATCCTCGCTGTGAAAGATTTGCTCAAGACCGTCAATTTCTAAGCGCAGACCTTGCTCCAAATTAGTTTTATGAGCTTGAGTAATCAGGTTATCCGCCGCGTGCACGGCCAAAGGTGCTTTTTTGCTTAAGCGCTCGAGCGCTTTGCGGGCGCGTTCACTGAGCGTTTCGCGCGATGATGCTTGAAAAGGTGCGCTAAAAGCGGTGCGCAGATCTTTAAAAGCATCGGTCGAGACATTATCTCGCGCCTGGCGATTACCCAAAAGATTATGGATCATGATTTTGGCATCGTCTAATAAATCTTGTCCATTGCTACATTCATCGATCAAGCCAATGACTTTTGCTTCGGAGCCTGAAAGCAAGGTCCCTGTGAGCACTAAAAAACGCGCCAATTCGGGACCTACTCTTAAGGGCGTTCGCTGGGTTCCGCCGAGTCCTGGGTATATTCCTATACCTGTTTCGGGAAAGCCTAATTGTGCATCGATAGTGGCAATAATTTTGTCGCAACAAAGCGCAAGTTCCAAGCCCCCGCCAAGGGCTAAACCACTGATGGCCGCAACGACTGGTTTCGCACATTTATCGATACGCAAAAAAAGCTCCTGCGCAGACGATGCGAACTGAACAATATCGGAAACTCTCCCTTGCGCAATCTTTTGATTAAAAAAACCTAAGTCAGCGCCCGCCATAAAAGCTCTGGCATGGCCGGTAATAATAATGCCTTTTACTTTCGGATCTTCTTCGAGTTGTGTAAATGCTTCTGAAAGTTCATTTTTGAGCGTTGTGTCCAAAGCATTCATGGTATCGGGACGATTAAAACGAATGAGGGCAATCTCATCTTCGAAAATTATTTCGGTGCCTGCATTCGGAAAAGATTTTTTTTGTTGCACATGTTCTTCTAAAACCTTTGGGATATAAAGACTTTTGTGTCTGCTCGCCAATTCTTCAATATCGATCATATTGCTGTAATTATTGAAAAGCTCGAAAGGTCCAGCAGGCCACAATAATCCCACTCGCGCTCCTAGATCAACATCGGAAACAGAAGCAACTTCTTCTTCAAAAGCTAAGCGACAACAAACTGCACTAACGACTCCGAGCAACCTTTGCGCGACATAGGTCTTCTTACTATCATCAATGGCCCCATCGAGAGGCCATTGATTTCCAAAGCTTATTTGCTGCCCAATGAGAGGACAAGGTGCATAAAATTCCCCCAACTGATCAGCCAAAGAATTAGCTGCGTGAAAGGTTATCGGAATGCCCGTCATATTCATGAGTTCAAAAGGACCAAAGGGAATTTTAAAAAACTCTTTTGCTGCATGCTCAATGGTCGCTATAGTGGCGAGCTGCTGATGCAATATATTCACGGCTTCATTAAGCCACGGCACGAAGAAACGATTGACGATAAAACCTGGGGCATCGGCAGATCTAATAATTATTTTTTTGATCCGCTCTTGCAGGAGTACTGCTTCCGATAATGTTTCCGATGAAGTTATATTGGTGGGAATTACTTCGACCAAACGGTTCTTAGCTGGATGATAAAAATAATGCAGCCCCAAAAAACGTTCAGGATAGTGCAAAGAAGTCTGAAGCTCGGTGACCGAGAAGCTTGAAGTATTGGTAGCTAAAATGCATTCTCGATGTACTACATCTTCGAGACTTTGAAAAAGATCGCGCTTTGCATGAAAGTCTTCAAAGATTGCTTCAACAATTAAACGCGCATTAGCACAATCTTTTATATCGCTCGAAAAGCGTAGACGAGCAAATATGCTTTTTGCTTCATCTTCTTTAAAAACTCCTCGCGATAGTCCTTCTGCGAGCATTTTTTGAATAGTTATTTGTGCCCGCGAAAGGCCATTTTCATCTTTATCGAGAAGCACAACGTCAAAGCCACTGCTCGCATATTTTTGCGCAATGCCCGAGCCCATTGTGCCTGCGCCAATAATGGCAATAAGATTCTCGTTGATATTCTTAGTATCGCTCATATGCATCCCCTTTCATGACATTCCAATAATAACGAAAAGGTGAGCTAGTTTAATCTCAAGGGCAGTATATAAGCGCGAAAAAACTGCAAGAAGCAAGGCCCCAGCCAATTTGAGCGATCGCGGATTATGACTTATTCGATCGCAGCCTTCAAAGGCATTTTTTCTGTTTGGGCTACGGCTTTAAGAGATTCCATCATTGCCATCGAGGCCTTCATTTGAGCTTGATATTCTGCCAAATACTGACCTGACAAAGCAGGCATATCCGAAAGTCGTTTTCTAAAATTAAGAAGGCTTACATATTTTCTTTTCTCGCCCGCCATTTGATAAGTGCCTAAATGCAAATGTGGGCCTGTACAAAGCACACCGGTATTCCCTATAGTGCCAATTTTTTGGCCCCTTTTCACGCGTGATCCGACAAAGATAGTACTTGCCAAACTATCGGCATGAAAATATTCGGAGTGTAAACCATATTTGTGACGAATACGAATCATATTTCCGACCATGCGGTCAAATCTCTTCTCGATAACCTCGCCATCGGCAATGGCAAAAAAATCGGTCCCAATTGTGCCTCTAAAATCAATCCCATTATGACGGATACGTTTTTTTCTCACGGGATGCACCCGCCAGTTTTGCTCCGATGTAGCAACAGTTTCGTATACCGGCGACAATAAAAATTCTTTCTCTAAAGAATTACCCTTCTCATCAAAGATGCCATCAATTTTGCCATCTTTAGATCGAAAATGAGACGCGAAAAGCGTGCGTTGGGATTGCCGATAGAACACCGATTGAATTCCGCCATAGCCAATAAAATTATCCTCGGCAAAACGTTTGTTTACGAGAATCTCAATATGATCTTTACTGAGCACTTCATCTGGCATGCGCATACGCCATGCGAATACATTCATAAGGCGCTGCATAAGTTCATTTCCGAAGGGCAAAGACATAAAACTACGATATAAGGTTCCATGCACATCAACTCGAATGACAACTCGCTCTTCCTTGATAAGGGCTTCCGAAAGAGCAATCTTAAACTTCGGAGTGTCATACTGCAAATTAGCGCGCGTCGCTTCATAGCTTATGGGCACGCGATTAGAGTCGAGTTTTTTTATGGTGAAGGAACGTAAAATCGGTAAATTGTCTGTTTTTTCAATCGCTATTTTATACAGATCGCCCTTGGCCAAATCTCGTGCACGAAGATAGGGGGCTAAAGCAGTGCTCAGCGCATGTATTTCCTGCGAAGAAATATTTTTCGAGGAAAGTATGCCATGCATGGATTGCCCATCTTCAATCACCAAAAAATTTTCTTTTGGCGGCGGATTTTTTTCCCATGCTCTGAGTTCTTCCTCGCTCATCATCGAAGAGCCTTCTAAAAGAGGCCACTCATTTTCAAATAATGCTATTTCAAACTTTTCTTTAGCTTTTGCTTCGCCAGTATTTTTTTTTGCCACGAGAAGAAAATAAATCCCACACGAGAAAAAGAGGGCTGCAAGAAGGAAAATACTTAGCAATTTTGGCATTACACTCACCACTCTGTGCATGGGATTAAGACACTTGTCCCCTGCCTCATTTTTGCCTGCTCAAGCGAAAAAGGCATAGGCCAACCTACTGACTTTATAACTTCGAAGGCACAAGAGACAAAAAAACTGCGTTGAAAAAATTGACGATGGGGAATTAAAAAAGATTCCGAGCTATAGGAAAAGGGAAAGGCCAACAACACATCCATGTCAATGGTGCGCGAGGCATTGATGTAAGGGCGAATACGACCGAGCTTAAGTTCTATGGCGCGAAGCTCACGATATAGTGCATGTGGCTCAAGCTCACTTCGTAGAGCCACAGCGGCATTAAAGCATAAGCGTTTATGAGGCATCGCCAAGGATTCATTTTTATAGATTCTACTCATGGCCAAAAAAGATAGGGAAAGCTTTTCTTTCATTTCATCCCGAGCTTTTCGAAGATACTGCTCATGGACGGAGGAGCCGAGTGCAATAATATAATCCATTCATCACCATTAGCCGCGATGAAGCTGATGTAAGGCGAGGCCGGCTTGCTCACGGGCAATTTCATCCACACGCTCATTAAATTCATTGCCTGCGTGACCACGAACCCATTTCCATGTCACCACATGCTCTTTTTGGCATAGATATAATTCTTGCCATAAATCGGCATTCACAATGGCTTTTTTGTTGGCACTCTTAAAGCCATTTTTCAGCCAATTATGAATCCATTCATTCATACCTTTCACGACATATTGACTATCGCTAAATAATTCAACACGACATTTTTTTTTGAGTGCTAAAAGACCTACGATCGCAGCTTTTAACTCCATGCGATTATTAGTCGTGGCAAGTTCGAAGCCACTTACAACCCGCTCTTCTTTGCTCTTGCCATGCATTAAAAGCGCAGCATATCCACCGGGACCCGGATTACCAAGACAAGCACCATCACAATAAATCGTTACTCGTGGTTCATTCATTAATTCATTCAACCTGTCTGAAGTTGCGTCAAAAATAGAGTGGCAATAAGCATGTAGATTAAAATACCCGTTATATCATTTAATGTCGTAACAAAAGGCCCTGAAGCAATAGCGGGGTCAATATTAAGGCGCTTCAATATACTAGGCGCAACGACACCCATCACCGCCGCCGTCATCATTCCTGCGACCATTGAAATAAAAATTACTAATCCTAAATAGAAATTAAAATCGCTCATGAGGAGCGTTCCCGCAAGACCCGCAAAAAAACCATACACGGTGCCCATGAGCAAGCCCACACGCATTTCTTTATAAATAAAACTCGGCACATTCGATAAATCAAACTTACCCGTACCAAAACCTCGAATAAGCAGCGCTGCTGATTGCGTACCGACATTGCCGCCCATAGCCGTGATGACAGGAATAAAAGAAAAAATGACGACAGCCTTTTCGACGGTACTCTCAAAAAAATGTAATAAAAGTCCACTCACCAAAGAGCAACAAAGCGCAACCCCCAACCACGGAAGGCGCACGCGAGCCGTAGCAAAGACGGCGCTTGGATACATAAATTCTTCAGTACTCGTACCTGCCATGTGGAGGGCATCTTCTTCGGCTTCTTCCGATAGCACGTCCACGACGTCGTCAATAACGATGCGCCCTAATACTTGATTATTATCGTCCACCACTGGAAGTGTAATAAGATCGTATTTCTTAAATATGGCTGCTACTTCTTCCTGATCCAGCAGCGGTTTTACAAAAACGACGTCGGTATCCATGATATCAGACACTTTGGTCGTTTCTTTATTAAGCAGTAAATCGACGAGAGCAAGTGTGCCAAGCAGCCTATTATGCCGATCAACGACCAGAACCGAAAAAACCTCAACATCATCTTCTACTAACTGACGCACTTTTTTAATAGCGTCCGAAACTAAGGCATCTTCACTTACGAGAGCCAACTCAAGCTGCATGATACCGCCAGCTGAGTCCTCCGGATAACGCAAAAGCTGTTGGACCTGCGTCCGCTCTTGTTGCGTCAACATGCGCAAAGCATCAATACGCTCGGCTGCCGGCAGTTCCGCCACTAAGTCAGCGGCATCGTCGGTTTCAAGTTCCTTGACCAAGTCGGCAATTTCGGTGTTGCTTAAAAGCGGCAACAATTCATTAAGTTCATCGCGATCTAAGCCCGCTACAACCGCAGCGCGCTCATCATGATCTTCAATGAGCTTTAATAATCGCGGCCAATGCTCGATATCGATAGTACGAAAAAACTCGATAATATCGGCGGAGTGAACAATGGAATCTATATGTTTCTTAAGCTCACTATCGTCCTGCGACAAGAGTATTTCTAATTCTTCTTCGGAGAAACTTGGGTGCGGATAATTCATTGTTATGCTCACGATGCCAAAAATAGTAAACGGAACTGAGGACAGTTCCGTTTTCGTCAAACAAAGTCTTTAGTACTGTACTTAAAGCAGATTCTTTTCTTTAGCCAATTGCTTCACTGCTTCTACACTACGTTGACCAAGCTTCCAACCATTTACGAAGAATGCAGGCGTACCACGAACTTGAGCTTTGTTCATACCAATTTCCATATCGGCTTGAATTGCTTTTTCATAGTCCGCATCTTTGGTGGTGTAATCAGCCCAGAACTTGGTAGTATCAAGCTTGCCAGTGCTACCATCAGTTTTCTTACAGGTGGTTTCAGCAGCCCATGTTTTGAAGTTTTCATCGTTAAGTTCGCGCTGACCAGCATAGAGCTTTTTGCTCATAGCCCAGAAGCAATCACTTCCTTGTTCACCAGCAGCCAAAGCAGCTTTCGATGCAGGTTTTGCATTTTTATGGAAGCTCAATGGGAAATGCTTAAACACAACTTTAACTTTATCTTTCAATTCTGGATCTTGAAGAACTTTCTCGACGAGGCCATCATGCGCTTGACTGCAGAATGGGCATTGGTAATCGCTGAACAAAGCAAGAGTTAGCGGAGCATTTGGATTTCCCCACACATAACTTCCCGCCACAGGGATGTCATATGCTGCTGTTTGCTCTTGAGGAGCTTGTGGCTGAGCAGGAACGGCGCTCAATCTTTTTTCAAGAACTTCGATACGCTTTTCTAGTTGCGCAATACGGTCAGTCTCTTGTTGTGAAGTTTTTTGGCAACCCATGGTAAAGAGCAACAATAACGCGCTTGAGTAAACTATATTTTTCATTTTTAACACTCCCCGTTTGGTTTGAAGAAGGATACTACCGAAACTATTTGGCCCGCAATCACTCGAGCTGAGAATTCATCGCTTTTTTTCATGTCTCATGAAGGCGACAAAGAAAATTATTAACAAAGAGCTAAATTATATGCAAACGCTTAATGAGAAAATATCTCTTTAAAAACCTAAACATCAAGCAAAAAAGTTTTTCATAAACTCTCGACGTCAAATAGTATTCACCGTCGCATCAAGGCCAAAGATATAATCTCAAGCAGTTTAGACCATCATCTTTCAGCTCATCTTCTTTCTGCCACTTTGAGCTTTTGTTGAAGCAGTGGGGCAGGTAATTTATTCCTCTTTTCCCTTCAAAAGGGCCCACTTAGCTTAGGCCAGGATCTCCCACATTATAGCTTGCTGTCGCATAAACTAGTTATTAATTATGCAAACTAGTTTTTCTTATATCAAGTATTTAGTGCTCTATGGGCAAAGTGAATGGTGTGTATGAACGACGGTATGGGCAATAACGCCGACGAAAAAATATTTGATGAAATTATTGAGTTTTTACGTCAACTTGATTGGCCCAGCGAAGCTTTGTCCAAGAAGGTCGTTAGGACTTTTTTCAAAGGGGAATTTGGCGTCAGTGAGGTCATCATCCATATTGGCAGAGAAGATATTTGTATGGTTATTGATCCCGTCGTAGACCGTGCCGAAGGTCGTTGGGGCGATGCGGTCGTACGGCTTATAGAAGCAATGGGTGCGGAAATCCGCCATATAGGCATTGGGATAGACGACGAAGGCGACGTTTTTGTCAAAGTTCATTTGCCACACGAGCACGTGAATCTGGAGCGCTTTAACTGCTTACTGATTGGCCTATGCCAAGTAGCAGAAAACATGCTGCTGCCCGTCCTGCAAGCAAATGCTTTTGATCATTTGAAGGCGGCTTAAGAGGCTATTGATCGTCTTAGACGATCATTAATAGCATCCCACCCTTCTTCCTGCGGTACATAAAGCACCAAGGCTTTATCAGGAAATTCTTCCGAGCGATATAAGCTTGCATATAGCTCTTTGGCAAAATCTTGAGCCTCATCATTGAGAGCAAGACTTAAGCCTGCACTTCGCTCGCCCCAGGCCTTTCTTCCTCGCTCAAAATCCGAGACTCTGGCGAGCAAAGTACAATCATCATGCCATGATTGGCAAAATCCATTCTCATCGGCAAAAATGATTTGCTTTACCTTGGGCGCATAGTGCAAATATGCTTGGCCAGGACATTGAGGCACCGCATGTTTTTCACGAGGTAGCGACAATTCTTCGCCAACAACTTCGGCAATGTCTTTCGCACTTATTTTTCCTAAGCGCAAAAGCTCTATTTTATCCTCGTCAATACTTATGACACTCGACTCAATTCCGACTAAACATGCACCGTCATCGACAACGGCATCGATACGCCCTGCCAAAGTTTTGAGCACATGCATGGCGGTCGTCGGACTCGGTCGCGTGGATAAATTGGCGCTGGGCATTACCAGCGGAAAGTCCAGCTCTTCAAGAATAGCTAAGGTCAGTGAGTTCTGCGGAATGCGTACTGCGACGCGCGATAAGCCGCCAGTGGCTTTTAAGGGAATATGCTTGGCTTTGGGACCTATGATGGTTAAGGGTCCTGGCCAAAATGCGGCAGCCAATTTTTCAAGACGTCGTGAAGCTCTTTCATCAAGGGTCAAAAAAAGTTCTTTGGCGCTCTTAAGACTGTGGGTATGAAGGATTAAAGGATTATTCGCAGGCCTATTTTTGGCGAGGAATATTTTTTCAATACTCTTCTCATCGAATGCACTCCCCGCAAGCCCATAGACAGTTTCTGTTGGCAAGGCCACAATACCGCCCGAGCGTAAAATGCTTTGGGCTATTTTTATATCGATAGCTGAGCGAGCCTGCAATTTTAAGGTAGATAATGGAGCATGACTATTCATAACTTCCTTGTATAATGAAAACGGGCATAGTCAACGCATAAAAAAAATCGCTAAAAATAAAGGGTTTAGAATGCAAAACACCACTGTGGGAATGATTTTAGCCGCGGGCTTTGGCACAAGGCTCAAGGAGCTCACGAGCATACGACCTAAGCCGCTAATGGAAATAGGCAATAAAACGATTATTGCTCATCAAATCGCGATGCTTGAGAATGCTGGAACCGAAGATATTTATATCAATCTTCACCATCATCCCGAACAAATTATCGATGCAATAAATGAACTATCCCCTAAAGCGCGTATTCATTTTTCCATTGAAGAAACAATTCTAGGAACTGCTGGTGGAGTCCGCCGCGTTATCGACAAATTTAACATCGCAAATAAAAATATGATTTTGCTGCATGGCGATATGATATGCGATTATGATTTGACCCATATTCTTCCCTCATTTATCACCTTAGTTATTGCAAAAAATCGCATGCTTGATGGTTATAAAGGAAGTGTTTCCATCGACGACAAAGATGCGATTATTGAAATCGGCGCGCACTT
>JBPOIV010000145.1:0-10743 GCA_052034245.1 Myxococcota bacterium
ATTATCTTATGGCAGTTATCCTCATCGCGCTGGTTTTATCTCTAAGCTTTTATTTTCTACATAGCCGGCAGCCATCAAGAGGGATTTTAGAGTCCATGCTGGTCTACAGTCAGGGCAATTTTTGGGAAGTTACTAAAGTTCGCATAGCTGATTTTATTGGCGCTTATGTTCCAGGTTATTTTTATCATTTAGATTTGTTTCAGATTGTAGATTATAGTATGTTTTATATTCAGTTGTATATGTGCATATTATTTGGTTATTGGGTTTATGTGAGCGGTTGGCTTTATCGACTAAGTCAGGATTATCACATCGCTAAAAGGACAACGCTCGTAACCTTTAGCATAACTTTTATGATTGCTATTGTGGCGGAGAGTTTTCCTTTATTAGGCGATGCTTTATTTGTTGTGAAGGGTTTTTCCCGTGGCGTTTTTTACGCCAGTACTTTAGTATTTTTATGTCATCATCGTTGGTGGCTGAAGGTTTTGTATCCTTTTTCATTGGTGGGTAGGATGTCCTTATCCAACTATATATTGCACAACGTACTACTTAGTCTGATCTTTTATGGTTATGGCTTGGGGCTTTATGGCAAGATAGGGCCATTTGCTCAAGCGCCCATATTATTAGGACTCATGGTAGTGTCGATGCTATTTAGTTCGCTATGGCTAAAATATTTCCACTGGGGACCTCTTGAGTGGCTGTGGCGCGCCGCCACTCAAGGTCAGTTTCCGCCCATGAAAAAGGTCAGGTATGGGTTAAGTGAAGCCTAAGAATTTTTATGTAAGAAAAAATTTTTCGGCCACTATACTATAATGCCGGGCAGCTGTTGACTCTCTTGTTTGATTTTTAATTTAATATATAATTATGTGTTCAGGTGAGACGATTTCGATAAATATATGAAATTATTATTATTTTTACTATTTTGTGGCGGCAATTTAATAGCGGCGATTCCGGAAAATCAGGCTTCAAGGCCCGAGAATGCATCGGCTTTGGTTCAAGCATTTGTGCCTAGTAGTGAAGAATACGAAGTAGATAGAGCTTTAGCATGTATTGAGCGTAAGAATAAGGCTCGGTTATCGGGAGAGATTGGAAATTTTGTAGATGGTTTTAAAACCATTAAAAAAACAATGGTTCCCGCTCTATTTTTCATTGGCCTTGGTAGGTGTGTTCATGCAATAGAGACCTTCAATGGTTTTTATGAAGACTACCAAAAAACTAATCTCGAGACGGAGGAGTTTAAGGAAGCGCTCACGATCTTGGATAAGTCAGTCAAAGCTATAGTCGCTCTTAGGAAGGGTCCGCTATTGGAAAAGTCTAAGAATTCTTCTTTTACGCCCGCTTACGCCGATGATGATTTCGACTTTGAAGAAGTTCAGCTTCCTCAAAAAGCAGCAAAATCAGCCGCTTATCAAACAACGCTTAGGGCTTGGATTAATTGGGGCTTGCAGCCTATTATTTACCTGCGAAATTATATAAGGCGGCTTTTTTATGGGCTATTTCCAGCCCCATAAATGGATTGGAAAGGAAGGGAATGCTTTATTGGGTTTCATGTAAGATGCTGATAAATTTAGGTTTAAAAGATTTTAATATATAAAATATACTAAATTGGTGAGACCCTATTGACTTTGTTATTTGCAAGGGTAGTCTAGGTTTAAATGTTATAAAAATTGGAGAATATTATGAAATTAGCAAAATTATCATTAGTAGTAGCTTTTATTGTTTTTGGAAATTTGGCCATGGCCAATGAGGTGCAAAATGCCGACGTCGTCACTTTAGAAGAAAACCAAGGTATATTCGTGGATTTACTTTTTGATAATTTGGTTGGTTGCAGTTCACCAGAAACGCAAGAACAATTGGCAAATATTTATACGCTCGCTGATAAAGTGTATGCAATCGGCCAGGGCCTAAGTAGTTTGCCTTCCTATCTCGTTCCGGTTTATGAGGATCTTGTAGATTCGCTGAACTATTTGGAAAGTATAAAGCGAGGTTTTGGTGCTTTGGGGCACGGAGTTTCAGTATTAGGAACGGGCATTACTAATCTGAGAGAGGGAGCCACTCGCCTAGGCGAAGGCGTAAGCGCTGTCAAAGAAAGCATCAGAAGTGTAGGAGAAAGCTTTTATGGTTGTTATGATAGTGGGCGCGAAGCGGTGAACACTCTTTCTGAGCTTGCCAGTTATATTAAAAGTTGGCTTTAAGCTACATCCTTATCAGCACAGTGCTTAAAAATCCCCCCTAGCGGGGATTTTTTTTATCGCGCGTTGACACCGTGATTGAGTACTTTACAAACTCATCTCTTTTAAGACGAGGTGGAAGTTGTTAGTGCGTGTTATTGGTGGGGGATTAGCGGGCTCTGAAGCGGCTTTGCAGCTGGCTTCTTTTGGGCATACTGTACACCTCATAGAAATGAAGCCTTATAAAAAAACGCCGGCTCAGAAACTCGATGGTTTGGCCGAACTTGTGTGTTCAAATTCCTTTCGTTCCACGAAATCATCCAATGCTGTGGCTCTTTTAAAAGACGAAATGCGTCTTTTGGATGGTTTTCTTATTCGCTTAGCGTCAAAGGCCCAGGTACCTGCTGGTGATGCTTTGGCGGTGGACCGTGTCATTTTTTCTGAGCTGGTCGAAGAAGCCATCACCAAAAATCCCAATATTAAGCTTGAGCGGCGAGAACTCACTGAATTGCCTCTGGATGCCATTCCCACCATTATGGCTACAGGGCCTTTGACGAGCGATGCGTTGGCGCAGGATTTAGTCCGTCTCATTGGCCAGGAACGGCTTGATTTTTATGATGCTATTGCGCCCATTATTGATGCCGAAAGTATCGACATGAGCCAGGCTTTTAAGCAATCGCGTTGGCATGAGGAAGAAGAGGGCGAGGGCGATTATATTAACTGTCCTATGGATAAGCCCACCTATGAAGAATTTGTTGGTCGTTTGCAAAACTCAACGCGCGCTAAAATGCATGAGTTTGAGCATGCGCATTATTTTGAAGGATGCCTGCCCATTGAAGTGATGGCTGAGCGTGGCCTTGAGACTTTACGCTTTGGGCCTCTAAAACCGGTGGGACTTTTTGACCCTCATACAAAAGAACGGCCTTATGCGGTGCTGCAATTACGGAAAGAAGATAAATATGGCACCAGCTACAATATGGTTGGCTGTCAGACCCGCATGACTATCCCTGAGCAAAAAGAAGTTTTTGCTTTGATTCCGGCACTAAAAAAAGCCCAGTTCATGCGTTATGGTGCCATTCACCGCAACACTTATGTCAATGGTCCTGAAGTGCTTGACGAGCATTTAAGGGTCAAAACTAAAGACGGATCCTCGACCAATATTTTTTTGGCAGGTCAAATCACCGGTGTTGAGGGCTATGTCGAATCTATGGCCATGGGTCTTGTTGTTG
Organism: Myxococcota bacterium; assembly: GCA_052034245.1. Classification (GTDB taxonomy): domain Bacteria; phylum Myxococcota; class UBA727; order UBA727; family JABDBI01. The sequence goes on from JBPOIV010000145.1 coordinate 3,398, forward strand.
CCCACCTCGTACATGCTTTTATGAAGGGTCGTCCTTGCCTCTTTCCTGAAGAATCAGCGCTTGGTGGGCTTTATGGCCACGTTTTAGGGCGCCATCGTGCACGGCCCAAAGATCCCTACATGCCTTCGAATGTCACCTGGGCCATGGTGCCGCCCATGCCCATCAAACGTTCACAAGGCCGCGCTTTGAAACGCGAGAAACTTTATGAACGAGGTATGGCGGCGATTGAGACTTTTAAGCATGGACTGCACACTGAATCAGCTTCAGTTATGGGGACTTTGTAGTTTTTGCAAAATGAAATCGATAAAAGCCCGAATCTTTGGCTGTACATAACGTTGTGCTTGATAGCAAAGATAAAGAGATAAAGCTTTTTCATCTTGATACTCCGCCAAAATTTCGACTAATTCTTTTTTGGCGAGCGCCTCTTCGACGATGTAATCATGAAGTTTTACAATGCCAATGTCTTGAAGGGCGCATGAGAGCATGGCTTTGGAATCATTGAGCAGCAAAAAAGGCTTTAAGTGCAAGCTTTTATTTTTAAGCTGGATCGTATCGGCGGGCTTTCGCATGCCGTGGGCAATGTAGCGATGGCTTAAAAGCTCTTCTGGTTTTTTGGGCATGCCAAATTTACTGATATAGCGCGGAGATGCGGCCAAAATATAACGCGTTTTCGCAATCACGCGCTGAATAGAGTCGGGGGGACCTGGGATGGAAAGTCCAATGAGAATATCGATGCCTTCTTTTTCTAAATCAGGGACTCGTTCAGCAAGCTCTAAGTTCAGTGTGATGAGAGGAAATAATCGCAAAAACTCGGAAAGATGGGGCACAATAAAGCGCTCCGCAAAATAGCGTGCAGCGACGATGCGAAGCTCTCCTTGCGGCTCTTTTTTGGTGGCAGCGATGAGATCTTCGGCCATGCTCAGCTCTTTCATAGTTCGGCGAGCGCCTTCTAAAAATTGTTCGCCCAATTCTGAAAGTTCAACACGTCGTGTGGACCGATATAAAAGCTCCACGCCCAAATCATCCTCAAGCAAACTTATTTGCTTGCTCACGGCGGCGGCCGAAATCTTTAAGTCCTTGGCAGCCTGAACAAAGCTCAAGCTCTCTGCCACCTTAATGAAAGTCTTCATCTGTTCAAATTTACTCATGATTTCCCCATAGTTAACTATTTGTTAATTATAGTTCATAATTTCTAGCATTGTAAGTAAAAAAGAGATGCTCATACTGCTCCTATGAAAAAACATCTTGAACCACCTTTATTGTTATTGATTCTCTTGGTGAGCTTTCCACAGATTAGTGAGACCATTTACACGCCGTCTTTGCCTGAGCTTGCAAGCCTCATGCAGGTAGGTAATGCCATGGTCAACATGACGCTAAGCATTTATTTTATCGGCTTCGCCTTGGGCGTCTTTTTATGGGGACGTCTTTCGGACCGTTTTGGGCGCCGTCCGACCATGCTTTGGGGCTTAGGTCTTTATATTGGTGGATGCCTTTTGTGTTATTCGTCTTTGAATATCAACGGCTTCATTATTGCCCGCTTTATCCAGGGCTTTGGAGCCAGTGTGGGCTCAGTTGTAACACAGACCATCATGCGGGATATCTATCATGGTCCACGACGTAGCCAAGTATTTTCAATCATAAGTGGTGCTATTGCTCTTACGCCCGCCCTCGGCCCTTTGATTGGGGGCTATGTGATTGAGCTATGGGGTTTTCACGCCAACTTTATTGTTTTGCTGGTTATGGGAATCGGTATATTTTTATATACCAAAAGCTATCTACGAGAAACACGTCCGCAAGAGACTATTGCTGCGTCAGCCATTGCTCCACTTTTTATGCGCATGGTGAAAGATAAGAATATTTGGATCTTTGCTTTTTTAATTGCTGCATCGAATGGCGTTTTATTTAGTTATTACGGCGAAGCGCCCTTTCTTTTTATGGAACTTCTCAAGTTTAAGGCCAGACACTATGGCATGTTTGGCGTCTTTGTCGCCGTGCCAATACTGCTTGCTTCATTTGCTTCTCATCGACTTAATACGAAGATCAAGAGTGATCGCGTCATACTTCTTGGCACTGCCATTATGATTGTCGGCGCGCTTTCTTTGCTCATGAGTGCGAAATTTGACTTGGTAAAACATAGCCTCGGTGCTGCCGGTGTCTTAGCCTTGATGCTCCCCATGACTCTGATTTTTTTTGGTGTGGGACTCGTCATTCCAAATGCCATCAGCATGGCCTTAGAAAATTATCGTTCAGTTCTAGGTAGCGCAGGCGCTATTTTCGGCTTGATGTACTACGTCATGATCGCGGTGATGACTGAAATTATGGGTCTCATTCACGATGGAAGTCTTAAACCCATGGCCATGTATTTTTTACTTCTATCGTTTATGATGAGTGCTAGTTGTTTCTTGAGAAAAAAGAGCTTTGTCCTTAACGCTCTTAGTGAGCAAAAGTGGCCTGATGCACACCGAACTTAGTCGTTTTTTAGATCATTTAGCTTTTGAGCGCCGCTTATCCGAACATACGGTGGCGGCATATAGAGCAGATTTGGAGCATTTTTTTGCTTGGATTCGTACGAAAATACTCTGTGATGAATGGCTTTTATTGCTGACACATTATCATTTGCGTGAATATCTTTCTTTTTGTTTTCATCGCTACAAAAATATCAGCATCGCACGTCGCTTAAGTGCTTTACGGGGCTTTTTAAAATATCAGGTGCGCTTGGGCACTATAAAGTCTTCACCCGCAGACCTCATCGAAAATCCCAAAGTGGTAAAACCATTGCCCAAACCTCTGAGCGTCGATGAAGCATTTTCGATGTGCGAAAGTCATGACACCAAAGATACCTTGTCTTGGCGCAATCAAGCCTTATGCGAACTACTTTACGCAAGCGGTATTCGTGTCTCTGAACTTGTTGCTTTAAATATCGACGACATTGATCTCAAGGCACGTCTCATTCGCGTCATGGGCAAGGGCAAAAAAGAACGCATTGTGCCCATTCATCACACCTGTGCACAACTCCTTAAAACCTGGATGACGAGCTTTCGCTTGGACCTTGTTAAGAATCCTTTAGAAGAAAAAGCCCTTTTTGTTGGGGAGCGAGGCGAAAGAATCCACGTGCGTGTGGTGCGGACCATGCTCTCTAGCTTAGGGAAAAGTCTTGCTATTGCCAAAAATCCTTCTCCTCATCGCTTACGGCATTCGTATGCAACGCATCTGTTAGAAAGCGGCGCTGATCTGCGTGCGATCCAAGAGCTCCTTGGGCACGCAACTATTTCAACCACCGAGCGCTATACTGATGTCGATCTCGCATCTCTCATGCGCCAATACGATAAAGCTCACCCACATGCGAAGAAAAAGAATTAGTTTTTAAAAAATTGCGAGGTATGGCCGTGCATGAAAACGCGGGCTCTCTTTTAAAGCCAATACAAAAATTTGAGCAAAGAGAACTCTCAGACCAGTTCGATCATGTGGCCGTCGAAGAGCCTTTGGAAATTCGCTTGCATTATGTCGATGAGGTGGGCAGAGAAAATAAGCAAACGATCACCGTCACCATGAGGACGCCGGGACATGATATCGATTTGGCTTTAGGTTTTTTATATACCGAAGGCATCATCGAGGACATGGCTGAGGTAAAAGAGGCTAAGCTTTGTGGCCCAGTGCTCAATGCTCAATCGCAAAATATTGTTCGTGTGAGCTTAGAAAAAAACATTCACGTCAATCTAAAATCTTTGGACAGAAATAGCTTTACCAATTCAAGTTGCGGGGTATGTGGCAAAACCTCGCTGGAAGCGCTGCGGACTAAGCTTCCGAGGAAGCTCATCGAGCTTAAAAAAGATGCCCAGCATGATGTTTTTTGTGCGCCCAAAGTGCTCCTGCAATTGCCAGAAATCTTAAGGTCTGCCCAAGCGATTTTTGAGCAGACTGGAGGCTTGCATGCCTCAGCACTTTTTACCACCGAAGGCAAACTAGTTTTGGTGCGGGAAGATGTGGGGCGGCATAATGCGTTAGATAAACTCATTGGAAATGCTTTGCAAAAAAAACTTCTTCCTCTCCTTGATGGTGTTCTTTTAGTAAGCGGCAGAGTGAGTTTTGAATTGGTGCAAAAAGCATCGATGGCAGGGCTTCCTATAATTGCTGCAGTGGGCGCCCCTTCAAGTCTTGCCCTGGACCTCGCCGAAGAAAGGGGCATAAGCCTGGTGGGATTTTTAAGAAACCAGCGCTTCAATGTTTATTCTGGGAGCCAAAGAATAAGATGAAACTAAGAATTCGCGATAACTCTTTGCGTCTAAGACTCACACGTTCAGAAGTTGAAAAAATAGGGAGGGCAGAAGCTGTGGAGAGTAGCATTCAGCTTGGCCCAACAAAAGCGCATTGCCTGAGCTATTCTTTGGAAGTGAGTTCAACTATCGCCCTGCCTGAAGTTTCTTTTCTTGACCACGTGATTCGAATATTTTTGCCAAGCTCCAAGGCACTCGCGTGGGCACATGGGCCTGAAATAGGAATTTATAGCGAAGGCGCTGTGCTCAAAATTTTGATCGAAAAAGATTTTTTTTGCTTAAAACCCCGTTCGCATGAAGAAGAAGATGAAAGTGATATGTTTCCTCACCCTCATGCAGCAAGTGGCAGGTGTGGCTAATGAGCAATCATAAACTTCCGATAGAAGAGTTTTCTGGCCTCATAACACTGCGTAAAAAATCAGCAGGAGGTGCTCCTGCGGTGCTTTCTTCCATGAAGCATATTTTGTCTGAGATGAGTCTCGTTAGAGGTACAAAAACTCTTTTAAAAGTAAATCAAAGCGATGGTTTTGATTGTCCCGGCTGCGCTTGGCCTGATCCTGATGAACGCTCAATGACGGAGTTTTGCGAAAATGGTGCAAAAGCGATCGCGGAGGAGGCGACGCAAAAAAGAGTGGGGTCCGAGTTTTTTTCGCGCTATTCCCTTGCAGAATTATCTCAGCACAGTGATTTTTGGCTCGGCAAGCAAGGACGCTTGACGATGCCGATGGTGCTCAAAGAAAATGCCAGCCATTATGAGGCAATTTCTTGGGATGATGCTTTTAAACTTATCGCCATGGAACTCAATGCTTTGGCCTGTGCCGATGAGGCAACTTTTTATACCTCTGGTCGTACGAGCAATGAGGCGGCCTTTCTTTTTCAACTCTTCGTGCGGCATTTTGGTACCAATAATTTGCCCGATTGCTCGAACATGTGCCATGAATCAAGCGGTGTCGCCTTAACCAAATCCTTGGGCATTGGCAAAGGCAGCGTGCATCTTGAAGATTTTTCTTTGGCAGATTGCATTTTAGTGATGGGCCAAAATCCGGGAACCAATCACCCTAGAATGTTGTCTTCGCTCCAAAAAGCCAAAAGAAATGGCTGCGCCATTATCAGCATTAATCCTTTGCAAGAAGCAGGTTTGGTGAGTTTTAGCCACCCCCAGGAGCTTCAAGGGCTTTTAGGAAAAAGCACTGCTCTTGCCTCACATTTTCTGCAAGTAAAAATCAATGGTGACATAGCGCTTTTAAAAGGCATCATGAAAGAGCTTTGGCGCGCCGAGCAGGAAAATCCTGGCCAAGTTTTCAACCACGAATTCATTCAGCGCCACACCAGTGGCTACGAGATTTTTCTAAGAGATCTTGATGCAACGCCGTGGGACATGATTGTCAGCGAAAGCGGCATTACTCAGGAAGAAATAGAGAGCGTCGCAAAGATTATCGCCCAATCAAAGCGCATGATTATTTGTTGGGCGATGGGCATTACGCAGCATAAAAATGGTGTGGCCACCATCGAAGAAATCGTAAATCTTTTGTTGTTAGGCGGACATTTGGGGCGCCCAGGTGCTGGGGTATGTCCTGTGCGAGGGCACAGCAATGTGCAGGGTGATCGCACCATGGGTATATCAGAAAAGATGCCTCTGGCATTTCTTGAACGTCTCGGAAAAGAGTTTTGCTTCAAAGCGCCTACTAAAGAGGGTTTCAATACCGTCGATTCCATCAAAGCCATGCATAAAGAACAGGTCAAAATATTTTTTGGCTTAGGCGGCAATTTTCTTTCAGCTACGCCCGACACGGAATTTGTGGCCGAGGCTCTGCGTAAATGTCGCCTTACGGTCCATGTTTCAACCAAACTCAATCGCTCGCATTTGGTGACTGGAAAAAAAGCGCTCATTTTGCCCTGTCTTGGGCGCACTGAAATCGACAGGCAAAAAGGTGTGCCCCAATTTGTCAGCGTAGAAAATTCGATGGGTGTGGTGAATGCTTCAAAAGGAAATTTAGAACCAGCCTCAGCCCATTTGAAGAGTGAAATAGCCATTATTTGTGGGTTGGCGAAAGCAGTTTTTGATCATCCTCAGTACAGAGATTGCCAGGTTGATTGGGACGACATGGCGGCCAACTATGATCGCATCCGAGAGGCGATTTCTCGCGTAGTTCCCGGCTTTGAGGATTTTAATCACAAAATAAAGAATCCCAAAGGCTTTCGTCTTCCTCATCCTGTGAGAGATAAGCTCGATTTCAAAACCAGCACGGGCAAAGCTAATTTTATCGTTCATGCCCTCTCTAAAACGGAGCTTCCTAAAGATCGCTACCTCCTTATGACTATCCGCAGCCATGATCAGTTCAACACCACTATCTATGGATTAGACGATCGTTATCGCGGCGTCACACAGGGCAGACGAGTCGTTTTTATGAATGAGGAAGACATTAAAGAAGCACATTTCAAAGCAGGAATGCCAGTTGATATCACGAGCCATTTCGCGGGCAGCACGCGAAGTGTCGCGAGCTTTAGTATTGTGCCGTACTCAATCCCCAAACGATGCTTAGCAGCCTATTTTCCCGAGACCAATCCTTTGGTGCCCATCGATAGTATTGCAAAAGAGAGCCATACGCCCACTTATAAATCGATTGTAGTGAGCCTAACTCCCTCGGCGAAGAGCTGAAATACGCCGTCCCTCCGGGTCCAGGACGGATTTACGAGCAAAGCCGGCTAAATCGGCAAGACAAAAAACGAATCGTTTTTGCCCGCACGCACTCGTCATTGCTCCGATCACTCGCCATCGCCCGCTAGCGCTCGCCATTACTCCGAGCATCCTCCTTGCCCACTAAGCCTCGCGATTACTCCGAGCATCCTCCTTGCCCACTAAGCCTCGCGATTACTCCGAGCATCCTCATTGCCCACTAAGCCTCGCGATTACTCCGAGCATCCTCCTTGCCCACTAAGCCTCGCGATTACTCCGAGCATCCTCCTTGCCCACTAAGCCTCGCCATTGCTCCGATTACTCATTATTGCCCACTAACCCTCGTCATTGCGAGCGTAGCGCGGCAATCCAGAGGTAGTACCAGTGCGCTGGAT
>JBPOIV010000193.1:0-7489 GCA_052034245.1 Myxococcota bacterium
ATTTTTCGGCCGAGCAAAAATGAATACTCCATCGGGCTAGACTTAATCGTCAACAATAGTCCAAAAAAATGGCGCCAAAATTTTTTTTTGGCGCCGCGGCAATTATTTACATTGAGAAAGTTGTTCGATGGCTGCAGCAATCGCCTCTAAAACATCAGGATGTAATTCACGCTTTTGCTCTTTTCTTAACGACGCCAAAGCACGACAATCACCAGCAAAGCCTAGCATTCTAGCCGCCTTCTCACGTCTAGTCGAGCTCATCTCCTCCAACATTGTGAGCAGGATGTTTACTTGCTGAACAGTGAATGGATGTCCGCTTATGGCAGACAATGCGACTTCTTGCACTTCACTAACATAATCAAAGACGAGTTGAAATAAAACCTCAGTTGCGCTTTGGACCTTGATGCGTGCCAGAATCTTTGCTGTGTTCTTACGTCCTTCAGCAGACGCAGTCTTAGATACCGCTGCCAAGGCGGGCACAAGTGTAGGGCCAGATGGCAGAGAATTAAGTGCTACGAAGGCTGCTTGGCAAATTGCCGTGCGATCAGCAAGAGAAGGAATGATTGCTTCTGCTGCCTCCAAGGACCCTATCTTCGACAAAAAGAATACTGCATTTTCACGCGCTTCCCAGCCTCCTTCAATAAGCACTTTTTTTAAAAGGGGGATTTCTTTATTCGTGAACTTAAAAGATGGCAAGAGTGATGCTAAGGTCGTGCGAATCTGCTCGTTCCCATCGTCGAGTAAAGGTATGAGCAATGCCAGTGCTTCGCTGGTCGTAATAGTTGCGGCAAGCTTAACTGCTTTCAGTCGAGTATCGGAATCAAAGCCTGTTAGAAGCGTTTTTAAGCTGTCTAAGGCTCTATTGTTTAACTTAAATCTTTCTAGGGCCTTGGCAGCCGCTGTACGCACTTCGCTACTATAATCTGCCAAAGAATTAAGAAGAAGGTGTGCGGCGCCTTCCCCTTCTATTTTTGCAATAAGAGAAATTGCAGCCAGTCGATGGCTCGGGTTAAAGACATCATTTACTATTTTCTCTAAGGCAGGCAAATTTTTGCTCGTTAATATTCTTTTATCTAAGGCATCAAAGGCAGCTGTATGTATTTCACTCTCATAGTTATTAAGAAACCGCGTTAATAGTTCTACCGCCTTGTCGCTAGGAATCCGTTGAGCAAGATTAATGACATTTTTTTTCAATTCGTTATCAAGGCTATCCGCGAATCCTTCAAGAACGGTGATATGGCCCTCAAGCATTTTCCAATCGGCACTAAGTTGCACTACTAAATTCTTTATTTCTTTGACGGGATTATTTAAGTGCGCGAGCATAACGTTCTCGTCGATTACTCCCTCTCTCATGTCATTGAGCGCTTTCATTGCTATAGGCACAAGAGTACCTTGAGAGGTGCTTATGAAATACCTAAGATTTTGGCGTATTGCTTCATTTTTTTCGCCTATGGACGCCAGGCTAATGGCCGCGAGGTTGCGTATCCGAACATCAGAATGCTTAAAGAAGCGATTTGCAACGAGGCGCAATAATTCATCTTCGTTTGAAACGCCGCGAATAACGAAGGGGGCGCGATTTTTCTCTCGGAGAGCGCCATTGGAACACTGAGTGATTCGACTTTTTCGGGCAATAGTGCTTCAGTTATTGGTGGTGGTATTTTCATCGATCAAAACAGCACCATTTCTAGCCTAAGAAACTCGACTATTTCCAATAACACAGCCAATGTGGCTGCAGGGGGTATTTCGGTTCAGCCCGGCGGTGTCATAAGCCAACTAGTTAGTACCATTATTGCCCAAAATACTGCACCCAATGCACCTGATATAACCAACTCGGCTGGAGGAATAGTAAACGAGAGTTATAATCTTATCGGTAATAACTTTGGCAGTACTTTGGTTGCAGGGAGTCCCAATGCCAATTTCAGTTTGGTAGGCTCCTCTGACAACTCTATACTTCCTGTGCTAGGCCCCTTGCAGGATAACGGTGGTCCTACAGCGACCAAGGCACTATTAGCAGGTAGTCCCGCGATTGATACAGGCGCAAATCCAGGGGTCCTTTTGTTTGACCAACGGGGGGTAGGTTTTTTACGCGTTATTGCAGGGCAGGCCGATATTGGCGCTTATGAAATTCAGGCGCCCATTGGATGCATGGATTCAGATCTGGATGGCATTTGTAATGACATCGATAATTGTCCCGGCGACGTCAATCCAGCGCAAGATGATGCTGATTCAGATTCCCTCGGCGATGTATGTGATAATTGTCCAAATATTTCGAATCCCAATCAGCTTGATAGAGATCAGGATGGCAGTGGCGACGTATGCGACACCTGTACCGACATCGACGGCGATGGTTTTGGAAACTCCGGTTTTCCTGCCTCTACCTGCCCTTTGGATAATTGCCCCTTCACCGGCAATCCAACGCAGGATGATACCGATGAAGATGGCATTGGAAATGCATGTGATATTTGTCCTGGCGGAGACAACGTCGATAGCGATAACGATGGGGTGTGCGATGCCTCGGATCTATGTCCGGGCTTTCCCGATAGTGCCAATGGCGACGGCGATGGAATCCCAAGTGGTTGTGATAATTGTCCCTTGACGGGCAATCCAAGTCAAACCGATAGAGATGCTGATGGCGTTGGCGATGCGTGCGATACGTGCGTTGACCAAGATTCGGATGGCGTTTGTGATGAATTCGATAATTGCCCCTTCGTAGATAATCCTATTCAGGGCGATACCGATGAAGATGGTATTGGTAATGCCTGTGACACCTGTCCTGGCGGCTCCTCCGAAGCTGACGAAGATCATGATGGTGTGTGTGATGCTTCTGACCTTTGTCCAGGTTTTCCTGATAGCGCTAATGGCGACGGAGATGGTATACCAACTTCCTGCGATAATTGCCCTGTGACAGCGAATCCGACTCAGACGGACCGTGATGCTGATGGCGTCGGTGATGCCTGCGATACCTGCGTCGATCAAGATAGCGATACTATTTGCGACCTCGTCGATAACTGCCCTTTCATTGCGAATTTAGGGCAAGAAGATACTGACAATGATGGTATTGGAAATGCTTGCGATACGTGCGCTGGTGGTTTGTCGGAAGCTGATGAAGATAATGACGGGGTATGTGATGCCTCCGATATTTGTCCCGGCTTTCCCGATAGCGCCAATGGCGACGGTGATGGCATTCCTACTGATTGCGATAATTGCCCGCAAATTAATAATCCCACGCAAAATGACCGAGACAATGATGGCATAGGTGATGCCTGCGATACTTGTAATGATCAGGATGAGGATGGCCTTTGTGATGGGGTCGATAATTGTCCCTTTGTAGATAATCCTACACAAACAGATACCGATGAAGATGGCATAGGTAATGCTTGCGATACCTGTGCTGGTGGTTCATCGGAAATTGATGAAGATCATGATGGTGTATGCGATGCTTCCGATATTTGTCCCGGTTTCCCCGACAGTGCTAATGGTGATGGCGATGGTGTTCCGAGTGGATGTGATAACTGTCCGCTGGTGTCCAATCACAGCCAAAACGATAGAGATGGCGATGGCATAGGTGACGCCTGCGACACCTGTACTGACCAAGACACAGATACTATTTGTGATAGCCTGGATAACTGCCCATTTGTTGATAATCCAGCCCAAACTGATAGCGACGAAGATGGCATCGGTAACGCTTGCGATAGCTGTGCTGGTGGTTCATCTGAAGTCGATGAAGATAATGATGGTGTGTGCGATGCTTCTGATCTTTGTCCAGGCTTCCCCGATAATGCCAATGGCGATGGCGACGGTGTTCCCACTGGTTGCGATAATTGCCCCTTGATAGCGAATCGAACCCAGGCTGATCGAGATGCCGATGGAATTGGTGATGCGTGCGATACTTGCACCGATCAGGATGCAGATACTATTTGCGATGCGGTAGATAATTGTCCTTTAGTAGCCAATCCCACGCAGGGTGATAGCGATAATGATGGCATAGGGAATGCTTGCGATACCTGTGCTGGTGGCTCATCGGAAGTGGATGAAGACCAAGATGGAGTATGCGATGCTTCCGATCTTTGTCCTGGATTCCCCGATAATGCTAATGGTGATGGCGATGGCATTCCAAGCGGTTGCGATAATTGTCCAGGCATTGCGAATGGAAATCAAATGGACAGTGATAATGATGGTATCGGCGATGCCTGTGACCTTTGTACCGATTTAGATAATGATGGTTTTGCTAATCCTGGATTCCTAGAAAGTGACTGTCCTTTGGATAATTGTCCCTTTATGGAAAACCCTGGTCAAGAAGATGGCGATGAGGATGGAATAGGTGATGCGTGCGACACATGCTTCGGCGATGATTGCGGACGAAGGCTTGCCTGCGAGGATACCGATGAAGATTCCATCTGCGATATTGTCGATAACTGTCCTTTGCTAGCCAATCCTCTTCAAGCAGACTCGGATGGCGATGGCATTGGCAATGCCTGCGATCTTTGCACCGATATCGACCAAGATGGATTGGGCGACACCCTTGATTCGCCGAATCAATGTCCACTCGATAACTGTATCTTTGCTGCTAATCCAGACGAGTCAGATATGGATGAAGATGGGCTCGGAGATATATGTGATACGGGTTTGGTTGGAGCTTGCGACGATGTTGACGAAGATGGCATATGTGATGGGCAAGATAACTGCCCGCTCCTCGCTAATCCTCTACAAGGTGATGCCGACGGCGATGAAGTTGGCAATGCATGTGATTTATGCACCGACTTGGATCTCAATGGCTTCGGTAATCCAGGCTTCAGTGTAAATACTTGCGCTTTGGATAACTGCCCTTTTAGCCCTAACTCAGATCAGGAAGATGATAATGAAGATGGCATAGGCGATGCTTGTCAAAGCGTGGTTAGAATCATCGATAGCGGTGGTGGAGGCCATGGTGGAGCAGGCAATGGATTTCTACGTGGCGAGAGTGGTGGTCCAGCCATTAATCCATGCCTATTCCCTGGAGCTGAATTCTTGCCTCAATGTCGCCCTCCTTTGCCTGCACCAATTCCTCCTCTTCCTCCCCCTGAAGATGATCAAGAAGACAAAGCTGAGGTGAATGCTCATCCTACGAGCCAGCCCGCGAGCGATGTATCCAATGAAGAGCAAAAAGAAGAGGAAATAAGTTTTGGTTGCACAACGACGAGAGCCTCTCCTTTGATTTGGTTTTTGCTCTTACCCCTTTGGTTTACAAGACGAGTGCGTATGAGAGAAAGATAAAAGCCTCTTAATTCGATAAAGTCCTCCACGCTTCCTTCATCGTGAGTTAATTATCTCATGAAGTAAGCGTGGATTTTTTTTAATCGCATTTATTGACGAAAAGCTTTTTTCAAAAGTGTAGTATTATCCTTGGCCTTTTCCAGTATATAAAAAAGGCGAGGGAAATAATGAAGCTAAAATTTTTAGGTGCAGCCGGCACGGTTACGGGATCCAAATATCTTCTAAGCACTAAAAAGCACCAGTATTTGATCGATTGTGGCTTATTTCAGGGGCTCAAGGAGTTAAGAAAGCGTAACTGGCGTGATTTGGAGCTAGAGCTTGCCGATGTAAAAGCAGTTTTTCTTACCCATGCGCATATTGACCATTCCGGCTATATTCCTCGGCTCGTAAATATGGGCTTTGATGGACCGATTTATTGCTCGCCGGGAACCTTTGATTTGGTAAAAATTCTTTTGCCGGATTCAGGGCACCTGCAAGAAGAAGAAGCCCGTTACGCGAATAAAAAAGGCTATAGTAAGCACAAGCCGGCACTTCCTCTTTATACGCGTCAGCAAGCAGAAGATTCTTTGAAATATCTGAAGGTGATAGATTTTCATCAACCCACAAAATTTTTCGACGATATAAAAGTCACTTTCACACGAGCCGGCCATATTTTGGGTGCCTCTTGTATTTTGATTGAAGCGGAAGGCAAAAAAATTATTTTCTCTGGCGATGTCGGTATGGATCGCGACCCAATTATGTTTGGCCCAGAGCCTTTGCCTAAGGCGGATTATCTCGTGATTGAATCGACCTATGGCGATCGCCTTCATGAAAAAGAAAATATGTCTTTAGAGATTGCCAAGATCATTAATGACGCTGTGAAAAGAAATGGTGCCGTCGTAATCCCGGCTTTTGCCGTCGGACGCGCGCAGTTAATTCTTCATTTGCTCAGAGTATTAAAAGATCAAAAGAAAATCCCGAGCATCCCTATTTTTCTTGATAGCCCCATGGCCATCGATGCTACAGAACTCTATTGCCAATATCACGAAGAGCACCGGCTAAGTGAAGAAGAAAGCCAGAAAATGTGTGGGATTGCGACTTTGACTAAAACGGTAGAGCAGTCGAAGGCCATCAATCAAAATGAAGGCCCCAAAGTTATTATCTCAGCGAGTGGTATGGCCTCGGGCGGACGAATTCTACATCATTTATCTCACTATATTGGCGACCCTAAAAACACTATCGTGTTGGTAGGCTACCAAGCGCTGGGAACTCGCGGACGAACCTTGCAAGAAGGAATTCCGGAAATTAAAATTTTCGGCGAATATTATCCGGTGAAGGCGAAGATTGACTATCTTTCGAGCCTCTCCGCGCATGGCGATTATGAAGACCTCATCAAATGGCTCAATCAAAGTAAACTTGAGAAGCCACAGGTATTTGTTACCCACGGCGAAGCCAATGCTTCGCACGCTTTCGCTAAGCGTTTAAAACATGTGTTTAATTGGGACGTGGTAGTTCCCAAAGATGGTGAAGAAATTGACTTAAGTTGAAGCAGGCAAAGACCGCTGATTCTTGATCTGTGAGAGGCCTGCATCTGGCCTCTCACTCACGCTTATCTGACAAGTGAAGAGATATGTGCAAAATTTCCTATTCGCATGTCAAAATACTTAAAGCCTTTTCGCGTTTTTTTATGATGAGCTGGATCGGCATTTGCTCAGGTTGAAAAGGGGCATTGAGCACTTCTTCGGTGAGCTTGGCTTTTTCTTTTCCTGTCGTCATGAGGCAAATTTCTTTCGCTGCCAAGATCATTTTTGGCATCATGGTGATGCGTTCATGCTCAAGCTTTTCATCGCGATGAGAAGCTATCAAGGCTTTTTCCGCATCGCTATTTCTCACCAAAGAGCTTTCAGGAAACAAAGAGGCCGTATGTGCGTCGAGCCCTAAACCTAAATATATAAGATCAAAAACGGGGACACCCTGTTGAGCAGGCAAAAGCGTTTTTAGTAAACCCTCATAGCTTTGGGCAGCTTCTTTAGCACTTTCCTCTTTGGGATAGGGAGGAAAGAAATATTCACGGCTGATACTCAATGGTTTCAAGAGTATGCGCCATGCTTGGCCGGCATTACTGTGAGGACTATCGAGAGAAACAACTCTCTCGTCGCTAAAAAACCACCTGGTCTTGCGCAAAATGCTTTCATCACCTTTTAAAAGATAAGGAAAAAATTGTTGAGCGGTGCTGCCACCAGAAAGTGCAACGTCA
>JBPOIV010000135.1:0-6226 GCA_052034245.1 Myxococcota bacterium
AAGAATCTTTGCCATAAACCGATTGTCTCTAAAATAATTTTATCTTTATATAAAGTTCGTGGGAATATTCTATCTTTTTGCTTGCTAAATTCATAATTAAACAAAGAGCACAAAATGAGAATAGTTCCATTTGCCATTTTTTTCCTCTTCGCTAAAGATATATTTTGCCTTGCTGATTTCAGGACAATAATTCTCGATAAAACTATTCTTCGCTCGAGAGATAATTTTTCATCTTTTTTTATTCAACCTCTCAGCGCCCAGGGTTTTAATTATAACGGCCAAAACTATAATGAAATTATTTATAGAGAATTTCCCAACACCGAGCATATTTTTATAAATCGGCACAAAATTTCTTTATTCGATTTGGTCGAAAAAGCCGAAAAGCAGGGCAAATGCTTCGCCTCATTCATCTATGAGCCTGAACAATTAATTGACGAAATCAGATGTGATGAGGAAGAAAAGGAAGAAAAAAAGTACTTTCTTAAAATCGCACTTATAGAAAGTACTTTAAAAAACCGAAATTTTAGTATTGAGAATGTTAATGAACTTTTAATGCTATTTGATGAAGAAGACCAGCAAGCGATAGCTTTTTATATTGCAACCTTATTATTAAAACCTTCGATGAATGCTATCTATAATTATCGATCCAATGAAGGCCTCATAAACGATGATAATTTACTAGACTGGTTAACCCTCAAAGAATATCCTCTATCATTTTTCGGTCACAAAAAAGATTGCAATATAGTATCTTCGCAGATCTTAATATTCAAAGAAGAAGAACTTAGAATTTATGCCCTTGGCCATCTTATTAAGCAAAGAAAAATATTTACTCAAGAAGATAGTTTGCTCTTCACTAATTCTTTTCAAGATGAAACAAAGAAATTGAACGCCATATTATTACTAAAAGCGCCTCTACTTAGCTTAGAGAAAGCAGAAAAAAAGAATTTAGTTCGTTCTTTTAAAGAAAAGATCCATAGAGCAATGGCACGAGAGCATTTAAAAATGGGGCAGAAAAACAAAGCATCTCTCAAGCATTTACTTCATATAAATAAATAAATAAAAACTATCGCCCTAGTAACACCTCGCAGCTTAATGGCCAGCAGTGCCCCCTCCTGCAGCGAGATTCGCGATATTAGGCGAAATTATAGCGAGCACATCACAAGTGTCCATCGTGCAATCGCAAAGAGGATTTCCTGAAGTATCAACCGAGCAAAGACAGGTGAATTCACATGACTCAATGTGAGCTTCTAACTTACCTTCGCATTTACAGATGCAATCATTATCACAATCATAGCGGCAACGGCTCTGGCCGACACTGGACCCATTTACTGGCGAGCAGCCACCACTGCAGCGATTTCCCGCACAATTGCATTTGCAATTTTCAGCTGTTCCACCAATACGCTCATTTACTGCAGGAGTAATACAATCGGAAAGATCGTAGAGGCAATTTTCACTGCATTTTATCGTACCACTAATACCGCCGAGCTCATTGCAATTCGGGTTGGTGATGGCGCCTTTATCGCAGTCTTCATTGCTGCCATTGATGATACCGTCGCCGCATACTCCTGGCATCACAAGCCGTGGTGTTCCCCCGACAGAAGTGCCCGTAGTCGGAGTGCCAGCCGCAGAAATATTTGCCACACCAGCATTAGGCACAGCGGTTTCTTCAGCAGCAATCGCTTGCAGATAATGCTCAAGCCTTTCTTGCTCCAAGGATTGCGTGCACGAAAGATTAAGCAATAAAGCCATCCCCATGGTGAAAACTAGTGTGCTTAATCTCGTTTTTTGCCGCATGACTCACCAAAAATATATTTAAACAATATTAAATATATTTTTTAATGGCTTTATTAGTCAAATTTACAGCATTAATAGCGCGACAACATAGCTCTTTTCTCTGAATACAAATCTTCTTATTTGGCCTTTCAAAGTGCCTTAATGGTTATCGCATTGTCCTTAATTTATTTTTTTTGGACGCACCGCATTCGGGCACACAATATAAAGTAAAAAAATCCGCCAAAACTCTAGACCGACCGCTAATAGGAGCAAGCACTTAAGCTTTTTGGAGATTCGCCATGAAAAGATTTATTACGAAGCTACTTAGCGTTGGTCTGGCATATGCCACTATCACTCATGCCAGCCCTGATGTGACAGCGATGCCCCAGGAAGAAATGATCGGTATCAAAGAAGTGAGTCAAGGAATTAATGAACTTGCTTTTGATCTGTATCGCAATCTATCTCCCGCCGAAAATTTTACCTTCTCGCCTTTGAGCATCTCTTTAGGAATGGCTATGGTCTATGCCGGCGCGAAGAATGATACAGAAAGCGCCATGAAAAAGGCTTTGCGCTATGGCAACAATGACGCAAGCTTCCATAAAAACTTTGGCAATTTCTTGACTATGATGAATAGCGATAGAAGCCAGTTTGATACGAGCTTAACAATCGCTAATAATCTTTGGTTAGAAGAAAAATTCAAAATTTTGCCGAGTTTTTTAAGTTCTCTGCAATCTGCATATGATGCCTCACCGACACTACTCAACTTTAGAACTCAGGCTGATGAATCGACAAACATCATCAACCAAGCAATAAATGAACAAACACGTGGGGAAATTCCTTCTCTTCTTAAAAAGCCACTTGCTAATGACACTCGCTTTGTGCTCACCAATGCCCTTTATTTTAATGCAAAATGGGCCTCTGAATTTAACGAACGAAGAGGCTACGATGAGAGCTTTTACGGTATGACTGAGCCTGTTCATTATATGATGCAGACGAGTTATTTCGAATACGGCGAAGATGACACTAAACAATTTGTACTGATGCCTTATAGCGATAATGAATTTGCCACGCTCTTTGTCTTGCCCAAAGAAGATCACATGGAAAGCGTTGCAAATAGCCTCAGCGTTGATGATTTCAATACAATGATGTCTTCGATGTCTTATCAAAAAGTGCGTATGCGTTTGCCTAAATTCACGGTAAAATCCTCGCCTAAACTTAAAGAAATTCTTATGGCCAAAGGTCTTGGCAATCTATTTAGCCCCGAAAAAGCTGATCTAAGCGGTATTAATGGTGTTACCATGGGCGATGATAAACTTTTTATCGCTGATGTTGTGCATGAAGCAGTAGTGAAAATGTATGTAGGTGGCACCACCGCGGCTGCCGCGACGGGCATTATTGGCATCGGCGCTACTTCAGTGCGACCTGTAGAATTTATTATTGATTTTACCGCTGAACGACCATTTTATTTCTATATCATTCATCGACCAAGCAACACGATCATGTTTATGGGTCACGTTGTACATCCACAAGCTTAGTTCTTGACGAATTAGGCATGCCCTTTTGTCATCTTAGCGAAAGGGCATAGCCACTAATAAGCACCAACAATCTGAGCCTCAAAAAACAACAAAAGACTCTTCATCTGAAGGGGTTTTTTGGTGTTTTCCCCTAAGCCTTATTCTTGCTAAAATAGGTGCTGACTCTTATGATCCGACGAAAATAAGCGGTATTTGGCCGTAAAAATAAAAGGGATTCCTATGTTTAAATTTCTATGCCTAATCTTGAGCGTGGCCGTCATCTCATGTTCACCGCGTGATTCCCAGCCCTCCCCCAAGCTAAAGCCCGAAGCCGAAGTGGAAATCCCTTCTCCGCCCCAACAGCGTCCAAAGCCAAACTCAGAGCGTCCAAAACCCACGGAAGAGCCACGTCCAGCGGCAACCGAGGCATCCTTAAAGGATAAAAGCCCTCTACTTCCTTTGGCAACTTCTATACCATCGCCTCTTCAGGGTGATTGGATGAAAGTTATCACGACTGCCGCTGATATTAAAGAAAGCTACCCATCAACAAAAGTACTATGGCGGGCTGAAATATCCAGCAATGGCAAAACCAAAGGGATTGAAATCGCCTTTGGTAATTTGCTCAACGAAACCGGTGCTATCGTCAATGCAGCAAATGCAGGACTTGAGGGCGGCGGCGGCATTGATGGTGCTATTCATCAAAAGGCTCTCATCAATGGTCGAGACCTTCTTAGAGAGGAGGCCATTCTCTATAAAAATCATCACGGCATAAGCGCATTTCCCATTGGCTCAGCCATGGCTATGAACCCTTATGGTCTGCCATCAGCTATTAAAATGGTAATTGTTACCGTTGGCCCTCAAGGCGAAAGCACTGGGCAAAAGGAGATCGAGCTTTATTCTGCGATTTACAACAGCCTTTTAAAAGCCCAAGAATATGGTGCCAAAACTATTGCCTTTCCTGCAGTATCCACTGGCATCTTTGGCTTTCCTATGGATATAGGCGCAAGACTGTATTTCACTGCGGCTTTGCAATTTTTCACTAATAATCCCCAAAGCTCTCTCGAGAACATTCGCTTCGTGCATCTTGATAGCGGAAAAATTAAAGTTATGGGCGAAGAATTCGAAAAGATCTTTCGATAACTGAGCTTTTAATCCCAAATCTATAGTCCCTTGACATCCATTCTTAGGGCTTTAGGTTTTTGGCCATGAACTTTGTACCTACCCATCATCAACATCATCATCGCATGCCGCGGGCCATGCTCAATGATGTTGTGCGCTAAAGAGAAGTTCACCATCATACATAGCTGGCCGGATGGGTCAGCTTTTTTTTTGGTGAACTGATTCAGCCGGACTAAGGAGAGAAAAACATGGATTCGCTTATATCCGGATTATTTTTAGCACTGACAGGTTTTGCCTACCTTTTAGTAGCTTTTTTGGCTTCTAAAGGCGTTAAGTCTCAATCAGATTATCTTCTGGGCAATCGCAGTTTTAACACGCTCAGCATTACCCTCACCTTGATTGCCACCCAGCTTGGTGCCGGCATGATTTTTGGGACTGCTCAAGAGTCTTATGAAAAAGGAATTTGGGGCCTTGCTTATAACCTTGGCATGGCGGTCGGCTTTATCATCTTGGGCTTGGGTGTGGGTGCGCGCTTACGAGAGCTCAACATCAGCACGACGGCGGAGCTTTTTGAAACTAAATATGGCTCGAAAAATCTCAGAAAATTAGCCGCGGTAATTTCCATTCTCACTATGGGCGGAATCCTAGCTGCGCAAATCGTTGCATCACGACAACTATTCGTCGCTCTTTTTGATCTTAATCAATGGTGGCTCGTCGGGTTTTGGTTAGTGGTTATCGCTTACACCATGTTTGGCGGTATCAAAGCCGTTATCGCTACCGATATTTTGCAGGTATTTTTGATCGTTGTGGTTTTTATTGGCGTTATCTTTTTAGTGGTACCGATGGGCGAAATCAGCGAACTTCCTTTACTTCCTTCCCCCACCACTGAAAGTTTTAGCACACAAGGAGTCTGGAGCATTTTGCTTTTACCGGTGCTCTTTTCCTTAATCGAACAAGATTTAGCCCAACGTTTCTTTGCCGCAAAAAATCGCAGAGTAGCGACTTTGTCTGCATTTCTTGCCGCGGGTTTCTTATTGCTTTTTGCCGCCATTCCCATGTTCCTCGGTATTTATGCTAAAAGCTCAGGCATTGTGGCGGCTCCAGGCCAATCTCCCTTGATGTTGCTTCTACAAAGCAAATTTTCCGGCTTTGGCATGACTATCGTCGCCTGCGCCCTTCTCGCCGCTATTTGCTCCACCGCCGATTCTCTGCTTGGCGCCGCAAGCTCTAATCTCATCGCTGATTTCAACAAAGATAACGCGAACAAAAGCATCCAACTCTCTCGCGTCATTACGCTCTTGGTCGGCCTTGCCGCTCTTATCGTCGCGTTTTATTTTGATAGCGTCATCGGTATTTTGGTAAAAAGCTATGCGATTTCGGTGAGCGCCTTATTGGTGCCTCTCTTAATCGCCATGTTTGCCAAAAACCCATCGCTACGCGGAGCGCGCTTGTCGGTAATTGTGGGATTTGTTACGTATTTTTGCGGGGAAGTTTTCTCTTTAGGAGATTTTTCCG
This sequence comes from Myxococcota bacterium, assembly GCA_052034245.1. Lineage (GTDB taxonomy): Bacteria > Myxococcota > UBA727 > UBA727 > JABDBI01. The sequence continues at coordinate 5,922 of JBPOIV010000135.1, forward strand.
TACTGCTTGCGTTGGTTCTTTCCGCACTGGCCTTTGTTCCTGGGTATTTGCGGGATAGAAAGGAAGCACAAACAGCTCGATAACCGTTATTGTTGAGCCAATAGTCGTCATAATCGAACTACAAGTTGCTCCCCATCCAGACCTCAGCGTCGTCATCCGGTCCTTCAATGTTGGCATCCCGACCTTCAGTGTTGTCATCCGGACCCTCACCGTTGTCATCCGGACCCTCACCGTTGTCATCCGGACCCTCACCGTTGTCATCCGGACCCTCACCGTTGTCATCCGGACCCTCACCGTTGTCATCC
>JBPOIV010000033.1:0-1876 GCA_052034245.1 Myxococcota bacterium
ATTTATATTAAATTAAGATTTAATAATGTTTTGTTAGAGCTAATGCATAATTTTAACGACACGATACTAAGGCATAGAGGAAAAAACTACTATTCGTTATTGCTAGGCTTCTACAACTCAAGCGAAATGAGATGATTCCGCAACAAAGCTAAGTATTTTTCCCCATACGTATTTAGATGACTTTTATTGCTTCACTGCGGCTACCGCTATTTTTATCAAATCATTCTCCATCATGTCCTATCAAGGCATAGGCTCACACGTTATGGTTCGTGAAATTAATCCTCGATTTTTAAGCTTTACTTTGGTGAAGGGCAGAAAGACCTCAGTTGAGCCGGAACCATCAGAGAAAAACAAAGACAAATGGCCCTCTGTCTTAGATTCTGGAAAATAGGCAATGTGGGCAATTACATCGCCGAGGGTCATGCTCTTCGCGTTAAACTGCCCATTATTTATTTCTAATTCGACGCTTTTACTCCCTACTGGCGTACCCAAGTGGTCTTGCAGCATCGCTTCGTAGGTACAGTGAATTCTCGTGCCTGCATTCGCTGCCAGTGAACTTATAAAAATAAAGACTGTAACTATGTTTTTCACCATGCTCATATGCATCCCTCGCTGAAACCACCACGTTGGTCGTTATGGTGAGATATCGCCGAGTGCTGCCGAATGTTTCTTTATAATGTTTTACTGTTGCTTAATGTATATTAATTTAACTAATAAAAATGATAATTTGCTGTAGCATCTATGATGAGGTTATTTTGTAATTAAATTCTCATCGACGATGGCCAAAAAACGTGTCCAAAAAAATTCCTCGTAGTTGTAATGAATGTATAGCTTGTTGCATTGCTCTTCGCATTGATTCCAAACCAGGCTTTTCGACGCGCTTTGATACGGGCGAAGATATCACTAAGCCTGCGGGTGAGCGCTGTCGTTATCTTGGAGCTCAAGGATGTAGCATTTATGAGTTTAGACCTCTCGTTTGCCGACGTTTTAAATGTGATTGGCTTAACTATCGCGAGGGCCTAGGTGATGATGATTCGCCTTTAATGACTGGTTATTTTAGGACTAAGGGGAACGTATTTAAAATTAAACTATAGACTACACTTTCGTTCCAAAAAGAGATGGTAGTGCCACTTAAGTCTTGTTTGAAAAAAACAGCTAAAGAGGTCTTTAAAACTCCATTGCTCAGAGCCTGTAAAATAAAAGGGTTCATCAATAGATAAATTCTCAAAAATTGAAGCGACAAAATCTTGAATGAAAAACATATCGCTTTCTTCTTCAATATCTACGAGGTACTTAAATGCGCTAGAGGTAGTAGATGAGTGCTTATAGCCAAGCTTTACCGTGTTTTCATTGCAGCTAAATTCCTGCTCGATAAATGGCCATCCTATGCTTTCTGCCACAGCCGTCGCGGCAGCTTTTACTTTTTGACACAATGGCTCTGAAATAGAATGTGCTATCGAAAAATTAAGGATGGTTATCTTTGCTTCTTCATCAATAATTTTTTGTACTTTTGACGAAGGTGCGAGGGCGAGTTGATAGGAATTACCAGTTTGCGTGAGATGCGCTCTGAAAATGAGAGCTGGATTTGAGGTAATTATTTTTCTTAAAAAGTTTTCAGTTAACTGTTGAAGAATTTGCGCTTCTTCGCGATTAAGGCTGGAATCGGGGCCATTGAGTAAAATGGGTTGTTGGGGATTTTGTGGCTTCTCATCAAGATTGAAGGTGAGCGTATACTTTTGAAGACCTTTCTCTCTCTTGATTTTTGTGCTTCCTTCACCGAGACCAAAAGCTTTGAGAAGAGCAGAAAAGGTAAAATCAATGTGCTCGGCAAATGAATCATTGTGGAGAGTTTTGGGGATGTTTAATTGTAAAGAGT
>JBPOIV010000082.1:0-9097 GCA_052034245.1 Myxococcota bacterium
AATGGAGAGCGGCAAGGAAATATAGAGGCCCGCGATAACAAATGAACAGCCGCAAGGAAATATAGAGACCGGCGATAACAAATGAAGAGCGGCAAGGAAATATAGAGGCCCGCGATAACAAATGAAGAGCCGCAAGGAAAAATAGAGGCCGGCGATAACAAATGAAGAGCCGCAAGGAAATATAGAGGCCGACGATGGCAATTGAAAGCGCGAGGATAAATAGAAAGCAATCAATCAAAAATAGAGAGCATATTTTTTAATTTATTATTCAACTCATCCCATTCTTGTTCAGGGCAAGAACCAGGAACAATACCGCAAGCTACATACATGTGCAGTTCTTTTTGATGATAAAGTGCGGATCGAATCGCTACCGAAAACTCCGATGAATTTTTTCCGATATAGCCTATGGGACCGGCATAAAATCCCCGATCAAAATTCTCATGCTCACGAATAAATTGCTTCGCCCATGATAGTTCTAAACCACAAACGGCCGGAGTGGGATGCAAGCTTTTTATGATTGCATCATCGCCGAATGCTTCAGCAATTCTTCCATGATAGCGACGATGAAGATGATGCACATAAGGAAGCGACATTATCTCTAGTTTCGACGTAAAAAGATCGGTTACGCCAAATTCTTTGAGCCGCGCTTCGATATGAGTTGAAACCAAAACATGCTCAGCCTTATCTTTGGTACTGTCGAGCAATTCCTTCGCCAAAAGAAGGTCTTTTTCGTGATCAAAAGTCCGTGCACGCGTCCCGGCCAAGGATTCAGTTTCGAAATTCTGGCCAATGCGTCGAAAAAGTAACTCTGGACTCGCACCAAAAAAACATGACCCATGACCAAGATCGAATAAAAATAAAAAAGCATGGGAAGAAAGTTTTGCGAGTCGAGAAAAAAGACAAAAGGGATCGAAAGCATGCGAAAAAATACGGCGAGTACTTCGGCCTAAAACGACTTTTTTGTGCGAATCATGGTGCTTAAAAGAACAAAGCGCTGCACCGACAATATGAGCATATTCCTCTTGAGAGAGACTCTCTATCTCGTCGCTATGATCCAGATTAATCAATGACGTGGATCCTTCATCGAGCCAAGAGCGCAACAAACTCTCCGCATGATCGTGCCATGATGCTAAAGGTAAGGATCGCGCACAAAAATTAACCGAGATATGAAAGCCCGCACTTGAATGACGCAGGATGATGAGAGGCAGAATAAAAAGTTCAAGACCGAAATCCTTCCACTCCGATGAAATTTCCGCGGCTTCATCAAAGCGCAATCCACCAAAATAAATCTGATCATCATCGAGAAACGCAGATTTATTCACAACTCTTTTTAAAGCGCTTTCATCATAGACATTCTTTTGAGCAAGAGAATCGGCAAAGCCCAAGCCCCACCATTCAAGTTCGCAATCGCGACTTTTAAAATAGCTTCGAGCACATCCGCGGGCCCTAAAAAATTCCTCCTCGCGAGCATGTTGTACTTCAATTTTAATACTCGCGTCATCATTAGCATCGAGAGGATGAAACCTAAGCCGTGCTAGCAAGCTTTGCGCTGCTTCCCTGAGCGTCGCGACTTTAGGCAAAGAAACGCTCAGCACGCGCGTTGTCCTCGATAAAGAGTGGCAATGCCCAAACTCAAGGGCCGCTCTGCGAGCTCAATGAAACCTGCTTTGGCGAGAATATTTAAAAAGGCCTTTGAATAGGGAAAATTTTCGACTGTCCTATTCAAATAACTATAGGCCGCTTTTTCCCGTGAAATGAGGCCACCCAGCATGGGCAAAATATAGCGAAAATAAAAGAGATAAGCATGACGAACAAGAAAATTTCTCGGCAAAGAAAATTCTAGTATGAGCAAGGTGCCACCTGGCTTTAGAACCCTGCTAATTTCTTTTAACGCCGCATCTATGTTCGTAAAATTGCGAATACCAAAGGCGATACTTACAACATCGAAAGAGGCATCCGAAAAAGGCAGCTTGGTCGCGCATGCTTTCGCGAGACCAATTTTCGCTTTGCTCTTGGCATGAAGAATTTTTGTCTGCCCAATAGCGAGCATTTTTTCTGCTAAATCGACGCCACGTGCCTCTACAATTTTATCATTGCGCTCGCACATGTCGATCAATAAATCGGCCGTTCCAGTGGCTACATCAAGGAGATGAAGTTCTTTATTTTTTGGCAAAGCCTCTGCGGTAATCCTACGCCAACGCAGGTCTTGCCTCATGGAAAGAACACGATTCACCGAATCATAAGTAGGCGCGATGCGGTCAAACATGAAGCAAATTTTTTCTTGTTCTGTCGGCATTTTCTACCCATTCAACGCAATCATTCATCTTAAAGTAGTGGAAGGAAAAAAATTGCCAACGCATTTTTTATTGAAAAGAGCGTCAGCATTTTTATTGTAGGCCATTACTAAGATACGCAAAATCATATCGAGCATAACAGTAATGAACTATTAAAAGTTCCCTATTTTTTACTGCACAGGACGAATCACCGGCGACAGATACCCACCTTCCTGCGTAAGGCGATATTGATGCTGGCCATTCAAGGTCGCCAAATAGATATCAGAACGATTGCCATTTTCAGGGCGCTCGGAGACAAAAATAACAAAACGTCCAGAAGGGCTAAAGAAGGGCTCTTGATTTCTTCGGCCATTATTTTGCGTGATACGAGAAATAGTCCCATCTTTGCGTCGATACAAAAACACATCGAAGATTAATTTTTCATCACGCCCAGTAAATACAATAAATTCATTGTCGGGGCTATAATGCGGCGTTTGATTATAGCGGCCTTGAAAAGTAAGACGTTTGGCATCAGATTTTTTACCCTGCGGATCGAATGCTTGTTCATAAATTTGTGGCGTTCCTGAACGCGTAGAAACGAAAGCCAAAAACTTGCCGTCAGCACTGATGGAAGGCGATAAATTAAAACCAGTAGATTCAGTAATAGGTGAAATAATGGTGCCATCGCGACTTGCATAATAAATATTTGGATTCTTATTAAATGACAGCGTCGCGAGCATGCCTTTGTTGTTGGGAAGAATCCGGGCATCAAGATTTAGACCATCTTTCTTGGTACGAAATTGCACAGAACTTGCGCCAATAACCTGCTCAACAATACCCTGCCCTTCTTTAGAAATAATCGTATATAAAATGCTCTTGCCATCGGGAGAGAAATAAGGCGAAGTTTTGCCCCATATCCCTTTTGTCAGCTGTTGCTCATTGTGGCCATCAAAATCCATCAACACCACTTGGGTCTCATTTTTGATGCGTTTGATCGAGGCTATTTGCAATAAAAATAGATCTTCATGCCCAATAAAATTTTCGAAAATACTTTGGGCAGCTAAATGCGAAAGTCTTCGAATGTTTCCCTTAAATTCGGAAAAAGATTTCTTGGCACTTTGGCCGCTGATGAGATTTTTATGCTCAATGCTCACCACAATTTTGTCGGCGCTAAAGCCCACTTGAATTTGGCTTAGGCCTTCTGCACCTTTTTGTTTCAGCAAAGCTTCGGTGGCATTTTTATCGGCCGGCGCATCGATGAAAGCAAAATTGCCGGTGATTTCTAAATCACGCTTTATAATTTCGCGAATCTGCTCCCCATATTTTCTTGCCTCTGGGGTTATTTTGTCTCTCGTCAAGAATGGAGGAAAAAACAAATTAAATTTTCTAAAAGAAGCGCCTTCAACACGCAGACGCGTCACACCTGCAATATCATTGCTAGACAAAGTCTTTTCGACGCTGGCCGCTTTTTCGTTTTGGTTTTCTACGGCTACATCTTTAGAAGATTGTTGGTAGCTCGTACCACTGAAAACTTCCGTCGCCAGTACAAAAATTATTATCGCTATTTTCATCGCTAAGACCCACTGCCACATTTAAAAGGACACATTTCCACGACGATACCTCTTTGACTCAACGCATTTTGCAGCAAGATGGGAACCTTACCAAAATTGCTCACGCGTTTGGCGCCATCAAGAACGGCATTATCAAAATGTTCGTCGCCTGAAGAACGCTCTAAATCAAGCTTTAACAATGAACCATCGTCAAATAAAAACAAACGAATATCAGCCTGCAAATTTTTACCAGCCGGTCCATTTACGTGGGGCGGAACGATAAAAGACTCTTTTATGAGCGCATAAATCTGATCAAAATAATTTGCATCTTCATCACTGAACTCCTCGTAGAGAGGCTCTTTTTCAGGCTTAATTTCTTCACTAAAACTTTGCGTTAATTTTCTTAACTCACTCGCATAATCTTGCTTGGGCGGCTCTACTTTCTTCGCTTTAAGCTCCGCTTCTTTTTTAGGCGCAAGATCAGGCTTTGCTACCGGTTCTGGGACAGGAACAGCTTTTTCCACCTTCGGTGCTTCTTCTACTCTTTTTTCTACACTTTTATATTTTTTTCGCGGCAGCAACTCTTTATCTCGTGCTTTCGCCTTAAAGACCATTTTCGTTTCAAACACGAGAAGCTCTTTCTTAGGCGTCCATGAAAAACGCACACCCGCTGCCAAAAATGCAACAATGGCGAGGTGAAAAAATGCACTGGCAATAATCGCTTTTTTAAAGGGCATGCTTAGTCCTTAAGGCTCTTCCGCCAAGATATTTAGCCTTGTTACCCCTGCCAGATGCATTGCTCCCATCACTTTCATTAATGCACGATGCTGCGTGGCACCATCCGCCGCCACATAAACAGCCTCACCCTTTTTTACGCGCGGGTTGTCACGCATAAAAGCGGTAAGTTCTTCTAAATTGAAGCTTTGTTCAGCAATAAAAATATTGTCCTTTGCGTCAATGCGAACCGTCAGAGGGGTACTGAGGCCTTGGGTACTGGCACCATTCGCTTTCGGTAAATCGACACCGATGGTTTCAATCATAAAAGGTGCGGTCACCATAAAAATGATTAACAAAACGAGCATTACGTCGACCATTGGGGTCACGTTAATTTCTGCAAAAAGCTCGCCATCGTTTTCTGAACTCAATAATCCCATAAAAACCCCTTGGCTTAAAAATAAAAGTAGAACAAGTTATTTAAAATACCTATTGGCAAAACATCGCTTGGGAGCCCTTCAATGAAGCCAAATACTTTCTTAGCTATTTTATCGTTAATTGCTACACAAGCTCTAGTTTTTAGCGCCTGCGGTGAAGAACGTGAGCCAGCACAAGAGGTGGCTAGACATGACACACCTCTTACTCTTTCCCTAAGTCTGACCTGCGAAGCCTGTCCTGCCAGAGTGAAAGGCGCATTGCAAAAAGTTCCTGGTGTTAAAGTCATCGGTTATGACATGGGAAAAGACGGTAAACTCTTCCTCGCCTATGATGCAAAAAAAACCAATCCAGAGGCCATAAAAAAAGTTCTCGCAGATATCGGTAAGCCGGCAAAATAGATGTTTTCTGCGGTCCAAGGCGAGCTTTCTTATGCACTTTCGGTGCGATTAAAGAAGAGCTTTATTCTTCGCGCTCAAGCAGTTTTTTTTGGGCGCTTGTGTATTTTATTGCTTTATGGCCTCCTATTTTTTCTTTCTTTTCTAGAAAAAGATATAAATTTTGGCCACTCCTCGCTTGATGCGGCCTTATTGATCACGGCTCTTATTTATACCTTTATTTGCTATCGCAATAAGAACCACGATGCTCTTGGTCTATGGCTTCATTTTATTACCTTAATTTTTGACTTAGTCTTGCTCATTTATTTCACTGAAAAATCAGGTTATTTATTATCGCCTTTAATGGCCATTCACCCCTTCATCACGGCGGTATTTTTATTATTGTTTCATAATCCTTTGATGATTATTGTGCCGCTTTTTAGCATCCCTCTTAGCACTGTTCTGACACTTTGGGGCAGCGAGGATCCCAGGTTTTCGAGCATCATGTACGCAATGATGCTTCTTTGTGTTCTCGATGCACTGGCGATTTTTTTCATTTATTTTGTGCAGTCTCAAGAACAACGTCTTATGCAATCTTTGATCGCTATGGAAAAAAAGCTGCAAGTACTCGCGGTCGAACAAGAGCGTCAGAGAATTGCCCGCGAATTTCATGATGGCATCGGGGCCCAATTAACGAGCATCGTCATGCAATGTGATGTTTTAAAAAATACCTACGAACAGCCCCTTCTTAAAAATGACATCAGCGAGATACAAAATTGTGCCATTGAATCGATCGATGATATGCGTCGCTCCATTGCTTTTTTAAACAATAATTTTGATATAACAGAACAAATAACTCTCTTGTGTCAAAATATATCTTTAAGACACAAAATAAACGTCGATACCAAAAATATAGAATTGCTTGAAGGAATAAGCATTCCAGAGCAATTAGCGTGTTGCCGTATTGTGCAAGAAGGGCTTAATAACGCGCTTAAGCATGCTCATGCAAAAGATATTTTTGTGGAGGCGGCTTTAGGAGAAAACACGCTTAGTCTTTTAGTCAAAGATAACGGCTGTGGTTTTGAGTACAAAGAACAGCGGCATCATTATGGCTTGAGCAATCTAAAAGTCAGAGCCGAACAAATTGGGGCCAAACTGCTTATGAACTCGGTACCAGCGCAAGGCACCTGCATAGAACTCGTTATCCCAAAAGCGAACTTAGGTGAATTAGCAATAGGCTCAGGCCACTCACCGAAACCCACAAGGAAAAGGCAAGAAGAAAGGATCTAAGGCCAATAGACCTAAGGCTTTCCTTGTTAATGCCCGTGCCAATTAAAAAGAGCACGACCACCAAGGCTTGTTTTCCATAATTATGCGCATGCTCGCCGAGCGGGACCAAAGACGGAAAGAGCGATACCATCGCAGCCATGATCAGAAAGCCTACGATAAACCAAGGCACTTTAACCATAGACAGAAAACTCTTATCATCGTCTTTACGATTATATAAAAAACTAAAAATAGCGACGATGGGGACAATGCCTAAGGCTCGCACCAACTTTATAGTTGTCCCTACCATCAGGGCTTCCTGGCCATAGCTCATGGTGGCACCGACGACAGAACTCGTGTCATGAATAGCTAAGGCGCTCCATAGCCCAAAATCAGCTTGATTAAGGCCCACATAATGACCAATGTGAGGAAAGATAAATAAAGCGATGGCGTTCAATAAAAAAACTTCGATCAAAGCTAAAGAAATAGCATCATCTTTGGCTCTAATAACGGGAGCTAATGCGGCAATGGCTGAGCCTCCACAAATAGCAGTGCCCATACAAACCAGCAAAGAAGTCTCTTTATCGACCCTAAGAAGTCGCGAAATTGTTATACCAAGAAAAAACGTAATAATTATACTTATTACAATATAAAAAAAGCTATTTAATGACAGTTCTTTAATAAAAGCGAGATTCATGCCGCCGCCGACTCCGACAATGGCAATTCCGAGCAAAAGCGGGCTAATTTTTTTACAAGTAATGCGATAAGGGTTGCCAAAAATAAGGGCGATAAAAATCCCCAAAAGCAAGGCCGTCGCAGATGACAAAAGCGGAGTGCAGGCGAGTATTAGCCCGAGCGGGATTAAATAATGAGCCAGCGATAATTTAAACGCTTTGGCCGAAAATTCTTTCATTCTTTTCCTAAGTATAGTTAGGCCAGTTATGACTCAGCCCTTAGTCAACCAAATACTGCCAGCCTTTATTTTACCATCACACCTTTTTACGCTAAGGAGCTAAACTCATTTATTTTTAGTTAAAATAACTAGCTTTTTCACCCGCAAACAGTGCTACCATCCGCCACAAATAACTGTGAGGGGCATATGGATGCTATTCGTCTTTTTATCATCGAAGACCAACCGGCCATTTTGAAGGCGCAAATAAAATTAGTGAGTAGTTTCAAAGGGATAGAACTTATCGGCTCCGCTATGTCAGGCGAAGAAGCCATTGAGGCGCTTTACAAATTGGAGTGTTCGCCTCACGTCGTGCTTTGCGATTTAGGCTTACCGAAAATGAACGGTATTGCAGTAACGCAAGCAATCAAGCATTTAAACCATACGATTGAAGTACTGATTTTTACGGTTTTTGAGGATGAAGAAAAAGTGCTCAAAGCCATACAAGCGGGCGCTTCGGGCTACTTATTAAAAGGAGCTGAGGCCCAAAAGATATATGAGGCCATCCTCGACGTACACGCAGGCGGCACGGTGATTCAGCCAAGTCTTGCTCGTCGATTGCTAAAATATTTTTCGATGCCTCTTGAAGGAACCCCGGCTCCTCTGTTAGAGCAAAAAAATAAGCGCAGAGGGCTTGAAATAGGTACTTTGAGCCTTCGAGAACTAGAATGTTTGCAGATAATCGCAAAGGGTTTAAACAATACTGAAGCCGCTCAAGTTTTAGGTATTTCTACTACAACAATAAGGACTCACTTGGAGCATATATATCAGAAACTTGATGTGAATAATCGGGTTGAAGCAATAACTGAAGGTATTAGACAAGGCATTATTGAATTATGAACTATTGTTTTCTTCCACTCGTTATTTTTGTAATCATTATCATCGGCACCGGTGTTACTTTTGCATTTAAGTCCGAAGATCCGTGCCGCAATAAAGAATTTGCTTATCGCATTGCAAAATTAAGTGCAGAGGAAAAAAGCGCGTGGGAAAAAATTCTCAAACAAAAAACCCCATCGGATGAACATCAAGCCTGCCAATCAGCGCTTTTAGGCCGTCTTTACGAGAGCCAAGGGCGTTTTAGCGAGGCATCTTCTGCATTTTTAACGGCAGCCGAAAAGTCGCCTCTTTTAGGTGATTATTTTATCTTGGCCAAAGCCAATGCAGAGTTTAAGGCTAAGAATTATCACCATGCAAAAAGCATTGCAAAAACCCTAAAAGCCTCAAAGCATTCAAGCTATGTGCGTAACAAGGCGGAACAACTTCTGGCTGAAATCGCTGTTATTGAAAAAAATGACCAGGAAATTATCGAAACTCATAGGGAGCTTGTGCGGGATAAGCTTGAAAATGAACGGCATCTTTTTGCGCTCGCATCATCGCTCAGCACCCTAGGCGAAAAAGAAGAAGCCAATGAAATTTTCAAACAGCTTCTTATTCGTTTTCCAAGTTCCAAAGAAGCGAAAAAGGTCGAAGTGCAAAACACTAAAGCCTCAATAAAATTGAGCCCTGAAGAGAGTGAAAATCGCTTTAATAAAT
>JBPOIV010000303.1:0-3929 GCA_052034245.1 Myxococcota bacterium
ATCGAAGAAGCGCTGCAGATGGTCGTAAATTAAATTCATGTTTTTAAGAAAATAAAACACTAAAAACGTCACCAAATTTCTTCACTACGTCAAATAATAGCATCGTAGCAGGAAGAAATTATGCATCATAAACATGCCTTTATTTGTTTATTAAAAAATATCAGCTTTTATAAGCTTTTTATTTTTGTTATTTTTCACTGTTCTGAGCAAGCATATTCTTTTTCTATTCTTGATTATGAAGTTCAAAATTATCCGCGTTTGATCCATAAAATTATCAACGATGATCATAGTGAAATTTATAAAATTTCTCTTGATCAAGTAAATAATTATCTCCCATTTTTAGAGCCTATCAAAAAAGCATCGGTTCAATCACTAGATGAACGACTGTTGCCTATGAAAGCTCTCATAAAACTTATGCGCATAGGTTTTCGCCAAGAAAAAAATGGTCAGTCATTTTTGACACCGCTCGTTTTTTTCTATTGTTTACAAGAAGGCGTGCCCTATACCTACGTTGTGACAGACCGCCACCTTATTTTTGCCAAATCAACGCATTTTCCTGAAAAAGAAAAATGGCGCGATAAATTTTCAAAACATTATTTTATAGCAGGGCTGAAAAAATCGGTTCGTTATGCCGGCGAGTTTACTATCGTAAAAGCGTCCGATGAATACAAAGTTGCCGTTATTTTTGACAATGCATCAGGGACATTTCGTCCTAAGACAAAACATTTATCGAACTTGCAAAATTTGCTGCGTCATAACTTTAAACAAAAAAATCTTTTAATCTTGGTGAAAAAATTTAATCAGGACGTAGATAGAGAGCATATTCTGAAACGATTAGACCGATAATCGTCGTGATTAGGTCAATAATTAACGTTGGCATTTAGGTACTCGGCGTTAAAAAAAATAAATGAACAACGACTATCCCCGCACATATCTTCAAACGACCTACTTTTGTTGCTGATAAATGAGAGCATTCGTTCTCGTTAATATTTTTGTCAAACAAAAGTAATTTTTTTACCGGTTGAAAGGAGTATTAAATGAAGAAGTTAGTAATTATCAGTTTGGCAGCAGCCATGACTTTGTTAGTTGCATGCGGACAAAATAAAGCCACACCAAAAGAAGAAGTGCGTGCTTCGGTGACGGGCGATGAACCCACAAAAGGCGATGAACCTGCTCCAACACCGACCCCAAATCCGGAAGTTAATCCAACTCCAGTTGCTGAGCCTATTGTTGCTCCAAAACCAAATGCAATTATCGATCCTGCTGATCCAGTGAAAGCTGAAGAACTTGATGCGAAAGTGAGAGAAGAAGCGAAGAAAGCAAACGTACCTGAAAATGAATATCGTTTGTTGATCGAAAAGAAAGAAGATGGCACTCAAATTTATCGCATGATTGGTAAATATGTCATCGTAAATCCAGATGGAACTGAAGATTTAGTTCCTGATCAACGTTAGTTTTTATTCATGTGATCCTAAAGCACGAAGCTTTTCTTCGTGCTTTTTTATCTTCCGCTCTAGCATTTGAACACCGAGAATTACATGAGCCCGAACAATAAATAAAATATTTTTTTCAGCCAAAATTGCGGTCTTCGTTAAATACTAACGCACCATAAAATTTAGTCTCCCGAGACCCATACTGACTATTTAGCCAGGAGACGCCATTTTATGAGGCTCTATTTGCCTAATGGATTTTTATTGCTTTTTTCCTACTTAGCAATTTTTAATTCTATACCTTTGATGGCTGGAGGAGATTCCGAATTTACCTGTGAGCACGATGGGATTTCCGAAATCGACGCGGACGCAGCAGACGATGATGGCGGCTTCCCTAGTTTTTTTGCCCTTCCAGCAGCTTACGTCTATGGGGATTTCAAAAAATTGCGCGAAGTTGAGCGCTTAAGAAAACCAGCCGATGCCATGTCTGTCTATGATCCGGATGAGCCCCTTCAAGGACAAGATGACATTTCAATCTCGGAGGCTCCTATAGCGGTCGCACCGCCTGAGCTGGATTCCTTTGGCCGCCAAATAATCAAACTAGAACATGGTGACGAGAGCCATCCGCATAGAGTTCGTGACCATTCGATGCTTAATTTGGTGCTCATCGGCGGTATAAGTTTTCAAGATGGCGAAACCTATGTTCTTCAATACAACGCCATTGCGAAACTGATGTATACGCGGGGAAAATGGTCAACGCGTAGCGCAGACGATTATCAATCGGCCATCAAAATGAAAAATCTTAGTTGGCCAGAAAAGGCTGAAGATTTCAATGATTGGGCCAATGGCGATCATATTGAACGTCGAGCCATTATGGGGGTTGGCATCTATGCTGGGGTCTCGGCTATTATCCCAGATATTCGCGCAGGTGGTGTATTAGTTGGCGATTGGCATCTTGTTTTTACCAAAGTCGATCGAAAAAATATCCGCGCATCATTTACTCGTGAAGGCGGCGTTGGTTTCTCTGCTCGTTTTCAAGCCGTACCTCTTACTAAAATTGAAGGCAGTGCTCTCAAAAATTTTGAAGGAACTCTAGTTTATAACTTTAATATCAGCACCGAACTAGGAAGAAAAAGACTGGAAAGAGCTTTAGCTGGTCACATCTTTATTCGTCCTGAAAGTAACGATGATGATGTAACCAAGTTAACTGAACGTAAGATCCAACGCACACGTAAGAGCAGAAAAGCTCAAGCGGGCGTTCCCGTTGGTGGGCTCTATCGTATTGCAAAGCATACAGATAAATTTAGCTCTGACCTAAAAACAAGGAACGGCAATCTAAAACGTACCGAAGTTCAAACCCATCATCGTCAAACAGCATGGCGACATCTGAATCTGCCAAAACACAATACTAAAGGAAAGAAATTAAAATATTTTCTTCACCATAATTATCTTAAGGACGTGGAGAATCAGGGCTTTGCTGAATGGAATAGAAATAAGTCGGACGACAAAAAATTCACAAAATTAATGCTAGTAGTCGACATTTCCTACAATAATGACAAGGTAAAAGTAAAGGCGCTTAATCATTATAATAAAGAGCTTAGTAAGAGAGTTGGATTAAATGATTTTGATATTGATTTAAATTTCACCAAACAAAAGAAACTAAGTAAATCAGAGAGAAAAAAAATAGCTCATGGAGAATCTTTGGATTCATCAAATAGCTCGCTTTCATCAGATGATAGTGATGCAAGCTCGGCGAGCTCCTCCTTGAAAAGCTCCAATTCTTCGAACAAGGAAATTCCTCAATATCGAGAAGTAGAAGATAAGAATAAACTCATCGGATTTGCGAAAACTTCTTATCATTTAAAGGTCGGTACTGAGCCCTTATTGGCTATTATTAATCAGGCAGCCGAAGACAAACATCTATTTGATAAAACAAATAACGAACTTATCATCGACTATTTTTATGTCAAAAATGACCCTCATGGAATTTGCCGTGATCGTCATATTCCTTATGATTGGTGTGTCAATTTCGTGAAGTATACGACCAAAAGGACGACTGATAAAATCGCGCATCACCTGAGAAAGCTAAAAAAAATAGAAAGCAAATCTCGCACTTCTTTCAGCGGCCGCTTGCTTAAAGTTTCGCGTCTTTGTTCAAAAAATCAGTTTGTACTCGGAAGCTTTGTTTCGATGCTCCCCGAGAGAAAAAATGGCTATGGAATATATAGAATAAAAGGCGAACAATTCTTAGCTGAGCGATTTAAAGTTGATCCAAAAGATCAACGAAAACTTACTAATGAGCTTGATACACAAGACCCAGATTCACCATTCAATAATCTTCCTGACGAAGATCTAGATAATGGTCCTTTCTAAACACCGATAATCCACCTCGAATACTCACTATTTTTTCCCTTGCAGTAGTTGTGGTGGATTTTCTTTGCCTGAATTAGGATGTAAAATGGTACGGATATTTTATTTACTTGTTTTATTATGTTCTCT
>JBPOIV010000239.1:0-4615 GCA_052034245.1 Myxococcota bacterium
ATAATTTTGAAAAATCTAAAGATAATGAAACGATAGAAAATCATAAAGAAGAACTTGGAGATTTATTATTACAAATAATTTTTCAATCAGAAGTTCAGTCCGAGTTAGGGCATTTTTGTTTTAACGACGTGGCACAAGCAATTGTTGATAAATTAACTCGTCGACACCCGCATGTATTTGGCAATGAAAAGAATGACATAAATACAAGCGATAATCCTTTTTGGCATAAGATAAAAGAACAAGAAAAAAACGATAGAAAATCCGAATTATTTGAAGATATTCCGCGTGCCATGCCCGCTCTTTTGCGCGCTCAAAAAATGGGTGAGAAAGCCGCAGCTTTAGGTTTTGAGTGGGAAAAAGCCAACGATGTTTTTAATAAGATTGAGGAAGAATTAGCAGAAGTAAAAGCTGCATTATTGAGCAAAGACCTTGACAATCTTGAAGAGGAAATTGGAGATGTATTGCAAGCGATAGTGCAATTCGCGCGCTGGCATACTATCGATGCAGAACTTGCTCTAGCACGAGCGAATACTAAATTTTCGAGTCGGCTGCGAAACATTGTTCATATGGCCGGTGGTAAAGAGAATTTTAAGAAATTGACGCCAGCTGAAATGACCGCTCTGTGGGATAATAATAAAAAATTAGATTGAGATTTTGAAATCGATATCTAAATTGTAGACGCGTCTACAATTGGAAAATTTATGTCCGTGCCGGACCACGTGCCATCGAATTTTAAATCAATTTAATGCCGTAAATTCGCGACGTTCAAGCTTTGTCTATAAAATGGAAACATCATATGCCATTTTTGGGGGGCAAAGATGTTTCGCCTATCGCTTATCGGCTTGCTGGGTTTACTAGCAAGTTGCGGCTCTGATCCCGTTGATCAAAAACCTTCAAATGATTTAAATCTTCAAGAAAGGGCAAGCTCTACCGTTTTGGCTCCTTCTTTTTTGACTAATTATCAATCCTGCGATCAGATCAAAGAAGATTTGCGTGCACGGGTTGAAAAAGAAATTAAAAAAGAGATGGCCCGGTGGCCTGAAGAAGCGCCTCGCTATAGTCCTCCAGTTCCCGCTTGTGGTGACGCAGAAAGCGCTCCTGTAAACAGTGCTCCGGGTGGTGCAGTAGAAAAAGCTCAAGAAGGGGTGGATTTTTCAGGCACCAATAACCAAGAAAAGGGTGTCGATGAAGCGGATATTATAAAAATCGATGGACGCTTTTTTTATGTTCTGGAACGCAATGGCGATCAAGAAAAGCTAGAAATCTTGAGCATTGAAGAAAAAGGTATATTGAAGCCTGTTTCTAGCCTTGCTCTCGAGAGCGCACAAAGCATTTTGCTTGTGGGCGATAAGCTTCTCGTATTTTCATCCGCCGTGCAGGATTTTCCGGTTTGGGCCTCTTATTATCAACCAATAGTGCGTTTAGACGTAGTAACATTGGGTGCTGATCGCAGAGAGCCTCGCATCGAAGAAAGTTTCTATTTCAAAGGAAATCTCAGTGGCGCCCGTAGAATAGGCGATAAAATCCATCTAGCTAGCTACAATTATGGCCAAGATAGTATTGGCCTACATTATTGGCCATCATTGCCTGAAAATTATTATGAAAAAACTCCCGAAGAGCAGGACCGTTTGTGGGTGGAAGCAAAAGCGGAAACTCGACGGAAAAATGAGGAAATTCTTGCCAGCTATGACTTTTTGAATATTCTGCAATCGCGCCTTGAAAAAAATGGTTCGGAATATACAGAGCTTCCGGTGCGCGAAGAAGATTGTCAGCGCAGTTATGGTGCCATCGATGATCCTTCGCGTGGATTCTTAAGTTTAATCACTTTTGATCCTGAAAATAATTCCATAACTACCCAGAGTGTGCGGGGTAATTGGCCTATCGTTTATGCCTCTCCTGACCAATTTATTTTGGCATCACAAAATTATAATTGGTGGAGTGCTGATGATGAGCGCAAAAACGAAACCGTAATTCATCGTTTTAAATTTGATGTGGATAATTTTCCAAGCTATGCAGATTCTATAGCAGTGCCAGGCCAACTCCATAATTCTTTTTCCTTGTCGGAATATAACGGCTATGTTCGTGTCGCGACGACCATTAGAAGAAATTGGGACGATGAAAATAGTGTCGATAAAAACAATCTTTACATTCTTGGCGAAGACAATGGTGCTTTTGGTGTAGTTTCTTCCATCGAAAATATTGCGCCAGGAGAAAGAATTTGGTCAGCTCGCTTTACGAAAGATAAGGGCTTTTTGGTGACTTTTGAACAGGTTGATCCTCTTTTCACCCTTGATCTAAGCGATCCAAGAAATCCGCAAATAGTAGGCGAGTTGAAAATTCCGGGTGTTTCTACTTATTTGCAAGATATCGGCAACAATCAATTATTATCGATTGGTTATGGTGGCACGGAAGAAGGATTGAACTGGAGAACATCTATTGCTCTCTTTGATGTGAGTGATTTTAAGGCACCAAGACTCGCGAGTTCCTTGTTGCTCGAAGATATTGATACGGCTGATGGCAATAGCTGGAACTGGGGGTGGAGTGAAGCCAATTCTAGCCACTTAGCCATCAATTATTTTGCACCAGTTGGCTTAACAGCTATCCCACTATCGGCGTATCGCTGGATTGTAGATCCTAATGAAGAAGATGATGCTGGCACCGATGAGAGAATTATTGGTGACCAAGGCGATGATGAAGCAGACCGTGATGACGAAGATGAATCTGATGAGGATCTAGTTGCTGTTCCTATATTCGGACCTCGAGGTCATTATGAATACAATTCTACATTGAAGGTAGTTCACACCAGAGCCAATGAAGAGCTGGCTTTGCTTGGTGAAGTTGATCATTCACATTTTTATACTACCAATACTTCGTATTATGGTGATGCTCAAATTCGTCGTTCATATTTCGTTGGTGATTATCTTTATGCATTTAGTGCTGAAGGAGTTACGGCGACACGTCTTTCAGATATGGTGACGACAAGTTCACACGATATAGAGTAACTCTTAAATTTACTTAGATTAACCAGCACAAATGTGCTGGTTTTTTTATTATTAACAATTACTGCTTGCTTCGATAACCACCAATGCAGGCAGCCAAAGAGCCATATTTTTGCTTGCTTTGGCATTTCTTTAGCGAGGCCTCAGGATGTGTTCCTGAAGCTTCTGCGCACAGCGGCTCGAAATAATCCGTGAAGGCTTTCGGATCAAAAGTGCACGCTCCTTGTGGCCCTTTTTGGCACGCGGGCAACGCACAATCTTTAGATTTTTTCTCGCAGTATTTTTTATACTTACTGATCGCTGAATAATGAGGCAAGCAATCTAGGTGAAGCAGGCCTCCTTCAAAATCTTTTTGTGATCTGTTTTCGATGTATTCCTTGCTGTTGATAGGCTCCTCAGCGAAGTTATTTTCTTGTTCTTTGTGACAAGAAATTAAAAGAAATGGGATGAACCACAGGATATTTTTGTATGCTCTTTTCATGAAATAATTATCCCTAAAATTAAAATTTCAGTCAAAGTTGGGAGGATAAAAAACTCATAAAGCCCTATTCACAAGAGACCGCGATGCTTCAGTGGCTTATGAGGCCAGATATTGAGACCATGGCTTAAATTAGTCAGGTCGGAATAAAAATAAAAGATTAATTCCTATCGGAATGGCGGCGGTACGATTCGGATTATTTACTGTCCAGAGGCGCCAGATTCTATTCTTAACTCCGATGATGCCAGAGCACCCGCACACTTTCTTTTAGCGATGTAATAGCAAGTAGTGAAATTCCGAGCGAAGATAAACAAGTTGTTATCGGAGAGTAGAGTGCCTTTGCTTAAAATTTATTTCGTATTTTTTGATATTATTGGTCTTTTTGCTGATGAAGCTTTATCCTGAGTAATACAACAACAGGTAGCGAAACTATTTAGCCATTCCGACAGTGAAAAGCGGCAAAGGTGGTTAGGGTAAAAAAACCACCTTTGCCTATCTTATCCTCGTTTTATCCGACACGAAATACTATCGAAGTCGCATTGCTACTCGCCTCTACCGTGAATGTAGTCAATCTGCTTCGTGGTGAATTAAATCAAGAAATAAAATCCTCGATGTAGGAAGTCTGATCTTTTGTGCACGAGTGTGTTCGAGGCGCTAATAATGCCCCACGTTTTAGCATTTTCACTTTTACTTAGGAAGAGAAACAAAAGCTAAGAGCGGGGGGCATAGTTATGAAAAGATTAACCTATAAGAGCATACTCACGGGATTAGGCTTGATAACAGCGCTGTCAAGCAATGCGGCCACTATTACGGTAACAGGAACAGGCGATACTATAGCTGTAGATGGTTTCGTTACCTTGCGTGAAGCTATAACCGCTTCCAATACAGATGCGATCTCTGGTGATGCACCAGCGGGATCAGGTATTGATACCATCGAATTCAATATTGCAGGCCTTCCTGGCACAGTGCATACCATACAGCCCACGAGTGCCTTACCTACCATTACTGACCCTGTAAGTATCGATGGTTATTCACAGCTTGGCGCATCGGAAAATACGCTCGCTGTTGGCAACAACGCATTTTTGGCTATCGAATTAGACGGTACCAACGCTGGTCTTGTGCCAGGTCTGTTAGTGAG
>JBPOIV010000017.1:0-2417 GCA_052034245.1 Myxococcota bacterium
TCTCGAGCGAGTTCACTTTGAAAGGGTTCGGGAATTATTCATGGCGAGCGTAGCGTGGCCATCTTTTCATGAGTGCCTTGCGAGAGAGATGGCCACGCTACGCTCGCCATGACGAATAATTGCTATAATAAATTGAAAATGAAATCGCTCGGGTAGCAAAGGGCTCTATACTTATCGGACGGGAAAAGTTAACGAAACGATTCAGAAGATGAGTAATTATATACATTGGAATGGCACTCAAACTAAAGCTATTTTTACGCCGATATAAATCTTAATAAAGATAAAAAAGTATAAAAGTATAATGGATTGCTATTATACCTTATCAGAGTAAGAATCCTGCATTTGAAATAACTAAGCGGGTCATGGAGTTTTGCAATGCTTAATATTTTGGCGATATTCTTTTTATTTATTTTTTCGGGTTGTGCCGGCAGTGAAAAAAGAGAGGAAGCTGAACCTAAAATTTCTGATTCCGAAATCAACAATTTTTTCTCCCAAATGACTAAGGTGTCCTCTGAAATTCGGAAAGAGTCTGCGCTTTCATGGGATGATTATTATATTATCAAAAATGTCGATTCCATCTACCAAGCAGATATTGTTATTTTTGGCGATCGACATACCAGCGTAGATGTTCTTAATGATTTTATAGTCTTTGGGGAAAAGTACTTTACATCAAAAAATGGTGTCGCATTATTTGAGGACAAAAAAGTAGATGCTTTGAGTCAATTTATTAATGCCTGGGAATACGTTCTCTCGAGGCTAATTATCTTAGAAAAATTCTTTGAAGGCACTGCCGATAATTCTTTGTCAGACAAAATAGATTTGACCTTTAAAAAGCATAGGCCCAACCTTGCCTCTTCGGTATGGGAAAATATCAAAATGTCGGTATGGGACTTATTAAAGTACGAAACTGCCCAAGGGCGTCATCTAAGTTATGACCGAAACGGCGAGCTTGTGAAACAACTCAAAAAATATGCTTCTAAGGGCCACAAAGTCCTGGTTTTCGCAGGATCTGAGCACATTCCTCAATATCAAATCGCGGCGTTTAAATGGCAAATGGGAGAACGTCTTCAAGGCCATCCAGAAATATTAAGCACAAAAAGTGTGGGACAGTTTTTTAATT
The DNA here is from genome assembly GCA_052034245.1 of Myxococcota bacterium. Lineage (GTDB taxonomy): Bacteria > Myxococcota > UBA727 > UBA727 > JABDBI01. The sequence goes on from JBPOIV010000017.1 coordinate 1,121, forward strand.
TTTGTAAATCATTGCCCTCAAACCTGCAGATATCGCCCGTGGGATTGCAATGCAACGCCACCGAAAATATTTGGTCGTATCTCGTGACCAGCGACTATAAATTTGCGCTCATAGCTAAAAAGCGTTTCACGAAAGATATTTGGCCTGAATGGGATAAAAGAGAAAAAGAAATCGATAGGCTAATTCCCAATCAGTTTTAAGTTTAATCTTTCACAATTAAGAAAGCGCTTTTAGTTATTTTGGTGCCGAGCTAAGAGGCGGGATTCTAAGTTCTTAAAATTAGCTTGTTGCATGGCTCGAATTATTCAAGCAACAAAGCGCTCTGCAAGTTAAACTACTACCCTGACTCAGTCATGAAGCTTGTTCTAGGGTTCGGCACTGAGTTTCTAGGAAATCCACTTCTATAAACAATTTTCGGTAATAGCAAATGTGAAACGAATCAACGGCGAATACATAGTCGTTGAGAACTCGGATATTTTTGGTTTTAGTAGTAAAAATGGCAAGTTTAATCAAAAAGTTATGGGTGACCTAAAAGAATGCTCGCAAGCTGGTGGTGGAAATGGCGACATCGATTTTGCAACTATGACTCCAAAGCAAATCAAGGCATCACAGGAAGAAGAGTATCACGCGATCATTGTCACGAGCGATGACTCGAAACTAAAAATTTATAATTAATAGTTGAAGCGTCTAATTTGCAGCTCTCTAAATGGGAGAGCTGTGAATTGCTACCTTCAGTTTTCTCATAAAGCCTAAAAATAATTATCGAGACAATAATCTCCCGTCTTGGTTTTCACATGGTCCTTGATGGTAATTCGCCTATATTCATTATTTTTTGCAGCTCATTCGCTATTAAAACGGCTTTGGCTCTTTTTGCTAGCGAAACAGAACCATAAAGGCACCTATGTTAAGTTTTTCAGCTCTTTGGCTCCACATCCTAGGCATTGGTAGATTGGACTTTTTAAAAAAAGTCTTATTCTACTTGTACTCAATAGCAGCCGCATAAAATAGAGGAGTCATCGAGGTTTGATCATCAATCTCTTCTAATTTTTCGGGATTATTTCTTTAAAGTAAAGCCACACTCTCAAGGTTTTTACTATGTGTTGCCTCGAAAAGGTGACTTGCAGGTATATCATGCAAAAGATTAAACTTAACATGCACAAAACTACCATGGGCGTACCTCCATGACTTTCCTCCGCGTCGTGTATCATGCTCGTTACTATTTCTGTCGGGCTTTCTTTATAGTTTTTTTGGAGATCATCCTGACTGCGTGAACTATCAAAGCTCTGTCTCTTTCTTC
>JBPOIV010000064.1:0-11362 GCA_052034245.1 Myxococcota bacterium
TGATTGGTCCCAAAATCTCAGTTTCAAAAATTATTCAGGTCAAGATGCAGAGGCCTTGTCCTTTTTAGATGGGACTAATCCTAATATTCACCAGGGATTTGCCCAGATTTATCTTGAAGGCCTTAAACGTGAGTTTCATAACGTATTTCAGCATGTGCTAGAGGCTCATGGGGATACTATTTTTAACTTTGACGCCAACCCATTTCGCATAACCACTATTGGCCATTCCCTCGGAGGCGCTTTAGCACTCATCCAGGCTAATAATCTTCCTACTATTCTTTTGGAAACGGGCTTATTCACCGACCCTTCCCAGTACATAATCGAGACGCTAAATTTTGGCATGCCTCGCGTGTATGACCTCGATTCCTCAAAAAAAGCAGTGGAAAATATTGGCGGCCAACACAATGTTATTTGTTTCAAGGATGATGCGGATCCTGTGCCAACTCTCCCACCTACCTCTTTCGGCGGCGCCGATATAGGAACGCCAATACGTATTAAAGCGTCGGTAGAAACAATGGCGGCAAACATTATAAACTCTTTCTTGCCAGCTTTTTTAGCACCAGAGGTTATAGGAAATCCTCTTCGCCATTCCATGACTCACTATAAGGAAAAAGCTCCTGACGTTTTTAGAAAAATTAAAGAAGAATTAAGTTTTGCTTCTCAAGCCAACAAAGAAATTAGAAAGGCGAGAAAGCTTCTTCAATATTCTATCGAGGAAAGCTGGGACCGAGCAGAGCATCGATCTCTGTATGCTCAGGAGCTGCAGAGGGTTAACAATCTCCGGGATTATTATGGCTCCCAAAGTATTTTCCTGCAAAAAGGATTGGAATTCTTTCAACGCGGTGACCAAGCACATACAAAAAATGAGCAGGTACGGCAGAAGCTTCTTAATTTAGAAAAAGCAAAGCAGGCACTTCAAGAAAAATTATAATTAAAGCACATACTCTCACGTACTTTCTATTTTTTAGGATGAGATGATGAGTGAAAATTCTGCCTTCATGTGGGTGCTGGAACCATCGTTAAATCTGGCGACAAGCGATGAGCAATTTTTCGCTCAAGCACTTGAACAAGCTCATTATGCCCAAGGCTCGACTCATCCTAATCCAAGCGTCGGCGCGGTTTTGGTGCGAGATGGCCAGGTCCTGTCAAGGGGCTTTACCCATCCGGTAGGCGGAATGCATGCTGAAAAACATGCCCTTCACGAGTGCAGCATCGACCCCAAAGGCGCGAGCATTTTTGTCACGCTTGAGCCCTGTTGTCATACTGGTCGAACGCCGCCATGCACTGATGCCCTTATCAACGCAGGTATTGCCCGGGTGGTGTATGGGGCCTGCGATCCAAATCCCCTGGTGGCAGGTCAAGGAATCGCGCAGCTTAAAGCAGCCAGAATCGCGGTCGAACAAATCACAAACCCGCTTTTGGTGGCGCTTGCAGAGCAAAGCATCCGGCCTTTTCGCTCATTTATAAAACGAAAAAGGCCTTATGTGACGCTTAAAGTTGCCACGAGCGCTGATTACGCCATCGCCATTAAAAATCAACGAACAAAGATAAGCGGTGAAGGTGCAGGGCTCATTGTGCATAAACTGCGTCGAGCGCATGATGCGATAATGGTGGGTGCCAATACGGTACGCATTGATAATCCCAAACTTAGGGCTCGATTCAGTGATCCCAAACATCAAAAACAGCCGATTCGTATTGTTCTAAGTTCTGATCTTGAATTGGATGTGAATAGCGAAATTTTTACGAGCGATGAGTCTTTGACCTGGATTTTTTGTCCGAGCACCATCAATGTTGAGCGTAAACAAGCTTTTTTGAGAAAAAATGTCGAGATTATTAGCCTCTCAGATTTTTCTTTAAAAAAGGTACTGCTAGAACTTGGAGTGCGCGGCATTAGCTCTCTCATGGTGGAGCCAGGCCAAAAATTATTGCAAAGCTTCATCGAAGAAGCTTTGTTTGATGAGCTCTGGTGGTTTAGTTCGCGCCAAATGCTGGGGGAAGCAGGGCTCAGCATTGAGCCACTTTTAAGGGCCACCGAAATTTTTAAGCAGATTCCCAAAGCCCTGCCCGAAGATGATTTAGCGATATTATCCGGCTTGCACGATTTCTAGATCCAGCGGGGCCTGCTCAAAAACCTTGCGTGCCAAAAATAGTCCCATAATCAGGCAGAGCAAAAAAGTTAGGAGAAGGCCGAGCAAGCGATGTTTCCTGCCTCTGATAAAAAGCAAAAAGATCAAAGAGCTCAGCGCCAAAGCCAAAACAAAGGCTAGGGCTATGCCCATGTGATGGCAGGTCAGGATCAAAGCGGTGTATGCGGTATAAGTCATGGCCTGTTTTTAGCAAAAAAATCGCGCGATGAATAACATTTTTTCATAGCAATCGTCAGGGCTTTCATCCTAAGAACTAACAATCAATCTTTACTCCTTTCAGCACCCAAAAAAATAACCACTTCTCGCTGGCGGGCGTAGAAACGAGCTGTTATGCCATCGGTGGTGTATATAACTTTTTCATAAATAGAATTTTTGAGAGTGCTTATGTTTTTTGCGCCTACTTTTCTAATAGACCCTGTGCTTACTTCACTCCCGTCCTTGCTCGTCCGTTTATTGGACCAAGCAGAAGGAGAATCGCTTGAGCGCCTTCAGCTTTTAGCCATTAAAATAGAAATTGGCGAGGAGAGTAGTGCAAGTTCAGCGTGGCAAAAACTCAAAAGTGAGCGGCTAAAAGAGGGCAAGGATAATTTTTTAATTCTCTCTGGTGAAACCAATCAAGGGCAGCCACTTAAAATTTCTCTTCGCTATTTTGTTCGCGGGCTTAAAAAGTACTTTATTTTAGCAAATGAAGAACGCGCAGAAAATTTCAAGCCGTGGCGCTCTTTTGGCGCTGCATGGATAGCGCAAAGATTAAAAGAACTGGGCCAAGATAATCCTATTTTTTACGATCAAAAACTTGCTGAGCTTAATGGACGCCAAGAGATTTTAGTGCCGAATCATCTCTTATTCGGCGAAATGGTCAAAGAAGCTTTTAAAGGTGCGGGCTCTTTCTCGACGATTCACACTATCGAAGCTGAGTTTCATAAGAGCATTAAAATTGATGAAGAGCTTCTTGTGGAAGAAACTCTTCATGAAAACGGCCTTGAGCTTCGCCTTAAAAGCGAGAGCTTGGCCATGGTTTTATATCTTCGCGGCTAACAATTTTTCGCGAGATGGTTGAGGGCCGAGCCTTCTTTGAACCAAGCGATTTGTACCGGAGAAAAAGTGTGATTACACCATATTTCCTGAGTGCTTCCGTCGCTATGAGTGAGCACGGCTTTTACTTTCTTCCCTGGCGCCAAATCTTTTAGTCCGACGATGCTGATGCGGTCATCGAAACGAATAGCGTCGTAATCACTGGGATTATCGAAAACAAGCGGCAAAATCCCTTGTTTTTTGAGATTGGTTTCATGAATGCGAGCAAAGCTTCTTACGATAATGGCTTTGCATCCTAAGTGGCGGGGCTGCATTGCTGCATGCTCGCGACTTGATCCTTCGCCAAAATTCTCATCGCCCACGACCACCCACGGAATATTGCGAGCTTTATAAGCACGCGCCAAATCTGGAATTGAAAGTTCATGATCATCGTTGGTGAATACGTTAAGAGCTGTACCCGGGATTTTTGTAAAAGCATTGATGGCGCCGATATAAGTATTATTGGCGATTTTATCGAGATGTCCTCGATATTTGAGCCACTGGCCAGCTTGAGAAATATGATCTGTCGTGCATTTTCCCACTGCTTTTAAGAGTATGGGCATGCTTAAAAAGTCATCGCCATTCCATGGCATAAAAGGCTCAAGCAAAGCCAAGCGATCGGAATTTTTATCAATCGCGATGGCGATCGGCGTGCCTTTTTCCAAAGGCGGGACATAGCCTGTCTTTTGAATGGGCAAACCGCCTTTAGGCAAGGTTTCACCGACCGGCACCGAGAGCCGCACCATGCTGCCATCGGGCGCTTTAAGTTCATCACGCTCGGGATCGAAATCAAGAGTCCCTGCGAGCGCCATAGCCACCACCATTTCAGGGCTGGTTAAAAACGACAAGGTTTCGCGGTTGCCGTCGTTTCGGCCAGGAAAATTGCGGTTATAGGAACTAACAATGGTGTTGATTTCGCCCGTCTTAATATCGTCGCGATGCCATTGCCCAATGCAAGGACCACAAGCATTCGCCAAAACCACCCCGCCAATACTTTCTAAAGGCTCAAGGAGGCCCGCTTTATGCACGGTGTGAAAGACGGTTTCACTGCCCGGCGTAATGTAGAAAGGGACACGTGCTTTGAGGCCAAATTTTTTGGCTTCACGCGCAATGGAGGCTGCTCGCGAAATGTCCTCGTAAGAGCTGTTCGTGCATGAGCCAATCAATGCGGCCTTTAGCTCGTTAATGTAGCCTTTTTCTTTGATTTCATTTTTAAGGACACTCACGGGGCGGCATAAATCGGGCGAATGAGGACCGACAATGTGAGGGCTTAAATTATCGAGGTCGATTTCCACAACGCGGTCATAAAAGTTCTCTGGGTTTGCATACACTTCAGGATCTGCAACCAAGTAGGAAGCATGCTCGTTCGCCAAAGCCGCAATATCAGCTCGTCCGGTAGCTTCAAGATAATCCGCCATGCTTTGATCGAAAGGAAAAATCGAGCACGTTGCGCCATGCTCAGCGCCCATGTTGGTAATAGTGGCTTTGCCCGTTGCTGAAATGCTCTTGGTTCCTTCGCCAAAAAACTCGACGATATGGCCTGTTCCGCCTTTCACCGTCAGAATGCCCATCAGTTTTAAAATGATATCTTTAGGCGAGCTCCAATTTTTAAGTTTGCCGCGCAAATGAACGCCAATCACTTTGGGCCATTTTAGCTGCAAAGGGCCGCCCACCATGACGTCGACGGCATCTGCACCACCGACCCCTATGGCGACCATCCCCATGCCGCCCGCATTGGGCGTGTGAGAATCAGTGCCGATCATCATGCCACCAGGGAAAGCATAATTCTCTAGCACCACTTGGTGGATGATGCCGGAGCCGGGCTTATAAAAACCAATGCCGTATTTTGCACTTGCCGAACGCAAAAATTCATAGACTTCAAGATTGGTGATTTGTGCCTGCTTAAGGTCAGAATCAGCCCCATAATGGGCTTCGATCAAGTGATCACAGTGCACCGTGCTTGGGACAGCAACTTGGGCTTTTTTGGCCGAGACAAATTGCAAAAGCGCCATTTGCGCGGTCGCATCCTGCATTGCGACACGATCGGGATACAAAAGGGCGTAAGAGCTTCCAGGCACAACCGGTGTGCCATCTTCGCTTTCCAGCTTTTTCATGTGGGCGCTGAGAATTTTTTGCGTAAGGTTCAATGGTCTTTTGAGATGAAGCCGTGCTTCTTGATGTCGTTTTTCAAAATGCCGGTAAAGATTGTGCACAAGGCTAAGTTGATCGTTCATAGTGATCCTTCTTATGAGCATGATTCTCGCTCATTCTTTTGACAGGCAGATACGAAAGCAGCAATGTCGATCCCTTTTTCGGAAATAGCTATAGAAAGTTCTCCGTCGACATGGGTGGTAAAACTCTGCGCACCATGTTTTTTATAGCGCTCGCGAACTTCTTCATGGGGAAAAGAAAAACGATTATCTTTGCCGGTGGAAAAAACCACATAGTGAGGCTTGGTGCGAAGAATAAATTCCTCACTGGAAGAAGTTTTTGAGCCGTGATGAGGCGCTTTGACAATATCGCTTTTCAAATCCTGATGCAGCCTTAACAGTCGAGCTTCACCCTCTTTTTCTAAATCACCGGGCCACAACATTGTTCGATCTTTGTAAGAAATTCTTAGAACCAAACTATTGTCGTTGGTGCTTACATCCTTGAAAGAGGGAGTAGGACTCGTGGTGGGGGGCGCCAATACCTCGACCCTTGTGTCGCCAAAATGATGGTGACCAAGAAGAGCCAAAGCATCTTTGACGATGATATTTTTTTCTTTGGCTACCTGTAAAAGTGCTTTAGCGAGCGGATGCTCATGGTGAATTCCGCTCTGCCAAATTTCCTCAACGACAAAATTATCGAGTACAGCGAAGGCGCCATTGATATGGTCCGCATCGGGGTGAGAAATCACTAACACGTCAAGTTTTTTAAGGCCCAAACGCTTAAGAGTAGGCACGACAATTTTTTCGCCGGGGTCATAATCTTTGGAAAAGCTTCCGCCTGCATCGATGAGCATGCTTTGGCCATTTGGCATTTTGATGAGGCTAGCATCGCCTTGGCCCACCGGCATAACGACAATTTTGAGCGCTTCTTCCTTAAAGTTTAGCAAGCTTGTGAGGGGGACGATAAAAAGGCTGATACTCGCTAAAATGGCTTTTTTGTGTTGAGCCAAAAGTGACAAAAATAAGGCGAAGCTTGCAGCGCTAAAAAGAACAATTTGCCAAGAAGCGAGAGAAACTGTCGCAATGCCGCCCATAGTTTCGCTTAACACTTCCGCGATAAGTTCGATGATGCTTGCGCACCAGCCCGCACTTAGAAGTAGCCAGTGCGCGTTAAAGAGAGCCCCTAAAATCCCGCCTAAAATAGCGGGAATTTGTAAAAGGGCAGCAAGCGGCGAGATGAGAAAATTGGCGAGAAGCGCAGAGGGCGCAAAAGTGCCAAAGAAGATCGCGCAGAGGGCAAAGCTAGCTAAAAATGCGCCAGCCGAGGCGATAAGCCATGTAAAAAAAAGCGCTGCAAGCCATGAAAATTCCTTGATGCGAAGAAGCAAATCTTTGGCAAAATAGGTGCCCAGGAGCAGTCCCCAGCAGGCAGCATGAGAAAGTAAAAAACCGCTATCGCTGATGCTTAAAGGATCGACGAGCAGGGCTAAAAATGCGCTCATCAAAAGAGCATCAAAAATATCCATCGAGCGGCCCTGACTTTTGGTTGCCAAAAGCAAAGAGCTCATCAATGCCGCACGAATTGCGCTTCGGGGGGAATGGCAAAAAATAACGAAGCTCCACATTAGAATGATGCTGAGTATGGCGGCAAAAAAATAGGAATGATGCGCTCGCTCTGGCTTAAGAATGCTCGCAAAAAGGAGGCGAAAAAAGAAAAAGCAAAGCCCCATCAGCATGGTGATTTGTAAACCACTAAGGGCAAGCAAATGCTGAGCGCCGATGCTTTGATAGATATTTTTTTGCTCCGGCAAAAACAAAGAGGTTTCGCCTAAAATCAAGGCAAGCAGTAATGAACTTTGATGTGGGCTTAAGTGGGAGCTGATGCGTGTGCGAAGTTCATGCCGCAGTTTTGTAAGTATTGAGGCATCGCTGTCGACAATGCTTATGCTCGTGAGGTCATTGATAGTGCCTGAGCCATGCAGATGATGGCTTTGCCCGTAGTGATAGGCATCAAAAAAAATAGGCGATAAGGGCTTTTCCATCGGTCTTATTTTTGTCTGAAAGACGATTTTTTGCCCCGGCTCAATTTTTAAAGCTGCAGCGGCGTCTTTTAGAAACAAATTAATGAATAAAGGCCCTGATTTCACTAGTGCGAGCACTTCGCCGCTTGCCCGAGGCCATATATCAATGACCTTGGCGCTCATTGCCTGTTTGTCTTTCGGCACAACTCTTCGCTCATTTTCATAACGATTTTCTTCATAGCGAAGAGCGCCAGCAAAAAGGAGAAAGCTGATGCCAAAAAATAGGAGCGTAGATGGCCAGAAGTTTCTTAGGAACAACAAGGCCACCAACAAAAAGGTAGCCAAAAGCATATAGTGTTCAAGCGCGAAAGGGTGGTGGACAGCAAATGAAGTCCCTAAGACCGCGCTGATTGTCAGAAAGAGGGCAGGACGTTTTTTCACCATGATGCTCGAGTTTTTTTTTGGCCTATGTAGTTAAGGCTTTTTTGGGCATCCGGTAAAGATTTTTATTCGAGAATTTTGCTTCTTTTATGAGCGTCAGGCAGAGCGCAGGATTTTTGCCCAAACCAACGGTAGCGATTTTTGGCAATGAAGCGATAAAGCCTATCGCGAAGGCTTTTAGGAATGATTTTAAGGAGCTTGGCTAAGGCAAAAATGCCGCCGAATGAACTAAAGAGGCGAATTATCGCATCTGACTCAGTGCTCAGGCCCTGCTCATCGAGCACCACGATGGTGTTCAGATTTTGCGCATAGAGGGGAATCTTTTCCTGAGCGGTTTTTCCTTGTAAGGGTGCGAAATAAAAGATGTGTTTTTTGTCGTGCTTGAGCGCAAAATCGACCAAGCCGTTGCACATGACACACACACCGTCAAAAAAGACAATTTTTTGCACAAAGCCTCCCATAAAAGCCTAGAAGGATCTTTTTACCGTACTTACCAATGGCCGGTGTAGTGGTTTATCACTAAAATCATGACAGGCAGGCTGAATCGCAATCATTGATGCGCCCAAAAAAAACATCATGGTCCAAAAAATCGTGCGTAACATAAATGCCCCCTATCCCAAGCGGCGATTATGTAGCGATAGTTGAGATTCTTGCCAGCATATTTTATGAAGGCTGATCTGCTTTGTTTATTTTTATTTTTTTAAAGAGGCATGGCTTGTGGCGACTTATGTAATCGGTGATGTGCAGGGATGTTTTTTAACCTTGCAAGAACTGCTTAAAAAAATACATTTCGATCACACTAAAGATCGTGCCATTTTCTTAGGCGATGTTATCAATCGCGGCCTAAACTCTTTAGAAGTGATGCGTTTGATATATAAAAACCCTCAATCGATGTCTATGGTTCTAGGCAATCATGAAATTTTTGCCCTAGCTCTCTATTTGGGAGCTATCAAAGATACGCGGCCTCACACTTTACAAGCACTTTTTGCCGCAGATGATGCGCCTGAGCTTATGGCATGGCTTCGAACCCGCCCTTTAATGATGCAGATCAATAATAATATTTTCGTTCATGCCGGGATTTTGCCTTCAGTGAGTGTTCATGAGGCCTTAAGCCACGCGGAGCATATTCATCAAAAGCTCAAAGGCGCCAACGTAAAAAAATTCTTGCTTAAATATTATGAAAAACGCAGCAATAATTTTAAGGCCTGTGATTCGCCTAAGAAAATGTTGAGGATGGCGCTCAATTACCTCACGCTCATGCGCATGTGCGAAAATAAAAATTCGCTCGATCTAAGCTATACCGGAGGCCTCTTAAAAGCGCCTCATCATCTGAAGCCGTGGTTTATGCTGCGAGAGAATGAGCCTTATTTTATCTTTTTTGGCCATTGGGCGGCTTTGGGATTTTTTCACCACAAGAACTTCATGTGCCTAGATTCTGGCTGTGCCTGGGGTAACCGTTTATCAGCATGGCACATCGAAGAGCAAAAATTAATTCAAGTTGATAATAGCGAGGCACGATAACAATTTTTCCTCCACTCAAGCTAATTTCTTGCATTAATGGCCTTGGTAGAGCTTTTGATTTAAAATATATGAAGTTATTTTTTAAAGAAAAAAACTTATTATATTTGAGGCTCGATCATGAAGAAACTATTTTTTATGTTGCTCGTGAGCGCATCGCTCTGTGCCCAGGGTAATTTACTCAAAGATCTTGGCTTTATCTCGAGCGAAAAAAATGAAGAAAAATCTGACTCTATTCAGCCTTGCTCAAGCCCCTACGCCGCATTGAAGGCTACTTTGGCATCGATGGGCGCAGAAAAAATAGCCTGTTTTGAAAAATATAAAACCTCTAATTCCGAGCTCTATACTGTTGTTGATCGCCTAAAAGCAATTTTAAAAAATAGCGAATTCGAAATAGATTTTGAAGAAGTACCTAACCAAGAGGATTACCGAGATAATCGCGGTCAAAGACGCTTTAGCGTTGTCTCAATGGAACCAAAAATTTATTTGGCCAAGGAAGGGCGCGAGTGGATATTTCATCGAGCAAGCATTCAAGCGATCAATGAGCACTATGCTAATACGCTCAATTTCACTCTCATAGGATTGCAAAGCTATCTTCCTTCGTGGATGAATAAAGATATCTTTGGCATTACAAACTTAAATTTTTTTCATCTCCTTTTACTTCTTATTATTGCTGGCATCGGTAGTGCACTACGTTTTGCTGTGGCGGCTCTTGCTTGTTGGCAAATAAAAAAATTTTTCAGTTATAGAGAAGCAAAAGATGAACTTAAAAAAATGGCCAAACCCTTGGGAAATTTGGCTATGGCCGGGTTTTTCCTTGTTTGTATTCCTGCTCTCGATTTAAATCTAGTAATCGTTCATTATCTCGATCTTCTTGTACGATTATTCTCATCGATCTCATTTGTATTATTGCTATATTATTCAGTGGAAATTATCGCCTTTTTTGTGAGGGGACGCACAGATAAGTCAGCCAAAATTGATAACCAAATTATTTCTCTTTTTAGTACAGGTATAAAAGTTATTATTTGGGTCTTAGGAAGTATCTTTATTTTACAGAGTATAAATATCAATGCCACCAGCCTTCTTGCCGGCGTGACTATTGGGGGGCTAGCTTTTTCTTTTGCAGCTCGCGATACGGTGGCAAATTTATTTGGGTCTATCACGGTTTTCACCGATAAATCTTTTAGTATCGGCGATTGGATCAAAATAAATGAAGTAGAAGGTATTGTGGAATATGTAGGCTTTCGATCGACGAGAATACGCACTTTTACCGATTCTTTGGTGTGCATGCCGAATAGTAAATTTACCGACTCTTTTGTAGAAAATTTTAGCGTCAGAAAATACCGAAGAGCATCAAGCGAACTCACCATCACCAATAGCAACAAGCCTCAACAAATCGAAGCTTTTTGCAATGGCATTCGCGGGCTGATTGTTGCCCATCCTGCAACCCGCAAGGATAAATTTGAAGTTCATTTGAGTGGCTACGAGGGCTCAAACCTAAAAATTATGGTCAATTTTTATAGTGAGGTTGCGAGTTTGAGTGAAGAGCTACGCGTACGCCATGAAATATACCTCGATATTTTGCGATTGGCAGATAAACTATCCATACAATTTTCTTCCCCTAATAAAGTCTATGTTTTGCCTCCCGAGGCCCTCTCAGAAGAAGAAAAAACGCATGAACGGCAAGAGGATGAACTCAAAGCAGTAGTTAAAGATTTTGGTCCCGAAGGTAAAGAAATTATTAAGCCGGGTCCTCGTTTAGGAGAGGCTTTTTTTCCGAAAAGCAAAACTTGAGTCGCATAAATAAAAAAACTAGGTGGCTCGCTAAATCATTGTTAAAATCTAGATTAATTTTAATCTTCCTTTTTTTTAGCGAATTTCTCTACACGGTTTTTAACGGCTAAAAATTCTTTTTCTGCAGGCCTTATTTCTATTTTAATACAGGGGTCTCCTGTAATATCCTTCACAATCCATCCAAGTGAAACCATATGGTAGTGAAGCCAATTGGATA
>JBPOIV010000219.1:0-6623 GCA_052034245.1 Myxococcota bacterium
CAGAGCCTACCGCCGAGCCCATGCCTCGTTCACACATCCCATGAGGACAGCCAAAATTAAGCTCTAAAAGATCCGCGACGGCATCAATATAACGGCGTATAAAATCCTGCCATTCAGTCTTAGTTTCGACCATCAAAGAAACAATCAAGGTGTGCTTTGGATAGCGCTTTTTCACAAGAGCAATTTCTTTAAAATTAACCTCAAGAGGCCTATCGGTGATGAGCTCGATATTATTGAGGCCCATCATTTTTTTGCCGCGATAAGAAAGCCCGCCAAAGCGGCTCGAAACATTTTCGATAGGAATACCCAAGGTTTTCCACACCGCCCCTCCCCAACCATGATCAAAGGCACGCATTATCTGATCGCCAGTATTGGTGGGAGGTGCTGAAGCCAGCCAAAATGGATTGGGACTTTTGACGCCACAAAAATCAATCGAAATATCAACACTCATGGGAATCTTGTTCCTTCTAAAAATTGGATCATATCGCGCACCGCAATTTTTGCCTCAGCAACGGCATTTACAACTTCTTTGCCGCCGTTGACCGCATCACCTGCACTCCATATTTTCGGATTATTGGTGCGATAATTCTCATTCACCTTTATCAAAGAGCGTTCATCAAGTTCTACATTGTCAAAATAGCGAGCGATACTTGTTGCTCCTTGCTGTCCGATGGCAAAGACCAAGGCATCACTCGCAATTTCATCATCTGATTGATTGGTGATAATGGCTCTTAACTGGCCCTCATGACTCAAAATCTTAAGGACTTCGCTATGCGGAAAAAAATGCACGCCCGACTTACGCGCAGCTGCCATTTCATGTGCATAACCACTCATCGCGGCCTCGCTACTACGATAAAGCATCGCCACATACGGCACGCCAAGTAAACTTAGCTCATGGGCAATGTCGATGGCGGTATTGCCCCCACCTACAATGTGCGCGCGCTTAATTGTAGCCAGGCTAAAAGTCGGATCTGTTTTTATTTTTTCAATGAGTTCTGTCGCACCAAACACTCCCTCATTCTCAAGACCTGGCAAAGAAAGCATTTTATCGCCGCCAAGACCGATGCCCAGAAAAACCGCGTCATACTCTTTTATGAGACTCTTCGCCTTCGCCTCATCAACTTCGCATCCGAAATGAAATTTAAGACCCAGAGCTTTTAGCCAATCTATTTCTAAAAGTGCTGCTTCATGAAAAAGTTTATAAGGCGCAATACCGTAGGCATTGAGCCCGCCGGCAAAGCTGCGTTTATCGAAAATATGGCTTTCGTATCCTTCGCGTGCCAGCAAAGCAGCAGCTGCTAGCGAGGCCGCACCTGCGCCGACAAAGGCGACCTTCTTATGCCGCGGAGATTTTTTGGGGCCTAAGATTTCTTCGATACTGAAGCGTTCGCGAATGTTCTCGGTGGCAAATCGTTGTAAACGCCCTATGGCAATAGGCTCTTCATGACGCTGATGAAGAACACAGGAGCCCGCGCAAAGCACTTCTACCGGACAAACCTTGGCACAGGAGTCTCCTAAAATATTGGCAGACAAAATGGTTTTGGCCGCAGATTTTTTGTCCTTATTGGCAATTTTACGAATGAAATTAGGAATATTGATTTCGGTAGGACACGCTTTCACGCAGGGCGGGTCATAGCAATAAAGGCAGCGCTCCGCCTCAAGAATGGCTTCCTGCTCCCGATAAAGTGCATGTTTTTCGCTGATACTTTGTTCAAGTGTCGTACAGTGCATAAGATCTCCGGTGAAAGCTCTAACAATATTTTTCGGAATTTATTCCCCAATAAAAAAATTATTAAAAAAACTACTTCCGACCACCGTGTCAGAAAATAACATATATTATTTAAACTCGCTATTTTATCATCAATAAAAAAACACTAAGCAATCAATAAAAACCTTCGCTATACAATATTGATTCAACGTTATGAACGGGAGAATAACGCACAATGAGGATACAAAAGATTGCGCCATATTGTGGCCTTCTACTGGTAATATCTGCTCTCAGACTTAATGCCGAAGTTCCCAGCATTGAAGATTCTTTAGCGCTTCGACAAAGCTTGAGTGTGGAGAGTATTCGTGCGCATCAATTTGAGCTTCAACAGATAGCCACCGCCAATAATGGTACAAGAGTGGCAGGAAGTCCTGGCTTTGAAGCCTCAGTAGCATATGTAAAAGCGCGTATGGAAGCCGCAGGATATAGTGTTCGGCTTCAAGAATTTCCCATTATTCAAAGTGAAGATAATAATCCGCCGGTACTTATAAAAAAGAATGGCAGCGAAAGTTCCTTTGAGGCCAACAAAGATTTTTCGAGCATGAGCAGTTTAGGCTATGCCGAAGTCGAAGGCGAAGTTGAAGCGATTGACCTAAAAATTCCAAGCACCAAAGCCAATGATTCCACCAGTGGCTGCGAGCCTGAAGATTTTGCTAATTTTAAACGGGGAAATATTGCGCTCATGCAGCGCGGCACCTGTACTTTTAAAACCAAAGTAGAAAATGCCATCGAAGCCGGGGCCATTGGCGCCATCATTTTCAATGAAGGAAATCCCGGACGGCAAGAGTTAATTACGGGCCGCCTTGATGCCTCTTTTCTTAATTTTCCGGTTTTAGGCACGCGCTTTGAAGTGGGCGAAAAATTATATGCTTCAATTTTAAATGGTCCCTGCGGCACGCGCGTATTGATGCGTACGGATGTCCTCGCGAACCGCCATCTAGTTCGCAATGTTATCGCGGAAAGCTCCGCGGGCGATGAAAATAAAGTTGTGGTCGTTGGTGCGCACCTTGACAGCGTTCGCGCAGGTCCAGGTATGAACGACAACGGCAGCGGGAGTGCTAGTATCCTTGCCATCGCCGAAAAATATGCCGAACTCGGTTTGGTACCAAAAAATAAATTGCGCTTTATTTGGTTTGCCGCTGAAGAATATGGTTTGCTCGGCTCTGAGCATTATGTCGAATCACTGACGAGAGGCGAAAAACGACAAATACTCGCCATGCTCAACTTCGACATGCTTGGCTCATCTAACTATGCTCGCTTCGTTTACGACGGCGACAACTCTGGAAAAACAGCGCTCAATGCACAATCAGGTCCTGAAGGCTCAGCATATATTGAGCAAATTTTCCTCGATTATTTTTCTGCTTCCGGCCTTGCTAATCATCCTACTGCTTTTGATGGTCGCTCAGATTATGGTCCATTTATCGAAGTGGGCATTCCAGCAGGCGGCCTTTTTGCTGGCGCAGAATCGTTTAAAAGCACCGAAATGGCGCGCATCTACGGCGGTCGGGCACGCTTTCCCTATGATCCTTGCTACCACCGCTCGTGCGATAACTACGAAAATACCGGCGAAAGTCCATCTTCCCTCTTAGCCCTAAAATCCCTCGATGAACTCTCCGACGCCGCCGCCCATGCCGTATGGCGCCTAAGTGCCCTCGAGTATGACATCCGGCCTCCACAGCAGCTCACTGAACCAATCGTAGAGTTTGAATACAAGGGCGATTATCTGGTGCGTTAAAAAGACTATTCATCGATAAGTACGCACGCACCGCTACTTTTCCGTCATTGCGAGCGCCGCGCGGCAATCCACACGAAGCAGCTGTGCCTCTGGATTGCCACGCTGCGCTCGCAATGACGATGGCTTGGAATAGGCTAATTCTTTATAAACAACACTAAGCTTTCCACGTGAGTCGTCTGGGGAAACATGTCATAGGGCTGGCAATAGTGAATCTTATAACCAGCTTTTAGAGCCGCACTATCACGTGCGAGGGTTGCGGGCATGCATGAGACATAGAGAATATGTTCAGGTCGGTGCTTTAAAAGTAACGCTGTTAGCGTGGAACTAAGCCCCGTTCGTGGAGGATTCACGAGGACGGTATCGAATCTTGAGCCCCGTAAAATAAGATCGGCGACTGCATCGACATCAGCGGCATGCCATTTAATTCCCTCGATGCCATTATTTTTTTCGTTTTCCCGTGCAAGACGTATAGATTCAGGATTTAGCTCAATTGCTTCCACATCCATCCCTTCTCGTCGCAGCAAAATTGAACTTGCGCCAAAGCCGCAAAAAAGATCGAGTACGCGCTTGGCCTTTATTTGTTTAGCTAAAACACAAAGTTGGTCATAAAGGGCGGCGCTTTGTTCAGGATGGGCCTGCACAAAAACCTTGGGATTATAGACCAAGCTGAGCCCGTGAAGAATAAAAGACAAGGAACAATTACCAAGTTCAGAGTGCCGGCCTTCGATTTGCCACATGATGCCTTGAATGAGATCAGTATCGGCTAAAGCTTTTTCAAATAGAGTATGGCTATTTTTAATGGCCTCGAAAAGCTGAAATGATAGAACAAAGCGCGAAGGTTCTGCCTTATAGACGCTGATTTCTACCGCCCTTGTGCTTTTTAATAAAGGGCAAATATTTTTAAGTAGGTCCATTATTTCAGCGTTTTCATCAAAAATAGGACATTGCTTAATAGGCACCACGTCTAAAAACTCACCCATGAAGCCAAGCTCACCATTTTGCCAATGAAGACGAATATGGCGACGATAATACCATTGATGGGCAGCTGCTCGTGTTTCCAAAACATCCGTATCTATCTTGCCAATGCGCGCTAATGCATCTTTTACAAAGCTTTGTTTGAGCACACCTTGTTTTGGGTAGTTGATATGCTGCAGCTGACAGCCGCCGCATGTGCCAAAATGCCCACATTTTACCGCAGTTCTATACGACGACGATTGAATAATTTTCTGAATACTGCCGCGTGCAAAATTTTTCTTTTGGTGAATAATTTTTACAGAAACAAGGTCATCGGGCGCCGAAAATGGCACAAAAACAACGCGGCCTTCATGCCGCATTATGCCATCGCCACCAAAGGCTAGCGTGTCTATTTGACCCTCAATCAGGTGCTCAGCTTTCTTTATCATCAATGAAGCTTAGAGCACCGGGAGCCAAGGTCAATTGTGGCCGATTAGGGCTTTTTGGGAAAAAGATGTTCCATCACGAAATCAGCAACTTTTCGCCCTTGAGCAATGCCTTCGGTTTTATCAAATTCCCAGTGAATACCTAAATAAATCCGGCTTTGTCCATTTTCTTCTTCCGCTTCTGAAAAAGAGCTAAACTTACGGGGTTTCATCGGCCGAATATTGCCTTGGTTATCACGAGTAACACCATTCATTTCATCGGATATGAAGGTAAAAGCTATGTCATCGCGGCCATAAAACTTTCGAAGAGTTTGAAAGAGCGAGCCACCAAAAGTGGCATGGCCCGAAGGATATGCAGGAAAAGGTGGGGTAAAATTAGGGCCGTTTAGATTCGTTGCAGGAGCACCTAAAGGATAGAAATTGGTATCGCCCGTAGTTTGGCTATTGCCATCACCAAGGCCTGTTGGGCCCGTGCCTGGATCGGCCTCGCGAATACCGGTGACAGGGCGCCAAACTTGGTAGTGATATTTAGATTCCCAACCGGCAATGCCGCTATCTGCCATGGCAGTATTCACCAATGCCAAAAGACGTGCGAGCTCCATGTAGTCGGTGTTCATTTGTTGGGCGATTTGAATGGCTATTTGGTTATAAAGACGTGGAGGAGCGCATAAGCTCGGCGTACCATCATAGGCCCAAAAGATTCCCATGTCGGTTTGATCAGGCGTACGCTCAGTCGGCGTGTGAATGCCATCACCGCCAAGAGTTTTAACCTCATTAAAAGCGCGTGCATAAGCAGCACTTCTTAAGGCTGGTGGCGGTGGTACGCGAAATTGTTTGGCACTATCGAGCACGAAGGGTTTTACTCGTTCCCAATAAGCACCGAGAGCCAAAGGTGATTGGCTAATGGGATCTTGACGCCATTTTCCTGGCAAATCACTTGGGATGAAATCAATATTTACCCGAGGCTCAACATGGTCGGACCCGTCATTTGCCTTTTTGGCCAAAATAGCTTTAGCGGCGCGTTGTCCTAAATCAATGCCACGTTTTTTTAGAAGACCGCGGGGCAAAGTATTCAATTCCTGCGCCAATGCCGCATCAAAGTGTGCACTTTGGGATGGAAACAAAGCTACCAAAGTATCATGTGCAGCTTGAGCAATAGAGGCACGTAAAGATATGGGATTAGCTGGCGCCATTGGTAGCATTCCTATATAACTTTTATATTTATTTTCCATCGCATTAATTACTTCGAAAATGGCGATATGAACTATAGCCATGGCCCGCGCAGCTCGAACAGGACCCAATTGCTCACCAAAGACCCTATCCTCGCCTTGGGCCACAGGCGTATGGTCAAGACCGCTCGCATTGATGGCGATGATATTCCAATAAAGCAGCCAATCGTTGGGCATAATGCGAGGTTCACTAGGCGGCAGATAAGGATGAAAGGGTACGTTTTGGGCACTATATTCGCCTCCCCAAATCGAACTTACTCCATCGCCATAATTGGCCACCGCTAAGGGACTCACTAAAAAAGACAAACTGAGCGCAAGAAAAGATACTTTCCGCATCATAAAGACAATGCTCCTCGTTGCCCAAAAACAACGCTATTCGCCATAAATGCCATACGAAAGTATATTTTATATAAAATATTTCTTAAGGAACTCTTTGGAAGTAAAAATTACATTAATTACGCGATTGAAATGGTGAATTTAAAGACCAAATT
>JBPOIV010000021.1:0-24545 GCA_052034245.1 Myxococcota bacterium
TTTTTCCATAAAAATGCTGAAGAAGCGCACTGGTTGATGCTGAAAGTCCATTTAGAGGGTAAGGCTAAAGTGGGTTTATATACAAAGGACATCGCTGAGACCAAAGTTTTTGTAGTGACTTCCTATAGTAGGCAAAACGGTATGCCTTTATTGGTCACTGCGGACCCAGAATAAATTTAACTATCTATTAAAAAACAAGTGCTTATCGGGTTGATCACGCGTGCAGATATCGCTAGCCCGCACCGATACTAGACGCTAAGATAAATTACGGGGAGAGCGCGATGCTAAGCCATGAAGTCGAAAAAATAGTGGAAGATGCGTTGAAAGAAGCACACGCGCGGCGCCATGAGTTTGCTACGGTAGAACATCTGTGTTTTGTTCTCTTTGAAAGCCCAAAAATTAAGGCTCTTTTGAAACAAATGGGCGTGAGTAAAAAAGATTTAAAGGCGCGATTTTTAACCTTCATAGATAATCAAATTGAAATATTGCCAGATAATTCTCAAGTTGAAACCTTGCCAAGTTTAGGTTTTCAACGTGTTTTACAAAGAGCTGCAGTACACATTGTAGGCGCCGGAAAATCGGAAGTCTCTGTCGAGCATGTTTTGGTGGCCGCTTTTGATGAAGATGAAAGCTATGCGGTCTATATGATGCAGCAAGCAGGTATTACGCGTCTGGATTTAGTTTCTGTTATTTCACATGGTGGACTTGGGCCTGCGGAAGAAGATGAAGAAGAAATTGATGATGACGAAAATGATGAAGAGCAGGGCCAAGAGAAACAAACGAATCTTTCCCGTTTTACGCTATGTTTGACCGATGAAGCGAGACTCGGACGGCTTGATCAAGTTATTGGCCGTGAAAAAGAAATTATGCGCATCGTGCAAGTCTTATCCCGCCGTCGAAAAAATAATCCTTTATTGGTGGGTGATCCAGGCGTCGGAAAGACAGCCTTAGCAGAAGGATTGGCTAATCGTATCATTGAAGGAAAAGTACCTCATTATTTACAAGGTGCCGAAGTATATTTGCTTGATATGGGCGCAATGCTTGCTGGTGCGCGTTATCGCGGTGATTTTGAAAACCGTATGAAAGCTGTACTAAAAGCCATTGAAGCTAAGCCTAATGCGATTATGGTGATCGACGAAATTCATACCATCATCGGTGCCGGCGCAACCACCGGCAGCAGCATGGATGCATCAAATTTATTAAAACCTATACTTTCGAAGGGCAATCTGCGTTGCATTGGCTCGACCACGTATAAAGAGTACAGAAATTATTTCGAAAAAGATCGGGCTTTGGCGCGACGATTTCAGAAAATCGATATTGACGAGCCTTCCGATGAAGAATGCCAACAAATTTTACGCGGTATTCGAGGACGCTATGAGGAATTTCATGGCGTAAGCATTAGTGATGAAGCATTGAATGCAGCCATTCAGCTTTCGAAGAGATTTTTGCATGAGCGCAAATTACCCGATAAAGCCATCGATTTGATCGATGAAGCCTGCGCAAGGCTGCGCCTCCATAATGCACAAAATCAACATGCCGAGGATAGTAGCGTCGATGAAAAATCCATCGAAGAAGCAGTTGCTAGCATGGCCCAAATACCATCGCGTACGGTTAATCACGACGACAAAGAATTACTTGCGCGCCTCGAAGCAAATTTGAAGGCGAAAGTTTTTGGTCAAGATCAGGTTATAGACCAGGTTTCGAACGCAATTTTAATGTCTCGCGCCGGTTTACGCGATAAAGATAAACCCATTGCTTGTTTTCTTTTTACGGGGCCTTCAGGGGTAGGTAAGACCGAAGTTGCAAAGCAAGTTGCACAAGCACTCGGAATCAGTTTAATTCGCTTCGATATGAGTGAATACATGGAGCGCCACACCGCTTCTCGGCTGGTTGGAGCCCCGCCGGGTTATGTTGGCTATGAGCAAGGCGGTCTTTTAACCGATGCTATTAATAAGACGCCTTATGCTGTTTTACTTTTGGATGAGATCGAAAAAGCTCATCCTGATGTTTTCAATATGCTCTTACAAGTAATGGATTACGGCAAGCTTACGGACAATAATGGGAGAGCCTCTGATTTTCGGCATGTGATTTTAATTATGACGAGCAATGTCGGAGCGCGTGAGCGCGAACAACGTGCCATTGGGTTTTTTGAGGGCTTAGAAACTACTCAGGATGATAAAGCGGTAAAACGACTTTTTAGTCCCGAGTTTAGAAATCGGCTTGATGCTAAAATTTCATTTAATAAATTATCTCCTGAAATCGTGATGAAAGTGGTGGAAAAATTTGTGGATGAACTCCGAGCTCAACTCGCGGAAAAAAATGTCACCATTACTATCAGTGACGAAGCGGTGAAACATTTGGCTAAACTTGGATATGATGCCACCATGGGAGCAAGGCCCTTGGCCCGCATCATCCAAGAACAGGTGAAAAAGCCATTAGCTCACGAACTTTTATTTGGTGCCCTGGTTAAAGGCGGTAATGCAACTCTTGACGTTGTAGATGGACAAATCAAAGCTTCTTTTTCCTGAGTTTTAAGTGGATTCGGAATGCTAATTTGACACATGATTCCGAAGATATTAGTGCGAAATAGTTTTAAAATTCCTTAGTTATTTGGCTATGACTTCGGATGCGAATAAATTTTTTAGGAAATGCTAAGACGTATGAACTACAATTTGATGAAAAAGAGCTGCGCTCTGTGGTTGATTGCCCTCCACAGTTTAGTGACTTTGACTGCTTGCAATCATTTGCCCAAGCATGACAATGAAAAGTTGGCCATTCGTGGCCTACCTGCCATTGAAAAAGATATGCGCTATATGAAATGCGAGGATTTTTCTTTGACTAATAAACAAAAAGAAAGCATCGATTCTTCTTCGGAAAGTGCGGAAATTTCAAAGACAGAAAAAATAATAATTCTTTATAGTGCTGAAGGCTCCGGCCACAAATCAGCTGCAGAAGCGGTCGCTCGTGCTTTGCGTGATTCTGAAGAAAAGATTTTAGGAAAAGGCCGTACATTTGCCATTGCTCAAGTTGACATTTTGTATGACCTTTTGCCGAAAACGGAACTTTATGACGAATATTTGAAAGCTGAAAAATGGGATAAATTAAAGAGTCTAGTTTCCTACCAAGGAGTCGCGGAAAAAATGATAAGTGCGCGACAAATGGTATGGGATAATAAAGTGTTAAATCGCATTATGCGTGCCTGTGATAATCGTGCACCATCGATGATAATTAGCGTATTTCCTGTGGGAAATTATGTGTATGCGAATATTGCCAAGAAAAATAATATTCCGATGCTTATCGTGCCTACCGATTACGAAGTAAGTCACTTCGTAAATAAAATCGATGAGTCCACGAGTGAACAAGCTAATGTTTTTTTGGGATTGTCCGTTGCACAGCCCGAAGTAATCACTCCCCTTCATCCGAATAATGCGGCCAAACCTGTCGTTCCCTATTGCATCGTTGGTTATCCTGTTCGGAAAGAGTTTAGTGAACTTCGGACCAAGATCGATGCCGCAGGCAAATCAAAAGAAGCTCCTGAAGTTCTCAACTATCGCAGCACCGTTTTAAAAATTCCCAAAGGTGCAAAAAGTATTCTCATAACCTTAGGCGGTAAAGGTGGTGCGCTGGAGCTACTCTTGCAATATGTGCAGCATTTTCACGCGATGCAAATGAACTCTTCTCTTGGTGCTCCTTTGCATGTTTTCATCGCTTCAGGCGGTGATAAAACAATAATTGAGGGCTTCATAAAAAAAGCTTCTACTTTCGCCGATAATATACTTTTTAAAAGCAAAGTATTGGGCAGATTAGATGCCGCTCATATGGCGCTGACAATGGCGAGCGTCGATGCAGTGTTGCTTAAGCCAGGAGGATCTACCATTGGGGAAGCTCTTACGCTTGGAACTCCGATCATTATCAAATCGGATTCTACCTTGGCTTTGCCATGGGAAAAAACAAATATGGAACTTGTGAAGCGCATGGGTTGGGGCATTGATCTTATACCTGCAACTTCGCTTCAGGTTGATGCCAATGATTTGATTCTTAAGGTCAAGAAAATGCTCGCATCTTCCCCCCGACGAAGTCTTCCTCCCTTCATCAATTTCCAAAATGAATTTCCTAAACTTATGAAGGCGCTTTTGCATGCGAAAGGCGACAAATTATCTACGACTGTCACCGCGCCGTTAATGTGTGTGCAATAAACAATACCTAATAGGGCGCATAAAAGAATTTATGTGCCCGTAAAAGCGGCCACTCTTGGGGCTCATCTTTGAAATTATGAAGGGGGCCGTGCCATAGCTTCTTGCCCGCATACAGAATCATCAAATCATCGGAAAGAAAGCGTGTCTCACTTAAATCATGGGTGATAAAAATGACGCTTGTAGTCATGCGCAAAAGTAATTCTTTTAGGAGCTGCAATAGATGTTGGCGCGTGATGATATCCAAAGCAGAAAAGGGCTCATCTAAAACCAAAAATTTAGGCTTATTTATGAGCGCGCGTCCGATTGCTAAGCGCTGCTGCTCACCGCGAGAAAGTTCATGAGGTAGGCGATTTTTCAAAGAAGACAGTGAAAGAAATGAAAGCATTTCTTGAATGCTCATGAGTCCCTCTTCTTGAGAAAATGAGCGAGTGAGTTCCAAGGTTTTTTGTACGCTACAGTGGGGCCAAAGACTCAGGTTTTGCGGGACATAAGCAAAGGCGCCTTTGCTTAACGGGCCGAAGTTTTTTTGATTATCCTGAATCAGGTGGCCAAAAAAATGAATGCGGCCGCTCAAATGAAGGGCTGAATTAAGCCCTAAAATAGTGCGCACAAGCATGGATTTTCCACTTCCGGAAGGGCCCATCAGCGCCAAAGTTTTTGCCCCCAAGAGTGAAAATGATACAGGACCAAGAATATGTTTAGTGCCGGCGCCTATGGACAAGTCTTCTATAACCAAGCTCATTGTTTTCCCAAAAAAAAAGCATAGATTAGAATCTTGATGCCTTGACGAATCTCAACAAGACAGTAGATATATTTTTAGTTCATGCCGGAGTGGTGGAATTGGTAGACGCGCCGGACTCAAAATCCGGTGGGCTTAGGTCCGTGTGGGTTCGAGTCCCTCCTCCGGCACCATTTTTTCAAACTATCGTTTTTGTTAAAAGAAAAGCTTGTTGTTGGTACTTCTAACAAGGCTCACAAATAATCAGTTCTATTTCAGTCACTAAAAAGTAATTGGGCGCAGCAATTGCGTGCGATAAGAAATCGGATCAAAGTTTGAGATATGGAAAATCTACTTATTTTTCTTATAGGTCTTTTATGCGGGGCTCTTGGCGTTTTGCTTTGTGCTTGGCGTATTTTCTCGCAAAAAGAACGCAGTTTTCTTCTTAGCCTTGAAGGCCAGCAACGCGAGAAAAACGAACTCGCCATTGAGCTGAGCGTTATCAAAACAGAATATGAGCAGAGCCGCGAGTTTTATCAAAAAAGAATCGATGATATCAATAATCTTCATGAACGTATGAAAGAAAGTTTTCAGCATATTTCGAAAGAGAGTCTGCTTGAAAATACTAAACTCGTGAATGCGTCGTTCAAAGAAAGTATTGAGCAGCTACGCAATAGTAGTGCAGAAGAGCGTGTTCACACTGCCGAGCATTTAAAAAATGTTCTTTTGCCTCTTAAAGAATCGCTTTTGCATATGGATAAAAAAGTAGGCGATTTAGAAAGTAGCCGTGCGAGCGCTCACAGTGCTCTAAAAGAACAAATCGAGGCCTTGATGCAAAGCCAAACGCTTTTGCAGAAAGAGACAGGGAGCTTGGCCAAAGCGCTACATGCACCAGGTATCCGCGGGCGTTGGGGCGAAATGCAGCTTAGACGTGTCGTAGAGCTTTCAGGAATGTCTGCTCATTGCGATTTTTTGGAGCAATCCAGCATCAAAGGCGAAGAAGAGACCTTGCGTCCCGATATGATTGTGACCTTGCCCCGCAATAAAAAAATCGTTATTGATGCGAAGGCACCCTTGGATTTATGGCAAGGAGACGCAACTTCCGATGCACAGGAATTAGTAACTACCTTGAAACGTCATTTAATGATTTTAAAGAAAAAATCGTACAGCAAGATCTTGGGCGAAAGTCCCGAGTTTACGGTGATGTTTTTGCCTGGGGAATCCTTCCTTCATCGAGCTCTTTTAGCTGATCCTAACTTGCTTGATTTTGCTGCCCAGCATGAAATTATTATTGCCACGCCTTTGACTCTTGTTGCCTTGCTCAAAGCCATTGCTTTTGGTTTTAAACAGGAATCTATTGCGAATAATATTGAAGAAGTAAGAAGGCTCGCGCAGCAACTTATAGACCGTATTCAAGTGGTGGCAACTCATTTTGAAAAGCTTGGAAAAAACTTGAAAATGGCAACCGATTCCTATAATCAGACGCTTTCATCACTCGATTCGCGTGTCTTGGTCACTGCTAGAAAGCTGAGTGAGTTAAAAACCTTTGGTACCGAGCAAGAAGAAAAGCATATTGAAACTTTGGCTTTTATTGAGACTTTCCCCAAAGAAAATCTTTTGAAACCCTTAAACGGTAATGGGCCGTGACAGAAGAAAAATTTTTAGAGCTGGAAAAAAATTTTGCATCTCTACGGGCTTGGGCTCCTCTCATGCCCGAAACTCTTACGCCCTTTGTTTTATTGTGCTTAGAAACGCTTCGCGTGATGAGCGAGAACGATAAGCAAGTAAAAAATATCGCTACGCATTTATCGCTGATTCTCAATGCTCGTCCGAGCCTAGAAGACAATTTGCGTACCCAGTTACAACGGGTTGAATCCAGTTTAGAGGATGGCCTGCGAGGTTTTTCTTCGCTGCTTGATCTGGTGCTTGAAGAACATAGTTTGAAAATCAATACCGACGATATTTTAGAAAGTGTCCTGCTTAAAGATAGGGATCTTGCGGATAAATTTTGTCGACTCACTCGCCAGATTGATGTGCTTGTTGACTTAGATATGGCTTTTGAGATGGGCAGGCCAAAAGTATTGTCTTTGCTTTTTTTGCTTGGGCTAGAAGAGATAATTAGTTTTATTTTTGCTACTCCTCCTTTAAAAGCGCGACTTCTTATTGGAGCTTGGCTGGAGAAAAGTTTTCCTCAGAGCATCTTAAATCCCCTTCTTGCACCTCATCTTGATTACAATGATGTTTATTCGATGCTTGATTATTGCCGCCCTAGGAATCCAAGTTTCGAAGAGCTTATTCTTGCTTTTCTTTCGAGAGCATCCGCCGATAATTCTATGCTCCCCAATGATTGCTATGAGCCTCTTGATGCAATTTTAAAAGACATGGGGCTTTTAGGTTTGGAGCCTCTGGTTGATTCTGGTTTTCTTAACTTCCCCGGAAGCGAAACAATGAAGAACGTTGCCAAAGTATTTTATGTGGTTTAAAAGTTTTCTCATTGCGATCCACGTGGAGAAACACCTTGTTTCAGGAAATTGATATGGTGAAAGTGCCAGGCAAAAAAAGCCAGCTAAAATCTGATCCGGAACAACTCTTTAAATGGTACCGCTTGGCCTATATGGCCAGAAAAATCGATGATCAAGCAGCCATTTATATTCGGCGGGGAATGGGCTGGAGTTATCACGCTCGTTGCAGTGGGCACGAGGCTATTCAAGTGGCTCTTGGCCTTGCCTTTCGTCCAAATAAAGATTTTTTGTTTCCCTATTATCGCGATACAGCAACGGTGCTTGCTGCAGGCCTTAGCATCAAAGAACTTCTTTTAAATGGGCTATCTAAAGCCAGTGATGTGGCCTCGGGTGGCCGTCACATGTCTAATCACTTTGCTAAGCCTTCGATCAATATTCAAAACGTTTCTTCGTGCACAGGCAACCACGCCTTGCATGCAGTCGGCGTAGCGCGCGCAATAAAATATTACGATGATGATGCCATTGCTTTTTCAAGTCAGGGCGAATCGTCGATGTCAGAAGGCTATTGTTACGAGGCTATTAACGGGGCCACGCGAGAAAAATTGCCGGTTATTTTTGTGATCCAAAACAATGGCTATGGTATTTCGGTGCCCACCGCTGAGCAATCGGCTAACACGATCATCAGCGATAATTTCAGAGGTTTTGCTAACTTAGGTATTTTCAATGCCGATGGCACAGATTTTATGGACTCTGTGCAAAAGATGAACGCGGCACTTGATTTCGTACGCACAAAAAAATGTCCGGCACTGCTTCATGCCCAATGTGTTCGTATCGGCGCACATTCAAACTCCGATGCACAAGATTTATATCGCGAAAAAGTTGAAATTGAAGAGGCGATGAAACGCGATCCGCTTAGTCGTCTAAAAGCTTTGATGGAACGAGAAAAGCTGAGTGTTTCACGGATAGATGCGATCGAACAAGAAGTCGAAGAAGAACTTAAGCTTGCCTGCGAAGAAGTCGAAAAAGCGCTGCCGCCCGATCCAGATTCCGTGCATAAATTTGTTTTTGCGCCGGCCTATATGCCACCGAAAAATGAAGAAGAATATGTGGCGATCGATACGGAATCAAATGAAAAATTGCGGGAAGCTATCACGCGGACTTTGCTCGAAGAATTTCAGTACAATGAACATACTTTTTTGTGGGGCCAAGATTGTGCCTCAAAGAAAAAAGGTGGCGTTTTTAACCTGACCAAGGGCCTTTTGGAACTATGCGGCAATAAAAGAGTCTTTAATGCTCCCATTGCCGAAGATTATATCGTTGGCACTGCCAATGGTATGAGTCGCTATAGCCGCGATATACGCATAGTTATCGAGGCGGCGCAATTTGCGGATTATGTGTGGCCCGCTATGGAACAAATAGTTGAAATGGGCCATGATTATTGGCGTTCCAATGGGCAATTTTCGCCTAATGTCGTTTTACGCTTGGCATCCGGTGGCTATATTGCAGGTGGACTTTATCACTCGCAAAATGTTGAAGCGATTATGAGCCATTTGCCCGGTATTCGTGTGCTGGCACCTGCTTTTGCTGAAGATGCGGCGGGTTTATTGAGGACTGCTATCAGATCTGAAGGTCCCACCTTCTTTCTTGAGCCAAAATATCTGTATAACCGAGCTGAAGCCAAAGGCCCGATGTTTGGCAATGATTTTGCCATTCCCTTTGGCAAAGCAAAAATTCGGCGTCTAGGTTCTGAACTCAGCGTGATTACTTACGGAAATACTGTGCACATGGCGCTTAAGGTGGCGCACGAACTGAGAGAAAAGGGCCATGATATTGAGGTCCTCGATTTGCGCTCGATTAAGCCATTGGATTATGATGGTATTATTCAGTCAGTGAAAAAAACGGGTAAGGCTCTAGTTCTTCATGAAGACCATCTCTTCAATGGCATTGGGAGTGAGGTTGTAGCAGTGATTATGGAGAATTGTTTTATGCATTTGGATGCTCCGGTCAAACGATTGGCCGCCAAAGACATCCCGATTGGTTTTTCAAGAATTTTGGAAAATGCGATTTTGCCGCAAGAGAGTCAGATTCGCGACGCTATGATCGAAGTCTTAGAATTTTAGAACGCATTATAGAATTTTTAAATCGAAAATCGAGGGAAAAAATAAATAAAAATTAATTCAAGCAAAGCGTTCAATTAATTAGTAATAAATGATCGTTTCGTATGAAACATTTTTGTATCTGGTTTTAACTAGGAAAAATGCTATTACGATAAAAATTTGTTTATTCATCGATTGACTAAGACTAGGGGTCGTGGGTAGTTCTTAATAATCGAAAAAAAATTCAGATTGATTCCAAACTCATGCTTTATCGACAAACACAACTTGTGCTTAGGTGAGGGCGAACATGAGTATTATCCGAGGAAGAAGTACTATGGTGGCTTTAGTGTCAAGAACAGAGAAAGTTGGCAAGGACAAGCTTATTGAGGGCAAAAGCGCGACGATAGAGCCTACAGAGAAGGGCCTTAAAATCAAGCGGCATTTCACTACTGCTGGCGTTGATCCTATGAGCGAGCAGGCCGGCGTTTTTTTTGAGGAACGCGATGCTATTATTAGCGGCGCCAATGGCGAAGTCATTTTTGAGCAAAAGGGCGTTCTTATCCCTAAAACCTGGTCAATGACTGCCACCAATATCGTGGTGAATAAGTATTTTCGAGGAAAGCCTGGAAGCAGTACACGCGAATATTCAGTGCGACAATTAATCTCTCGTGTCGCGGATACTATAAGCAGCTGGGGCAAAACTTCTGCCTATTTTTTGAGCGAAGAAGATTACGAGAGTTTCCGCAATGAGCTCACTCATTTATTGGTAAGCCAAAAGATGGCGTTTAACTCGCCAGTTTGGTTTAATGTGGGCGTCGAAAAGCATCCGCAGTGCAGTGCTTGTTTCATTAATTCCGTTGAAGACACGATGGAAGGGATTTTAGGGTTGGCCAAAACCGAAGGCATGCTTTTTAAATTTGGTAGCGGCACCGGCACGAATTTTTCTACCATCAGAGGACAAAAAGAATCCCTGCGGGGTGGAGGCCAAGCTTCAGGTCCTGTTTCTTTTATGCGCGGTTTTGATGCTTTTGCTGGCGTTATCAAATCAGGCGGTAAAACCCGTCGTGCGGCTAAGATGGTGATTCTTAACGTGGATCACCCCGATATTCGCGAATTTATTTCGTGCAAAGTTGAAGAAGAAGCCAAAGCTCATGCTTTGATCGATGCAGGCTACGATGCAGGCTTCAATGTGCCTGGTGGCGCTTATGATTCGGTGATGTTTCAAAATGCAAACCACTCGGTGCGCGTTAATGATTCTTTCATGGATGCCTTAAGCAAAAATGGCTCCTATTACACACGCATGGTGACGGAAGATAAAGTATTTGAAGAACTTTCTGCCCAAGAGATTTGGCGCGAAATAGCTACATCAGCATGGATGTGTGGCGATCCAGGGTTGCAGTTCGACGATATAATTAATCGTTACCACACCTGCAAAAACACAGCGCGCATCAATGCGTCGAATCCTTGCAGTGAATACATGTTTCTCGATGACTCAGCATGTAACTTAGCTTCGATTAACTTGTTGAAATTTCTTGGTGACGATGGAACTTTTGATGTTGCTGGTTTCGAGCATGCGGTTGCCATTACGATTTTGGCGCAGGAAATTATCGTTGGCCATTCTTCATATCCTACGCCAAAAATAGAAGAAAACAGCCATAAGTTTCGTCCATTGGGCCTAGGTTATGCCAACTTAGGTGCCTTGCTGATGAGCCTTGGCCTTCCTTATGATTCCGAAGCTGGACGTGCTACGGCAGGTTCCATCACTGCTTTGATGGGGGGCAGCGCCTATAAAATGTCGGCGTTGATCGCAAAAACTATGAAGCCTTTCGCAGGATTCGAAGAAAATCGCGATTGCTTTTTGGAAGTCATGAAGCTTCATCAAGAAGGCCTCATGCGTAAGGAATTTCAGCATCTTCCTCCTAACATGATTTCAGTTTATGAGGCGGCACAGGGTGCTTGGGCTGATACGATTTCCTTGGGCTCTCGCTACGGTTTTAAAAATGCGCAGGCAACGGTGCTTGCACCGACAGGCACCATCGGCTTCATGATGGATTGCGATACCACTGGTGTTGAGCCAGATATCGCTTTGGTGAAATATCGCAAGCTCGTTGGCGGCGGCATTATAAAAATGGTGAATCATACTGTGCCTCGTGCCTTGGATCATCTGGGTTATTCTCAAGGAGAAAAGGCCAAGATTCTCGCCCACATCGAACAAAATGACACGATTGAAGGAGCACCTGGTCTTAAAGAGGAGCACCTTGCCGTTTTCGATTGTGCTTTTAAAGCGCAGAATGGCCAAAGAAGCATTGCGCCTCTTGCGCACGTCTTGATGATGGCGGCAGTACAGCCATTTTTGAGTGGGGCTATTTCGAAGACCGTGAATATGCCTGAAAGCGCCACCATTGAAGATGTTGAGCACATTCATCTTGAAGCATGGCGTTTGGGGCTTAAGGCTTTGGCGATTTATCGTGATGGATGCAAACGTAGCCAACCTTTGTCGACTAGCAAGGGTACAAAAGATGAGGCTTCTGGTCCATCTTTGCCGGTAAGCAATTTTAAGCCGCTTACGCTTGAAGATCTTATCGCTGCGGCAAAGGGGATGAATGCTAACGATGAGCTTGGACAAAAGCTTGGCATGGTGAAACGTCGTCGTCTTCCTGTAGATCGCGCGGCTTTGACCCATAAATTTTCTATAGGCGGGCATGAAGGCTATTTGACGGTCGGACTTTTTGAAGACGGCGCACCAGGCGAGCTCTTTTGTACGATGGCCAAAGAAGGCAGCACCATTAGCGGTTTGATGGATGTTTTTGCCACCGCCATTAGCTTGGCTTTGCAATACGGTGTGCCTGTGCGGGTGTTGGTAGAGAAATTTGCCCATACTCGTTTTGAACCAAGTGGATTCACGAAAAATCCAGAAATCCCCATGGCAAGCAGTGTCTGCGATTATATTTTTAGATGGATGGGTCTAAAATTTCTCAAAAATCATGAGCGCCCTGAGTGGTTGCAAGGTGCGCAGACAGAACTTTTTAACGAGGCTGAAGCATCCGTGCAGCCGAGCTTTCAAAAGTCGAGTTATACGATGCAACCCGATGCTCCCCCATGCCAATATTGCGGAAGTATCATGGCAAGAAATGGCTCGTGCTATCGCTGCGCAAACTGCGGATCAACTTCAGGCTGCAGTTGATAAGTTTTTGGTATGACGCAAAAAGGGCCGTTGAGGCCCTTTTTTTATAAGCTCTCTGTCGTTCTCGCATCATGAAATAATTAGTTGAGGCTAAAGGGCCTCATAAGTTCAGAAAAAATAATTTTGTGTTTTCTTCGTTTGATGCTTCAGCGGAATAATGGTTGATGGGGTCAAAAACAACCCATTTACATTCCTTGTTCTGCCTTTAAAGCAAAGGGCTATGCAACACACAATTTCTCTTTATCCACAACTAGTTCAGTTTGAGGATGTCGATGCCGCGGGCGTGGTGCATCATCCTCTTTATCTTTACTATCTCGAACGCGCGCGCTGTCAGAGTTTGCTGGCCGCAGGCTGCAGTATTAAGAAAATCATGCAAGCACGCTTAGGCATCGTAGTCGCAGCGATCGAAATGAAATATTTAAGACCGCTCTTCCTACACGAAGAAATTTATGTGGCGAGCCAACTTGATAGTTTGGATGGGCCCCTCATCACGATGACTCAAGTGATTGTCTCGGATCCCTCCCAATTGCCAAAAGCGACGCTAAAGGACGAACTTCGAAATATTAAAGGTCTCAGATTTTTTGCCCATCTAAAATTAGCAGTAGTGTCTATGGACACCATGCAGATGACATCGCCGCCCGATTGGTTGACCAAAGGCCTCGGTGCTTAGCTTAAAATTATTAATTTTGCTTTAATGCACTGCTTAAGTTTTGATTGTTGAAATCATCTTTTCTAATACGCTGTTCATAGTTCATACCTAATTATCAGGACGGCTATGAAAGCGAAGATAGAGATTCTGCACTTAATGGGAGTGCTCTTTCTTTTTTTATCCAATGAAAGTTTTTCTTCGATCGATGAGCGCTTCCAGAGTGATGTGAGAAGTACTGCTGCGCTCGACGGCGTACAAGCGTTATGGCATAATCCAGCGGGCCTTTCTTTCGTTGATGGCGTTGAAGGCCTCGGTGCTTATTTCTATGAATGGAAAGAAAATGATGGACGTCATCATTTTAGCTCTAGTGCGCTTCTTAGTTTTCTCGATCTCTTAAGCCTTAGTGGCGGATTC
Organism: Myxococcota bacterium; assembly: GCA_052034245.1. Classification (GTDB taxonomy): domain Bacteria; phylum Myxococcota; class UBA727; order UBA727; family JABDBI01. The sequence goes on from JBPOIV010000021.1 coordinate 13,720, forward strand.
AATGCACGTGTTTCGAAGCCTTTGGGGAGTGATCTAACGGGAATTTTTGGTCTTTCTCTCAAAGCGAGTGAAAAGCTTTCCTTTGGCCTTTCATTTTTGAAAAGCTATTCCATGGAAAAAAACGCGGCCACGGATATGAAAGTATCTTTTGGATTTCAAGTGCGCCCCACCTCCTATTTAGCTATAGGAGGACTTTATCAAGAAACAAATGAAGGGTATTTTAACGCGCCTGATTTATTTTTTGGGTTGGGACTACGTCCTTTTGGCGAAACTTTGAGCCTTCTTTTCGATGCCCGTTTTAGTCCCAAAGGCCTATCGTGGCGTGAGGGATTTCGCTTCGATCCAATGCTTGGGATTAAGGGGTATTTTAATGGTTTTGGGGTGCTCTTTTCGACAGAGATTCCTGGCATCGTCGATGGCTTTAGTAATCCTATTTTTTTTGCGGGCATCGAAATTAACTTAGCCCATTTGGGACTGAGCCTAAATACTCACGTTGCGCCCTCCTCAAAAAACTATAGCCTTGGGGGGCATATCCGAGCTTCATCTGCGGAATGGCGTTCTATAGATCGACCATCCGGTTTATGGGTTGAATTGTCGATTGATGAAAAAGGCCGCATCGATAGTAAAAAATCTGACCTCATGAGCACACTTTTTACGAAGGAGCAAAATCCTTTGGAAGTAGTGGCACTGTTGCGCAGGCTTAGAAATGATGACTCCATTGCTGGTCTTTCCCTTCACTTAAGAGGTTTTAGCTTCGGTGATGCCCGTACTGAAGAATGGCGTGAAGCAGTGAGAGCCTTGCGCGAAGCTGGAAAAAAAGTAGTGGTCTATCTCGATAATCCTTCGGAGCGAGATTATTACGTCGCTACCGCGGCCAATACGGTTTTCATGTACGCCAATGGGACTTTAAGTCTCAATCGCTTCCAAAGTACCCTAAGTTATGTGGGCGAGGGGCTCAATAAAATTGGCATAAAGGCTGAAAGCATCGCGGCCGGCAACTTTAAAACGGCGCCGCGGATGTGGACTCATAAAAAACCGGCAAAAGAAGAATTACTCGTACAAAAAAATATTTTGCAAAACTTTTATGAGAATTTCATCACTCATGTTTCCGAGAGCCGAAATATTGATCCCGCAAAGCTTAGAGTTTTACTAGATGACGGCGAAGTGACGGCCGCTCGTGCAAAAGAGATGGGCCTGATTGATGAGGCCATTTATAGCGATGAAATAGCGCCTACACTTATTGGAGAAACAAACGCACAATTGCCGTTATGGCCTGACTATAATTCACGCCAAGTTAAAAATGAGTCTTGGGCTGCTAAGCAAAAAATTGCTGTGATTCCGATTAGCGGAGAAATTGTTGATGGCAGGGTAAGCCCGGGCGTCTTTTCATTTTTTGGTGCAATGACAGGAGCCACGGATGTCAAAGAACTTCTCGATGAGCTCATTGAAGATGATAGTGTTGTTGGCATTATCCTGCGTATTAATTCTCCGGGAGGGGATGCCAATGCCGGCGATAAAATTCATCACGCTATAAAAAAAGCAGCCCAGAAAAAAGTTATTGTTGCTTCAATGAGCGATTATGCTGCATCAGCTGGCTATATGATCGCTACTGCAGCCCATCATATTATTGCTGAGCCGCATACATTGACGGGATCTATTGGTGTTTTTTTGCTGCATTTTTCAGGGGCAAAACTGGCGGATAAAATTGGGGTCAATGTGACGGAGCTTTCGACGATAAAAAATCCTGGGCCCACGATGACTCGGTCTTTTTCGGCGGATGAGCGGGAGCAAGCCCAAAAAGTTGTCGATTGGTATTATGAAAATTTCGTGAAAACCGTTGCTCAAAGCATGGAGCTTGATGAACAACATGTTCGCGCTAACGCACAAGGCCATGTATGGCTTGGCCATGAAGCATTAGAAAAAAAATTAATTCATCAGCTCGGAGGTTTTAGTGAAGCCATTGATAGCGTGCGTTTGTTGGCTCAGGTGCCCACTTATCAGGATTTGGAAGTGCTCATTGTCGAGCCTGGATTAAAGGAAAATTTTAATTTAATGCCAAGTTTGGTTGGTATGAAGCAAACGGTGGAAGCGATGGGGCGCGCAACATCTTTGCTTGCGCCTTATGTCAAAGAAGTATTATTTTACCAAAACTATGCAGCACCGCAGGCACGCTTGCCCTTTAGTTTTTCGTGGACCTATTAGTTTTGACATTCATTTTTTCATCCTATAAGCCTTCGTTGATTCTTAAGGCCCGGGATGAAAAATGCAGCAGAATGATTATTTAAAAGTGCGCCATGATTGGCAACTTGAGGAAATACAAATAATTTTTGAACAGCCCTTAGTAGATCTTCTCTATGCGGCCCACGGCGTTCATCGGCATTTTCATAATCCCCACGAAGTGCAGGCCTGTCGTATTCAAAGTATTAAAACTGGTGCATGCCCCGAAGATTGTAAGTATTGCCCGCAATCGGGACACTATAAAACAAGCATAGAAAAAGAACGTCTTTTTTCCGTCGAGAAAGCGCTCAGCGTCGCTAGAGATGCCAAGGCGCGTGGTGCTACCCGGTTTTGTATGGGCATTGCCTGGCGGGAAATTCTTGATGGCGAGCAATTTGACCGCGTTCTCAAAATTGTTGAAGAGGTCGATGCGCTTGGTCTAGAGGCATGTTTGACGGCAGGCATGCTCAGCAAAGACCAAGCTTTGCGTTTAAAGAAAGCCGGCTGTACATCCTATAATCATAACCTCGATACGTCCCCTGAATATTATGACAAAATTATCAGCACGCGCACGTATCAAAATCGTCTTGATACCTTGAATAACCTCTCCGATGCAGGCTTAGGAATTTGTTGCGGTGGCATCATCGGCTTAGGAGAATCGCGCATTGATCGTCTCCGATTGTTGCACCAGCTTGCGACGTTAAAAACGCATCCCGAAAGCGTTCCGATTAATCTTTTGGCGAAATACGAAAATATGCCTCTAAACGATGTGCCTCCTCCGCATCCTTTTGAGATGGTACGTATGGTTGCTACGGCCCGTTTACTCATGCCTAAAGCCGTGATTCGTCTTGCAGCAGGACGCACCTCGATGTCGGATGAGCAGCATGCTTTGTGCTATTTTGCAGGCGCAAATTCAGTGTTTATGGCGAGCGAAAAATTATTTATTACGCCCAATCCGCAATTAAATCGCGATCAAGAGGTGCTCGACCTGATGGGAAGTCGTTTCAGCACGCGTCGATTTATTAAAGATAAAGAACAAGAAATTACTATTCAATGATGCTTTTAGAACGCCTCGAAAATGAACTTGCGCATCTTAAGAAAGAATCTTTGCTGCGCGTACTTTACCCCCCCGCTGGTCACGATTTTTCATCGAATGATTATTTTGCGCTCAGACAAGACTCACGCATAATCGCGGCTATCAAATCGGGGCTTGATAGCTTAGGTTTTGGCTCAGGCTCATCACGTTTTATCCGAGGAGAATGTTCTCTTCATGCAGGACTTGAAACATCATTAGCAAACTTTAAAGAATGCAAAAAAGCGCTCCTTTTTAATTCGGGCTATGCGGCGAATATCGGAGCTATCACGAGCCTTGTGAAAAAAGATGACCTAGTATTTTCCGATGAATACAACCATGCGAGCATCATTGACGGAATACGCCTAAGCGGCGCAAAAAAAATTATATTTCCCCATAAACATGTTGAAAGCATTGCAGCTCATTTAAAAACGATTCCGAAATCGACGCAGTGCTTTCTTATAAGTGAGTCGCTTTTTAGTATGGATGGTGATTATGCGCCACTCGATCGCTACGCTGAACTCAGCAGAAAATTTAATATTGCGCTCATCATCGATGAAGCCCATGCCTTGGGCATAAGCGGCCATAGGGGAAAAGGGCTCATCGATCATTTTAGAGTAGAGGAGCAGGTTCTATGCTCCGTTAATGGACTCGGAAAAGCCTTTGCAAGCATCGGTGCCTTTGTTGGAGGCAATGACATAGTCGTAGAAACCATCAAGCAGCGTGCACGTACGCTGATTTATACCACGGCTATGCCTCCTTCTTTTTTACAGGGAATTAATGAGGCTCTAGCCATTGTCGCCCGCGGCGATGATCTTCGATTAGCTTTAGAAAAACGCATTAGGCATTTTTCGGAAAGCCTTTGTGAAATAGGATTAAAAGAATTTATCGATCATAAAACGCCCATATTTCCGATTATGGTCAAAGAAAATCAAAGAGCTTTGAAGCTTGCCCAATCCTTACAACAAGCCGGTTTTGATGTGCGCGCTATTCGGCCGCCTACGGTGCCCTTAGGTTCTGCGCGTTTGCGGCTTACGACGAATCTTAGCCAATCTGTAGAAGATATCAGCGCTTGCGTAAAACATTTGGGGAAAAATTTATGAATGGCGTTTTTATTACTGGCTCCGATACCAATGTTGGAAAGACTATTTTTTCCGCTTTGTTATTAAGCTATGTGCAAGATTATTTTTCGAGCGTGCATTATATAAAGCCCATACAAAGCGGCAGTGAAAAAGACCAAGTCCTCATAAGCTCATTAGTCCCGACGGTAAAAGCATCGGAGATTGAGAGTTTGAAAAGGCCCTTATCGCCCCATATCGCAGCAGATAAAGAGCAACGCTATTTGGATTTTTCAAGCATCCTAGAAGCAACTAAAAATAGCATGCGAGAAAATTTTCACGTCGTGGAAGGGGCGGGAGGTCTTTTTGTTCCGATCAATAATCGCTATTTTATGATTGATTTAATAAGCCATCTTTCACTGCCGGTAATTTTAGTCGTGCGCTCAAGTTTGGGAACAATCAATCATAGTCTTTTATCAATCAATGCGCTTCGTAGCAAAGGCATTCCGATTGCAGCGGTCGTTTTAATTGGCGATACTAACAAAGATAATCATCGCTCCATCAGCTATTACGGCGCTATAAAAGAAGTCTATTCTTTGCCTTTTCTCAATCATATAAACAAAGAGAGAATAAAAGATTTTGTCGCCGAACACCGCACTATTTTCAAGCACTTATTAAAGGGCTTTTTATGAAAACTATCGTAGAAAAAGATTTAAAATATATCTGGCATCCCTTTACTCAATCTGCCACTGCAGCTGCTCCCATAGCGATAAAAAGTGCAAAAGGTGCCTATCTTTATAGCGAGCATTACGGCGAGCTTTTTGATGGTATTTCTTCATGGTGGACCAATACGCATGGTCATTCGCACACCCACATCAACCAGGCCATCGCTCGTCAATCGGAGATCTTGCCTCATGTGATGTTTGCCAATTTTACACATGAGCCGGCAGTGAGCCTTGCTGAGCAATTGATTGAAATTGCGCCTAAAGGTCTCTCTCGCGTGTTTTACTCCGACAATGGTTCGACTGCGGTTGAAGGGGCCTTAAAAATGGCCTTTCAATATTGGCATAATCGTGGCGAGAACAGAACGCATCTGATTGCGCTTAGCGATGGCTATCATGGAGATACTTTCGGAGCGATGGCTGCTAGTGAGCGCTCGGTCTACACCAAAGTTTTTTGGCCCTGGCTCTTTGATGTTTTGCGTGCTCCTCGCGTATGTGTTTCCGAAGCAAGTAATAATCTTTCCGAAGAAATGATTACGAAGAAAGCACTCGCTAAGCTAGCTGAACTTTTCGAAAGTCATCCCCAAAAAATTGCCGCTGTTATTATCGAGCCCATGCTGCAAATGGCGGGGGGCATGCATATTTTCACCAAAGGCTATCTGAGTGGGATAAAAAAACTTTGCTCTCAGTATGGTGCATTATTGATTGCCGACGAAGTTGCTACCGGTTTTTATCGTACCGGCCTTCGCTTTGCGTGTGATCATGAAGGAGTGAGCCCTGACATCATGTGTCTGGCCAAGGGCCTTAGTGGTGGTTATTTGCCATTGGCTGCAACGCTTGCGACCGAAGAAATTTTTCAAGCTTTTTTGGGGCCTAAAAAATCGCAAGCATTTCTTCATGGCCATACTTTCACGGCTAATCCCTTGGGATGTGCTGCAGCCCTCGCTAGTCTTGAACTATTTAATCGCCGAGAAAACCTAGACAATATTGCGAGGATTGCAGAGACCATTGCATCGGAAATTAGCGTCTTCCAAAAAATTAGCTCCGTCAAAAGCGCGCGGAGTCTTGGATGTGTTGCCATTATTGAATTGAAAGATGCAGAAAGTGGCTATGAATCATCGGCAGGGGATGCAATTTATCGCTACTGCTTGGAAAGAAAATTATTTATTAGACCTTTGGGCAATGTGCTCTATCTCATGCCGCCTTACTGCGCTACGAGCTCGGAAATAGGTTGGGCACTTAGGCTTATGAAAGAGGCCATAGCTTTAGTGGCATGATTGGCACAAACCGTAGAGCTCCATTTTATGGTCAGTAATAATAAAATGGTGCTCACGCGCGATTTTGGTCTGCAATTTTTCGATGGTTGCATCCATGAATTCAATGATGCGACCGCATTTAGTGCAAATCAAATGATCGTGGTGCGCATGCACATCGAAGACGGGTTCAAAAAGCGCTTGACCGTCTTGAAAATTATGTGCATCGGCAAAGCCATATTCTTGCAGGAGTTTGAGCGTCCGATAAATAGTGGCGAGGCTAACGCGCGGGTCGCGCTTGCGAGTTTCGATAAGAATTTCTTCAGCGCTGCGATGGCCCTCTTTGGAAAAAAAACTCTCGCAAATAGCCTCACGCTGCATGGTGAGCTTTAGCCCTGATCGTTTTACTTTCTGTTTGAGACTTGCGATGAGCTCTTCTTTATTTTGCATGCTATTGGCCTAAGGCTTTTTCTTCTCGATAAAATAACCAAATACCCACTATCACCATCAGCAAGGCAACTAAATGACTCAGTTGTAAATTTTCATGCAAGAAAAGCCAACCGTAAAAGGAAGCGAGCAAAGGACAAAAGAAGCCTAAAGCGCTCATCAAGGTTATAGAGATGTGACCCAAGAGCCAACCATAGAAATTATAGCTGATGACATTAGCGACGATAATGAGAAGAAAAGTCCACCACCAAAAAGCCTGAAAATCGCCGTGTATGGCGGCTCCGTCACAGAAGAAATACCAAGCAATAAAACTTAGAATACCGCCAATAAGCATGGCAATGCCATTGATATGCGATATGCCATAGCCTTTGTCCATGAGCTTACTGACGATAAACCAGGCATAGCTTGCCGAAATAACCGACAAGAGCAAAACGATTTCGGGCAGTGAAATCATTAAAAACTCGCCAGAAAAACTAATATCATCGGGGGAAATAAAAATGGGTAAAAGTCCCAACAGACCAATAGTAAGCCCTAAACTTTGTTTTTTTGAGATTTTCTTTTTAAGAAGAAAATAGCTCAAGATGGCTGCGATAAAGGGTGTCAAAGAATAGGTGATAGCTGTTTTTGCCGATGAAAGATATTGCAAAGCCCAAAACTCACCGACGAAGGGCAGAAAAATATGAAAGATGCTGACAGCAAAAAAAGCTGGCCAATCTTTTTTCTCAATCTTAAACGAAGAATTTTTTTGAAAGCGATGGACCAAGAACATTAATGGCGACGCGAGGACCATTCTCATGCCAATAAGAAAAAGAGGATCCGCATACCCAATCGCGACTTTTGCGATGGTAAAGGTGGAAGCCAAAATAGCATATTCGAGAATGGCTAAATATATCATTAGGTGCGTCCGATTAAACTCAACTCTGGTTTTAGACCAGCTACTTCCAATAAGTACATTTCGCCTTGCATTTGCATGTCTGCTTCTTCTTCGGAAACTTCATGATCAAGACCTAACAAATGAAATAAACCATGCGCGCAAAGCACAGCAATTTCTTCTTCGAGGCTATGGCCGTATTCTTCAGCTTGTTTGAATGCCTGTTTCACGCAAATCACTACATCGCCTAAGAGATGTTCAGTATGAGCAAAACCAGCTTCTTCTTTGGGAAGAGGGAAGGACAAAACATCGGTAACTTTTTTTGTCTTCTTAAACTGGTGATGCAATTCGATCATCGATAGTTCATCAACGAAACAGATATTAACCGAATGCTCTGCAAGCTCAGCAGCATTGAGTACTTTGCCCACGATATCTTTGACGGCCTTACGATTTTTCTTATCTATTTCCTCTATGCCAATAATCTCAATTTTCACTGTTTTTTATCCCTTAGTTTATCTTTTGCATCATAAGCTCTGACAATCAATTGCACTAATGGATGCCGTACTACATCCTTTTCTGTCAGTTTACAAATGCTTATTCCGGAAACATTTTCTAATATATTAATGGCTTCAATTAAGCCTGATTTTTGTCCAATACCAAGATCTATTTGAGTAATATCACCCGTAACGACCATTTTTGAGCCAAAACCCAGGCGGGTAAGGGCCATTTTCATTTGTTCTGGCGTGGTATTTTGACCCTCATCAAGGATAACAAAGGCATCGTTCAGTGTGCGTCCGCGCATGAAGGCTAGGGGCGCTACTTCAATCACGCCATGGGCTACTAATTCTTCGGCTTTTTCAGTTCCCACCAAATCGAAAAGTGCGTCATAAAGAGGTCGCAAATAGGGCGAGACCTTTTCTTCCAAATTGCCTGGCAAAAAGCCTAATTTTTCACCGGCTTCTACTGCCGGGCGAGTCAAAATGATACGCTTAATTCGCTCAGCACTGAGCTCTAAAACTGCCAACGTCATTGCTAGATAGGTTTTTCCCGTACCAGCGGGACCTACGGCGAAGACTAAGTCATTATTTTTCATGGCCGCAACATATTCACTTTGGCCCGGACCACGTGGATTAACTTCCCGCGAATTGGGCGTGCGATAAAGATTTTCCGAAAGAAAGTCATGAGGTTTAGAGCGCGCTTCATCCATCATCCGCGTACCAGCATTACGCACATCACCCAAAGAGACATCACGTCCTTGCGCCACCATCTCGCCCAAATGTGTTAAAAGTTCGGCAGCTTTTTTTATATTTTTTTTAGGACCCAAAAGATTAAGTACTTCTCCCCGAGCACCAACGCGAATACCAAAGACTTTGGCGATAGTGCGCAAAATCTCATGCTCTTTATCACTTAGTTTTCTAAGAACTTGCGCATCAAAATGGAGCTGTTCGCTGACTTCACTATCTTTTTTTTGTGGCATTTAAGCACCCATAGCTTTTTTTATTTCCTTGTTCATCAAGGAGTGAACTTATGCAAAAGGGAAGGAATTTTTGAGCAAAAAAAATGCCTGATGTATTCAGGCATCTCTCAACGACACTGGTTATTATTTTTTAGCTTCAGGGGTAGCAATAGGCGCAGGGGCCCGGGGTTTCTCCTGCTTAACGACAGCATCATTTTTAGGGGCGCCCAAAAATTCTTCAATGCTCAAAGCTGGGTCGCTGATGCGAACTTCGCTTTCTTTTCGCAAAGTAGTCAAGAGATCTTCGCTTTTGCGGGCATTTTTATTGCGCGAAATGAGCTCTTTTATCCTTTGATGAACTTCTGCCAAGGGCGCGGTTTGTTCTGGAGTTTTTTCATCGACATAAATGATGTGATAGCCGAAATCAGTTTTTACTGGTCCTGCGGGAGTTTTGAGGGGAGCACTAAAAGCTACATCCTCAAACTCTTTTACCATTCGTCCACGAGGGAAAAAGCCTAAGTCGCCATTTTGTTTGGCGCTGGGGCCTTCGCTATATTTTTGCACGAGACTTTCAAAGCTCTGGCCGCTTTGTGCTTCTTTGAACACGCTTTGCGCTTTCTTAAAGACCAGTTCTTGTTTTTCTTTAGGGTCATTGGGGTTAAGTTTGATCAAAATATGGCGAGCATGTACCATCTCAGGCTGCACGTAGAGTCTTGGATTAGCCTCGTAGTGCGCTTTTATTTCTTCTTCTGTTACTTCTGTTTTCCCCGTTTTTTCGGCGATTTTTTCACGCAATAAATCATTGCTTACGGTTTCAAGAATTTGTTCTTCGCTTAAGTTTTGTTGTTGCAAGAAAACTTCGAAGCCTTTGGGACCGCCCATGCGCGCTTTGTATTTATCTAGAGCCGCCGTTCTTTCAAAACGATCAAGCGTGAGACCCAAATCTTTGGCGCGTTGTTGAATGATTTCATCATCAATCATTTTCTTCAGAATGCTGCCGCGCATCTTTCGACTGAGATCTTCGCTTACTGGACGCCCTGTTTTCGCGAATTTATCGATGGCACGTTTATGCAGTTTTTCTAGGTCTTCAAGCTTAATACTTTTGCCATTCACTACTGCCGCTGCATCTTTTGGCACTTCAGTACCCTTTTGGCAGGAAGATGTGCAGCCAGGAAATAATAAAAAGATGGTTAATAACGGTACTATTTTTAACATGGAGCCCCCGAAACATTGGTGCGTTTTTAGTTCTTTACTAAAACCCTAGCCTTAGAAAGGGCAATGACACAATCAAGCCTCTCATCTTTTTCGATCCTGGTCTTAGACATAAGCAAACAATTTGATAATGCTGCACCTTCGCCAACGTGGCTGTGAGGGCCAATAATCGCATTGGGCCCGAGTCTTGCGTTGGCCTCGATAATGGCGCCGTCCCCAATCACGAGAGGTGCTATGAAGTGCGCACTTTTATGGATCTTTATGCCCTTTCCAAAATAAATCCTCTTTTTATCCTCTCGGGCCTGCTCGGTACGTCCCAGATAAGCAAAATTCTCGTCCTGACACCATTCGATATTGCTTTTAAGAAGTCTTTCCGGTGTCCCTAAATCTTCATAACTGAGCTCCTTGATTTCACCTCGGAGTATTCGCCCCTCCTTCAGCCATTCGGGATAGAGCTCGGAAATAAGGCAGGAGCTTTTGCTTTTTTGTAATAGGTGAAGTGCTTCAGCGGATAAAAA
>JBPOIV010000204.1:0-2379 GCA_052034245.1 Myxococcota bacterium
CGTGAAAAAATTAACTTAGCTAATTTTTTTGCGGCTGATATAGCTGAGGCTTAATGATAAAATTACTACTAAAATAAACCAAGACCAACGCACGGCGTGAGCAATAGTCAATTCTTCTTGGATTTCATTAAATAAAGCTCCGAAAATAGTCACCAGCAAAAATCCCAAACCAATATATTTAGCGATGAAATAAAACCAGCTCAGCTCATTTCTTTTATTAAGAAAAATGGGATCTTTTGCCAAACTTTGATCAAGAAACATAAAAGCGACAACTTGCGCTATAGCACCAAGCAATAATGAATATCCCATCACCATCGGTTCTATAGCGCCCAAAATAGCGACGCCATTGCCCATGCAAAAAAAGACCGACAACAAAGTCATCAAGACAATACTTATTGAAACAGCTTTTTTGCGGCTGAGGTCAAACTCCACTTCAAAATTGCCGGCAACCGATTCGACGATAGAAAATACTCCCGTAATACCAGCGATAAAAACGCAAAAGAAGAAAATCGCGCCGATGATGGGGGCTATGAGAGGCGGGAAAGTTTGCAAAATTTGAGGGAAAATAATAAAGCCAATTTCAAAGGTAGAACTTGATTTTACAATCTCATGAAAGGGTGTGCCGGTGACATGGCTCATAAAGCCAATACAGCCAAAAATAGCAAAGCCAGAGATAACAGAAATGACCGTGTCCCCGAGGGCCACATAAATCATGGCCTTGCGCATATTTGTTTCGCTTTTGGTGTGTCGTGCATAACCTACAACAATGCCTAAGCCCAATGAAAAACTAAAAAACACCTGGCCGAAGGCATCTCGCCATAAACGAAGATCGGAAAGCTTGGAAAAATCAGGGCGTAAATAATAGCCAAACCCATCTAAAGCACCGGGCAAAAAAGCGGCTGCAATACTAAAAATGCTCACCAGAATAAATAGTAAGGGCATAAAGAAGGCGCAGACTTTTTCTACGCCGCTGCCTATATTTTTTGAGGTAACGATCCAACTAAAAAACGCTACCACCATGGTTGCTATAAAAATTGGCCAACTCAGACCGTTCGCGACGAGTATGGAGCCTGAATCTCTCAAAAATTCCGCTTGGAAAAAATGGGCACTATCGACCGGGATAGCATTGGTCGCAGCAAAATAGGTATAGGCGACCGACCAGCCAGTGAGTACCGAATAAAATGAGCCGATAGTCAGGCATGAAAGTGCGGCAATCCAGCCAAAGGTTTTCCATTTTCTCGAAAGGGCTTCGCCATAGGCGCCGGTGATGGGCAAACCAAATTTTTTCCCGATGGCTCCTTCTAAAAAAAGCATGGGAATACCAATGACGATCATAGCTATGGCATAAGGAATTAAAAAAGCACCGCCGCCATTTTTATAACATTTAGCACTGAAGGCGAGGATATTGGCAAAACCTACCGCAGAGCCAATCATGGCAAAGATAAAGCCGGATTCTTTTACCCACGTCATTTTTTTTTGATTCACAAAAAATCCTTTATACAAATTATTTAAAGCTCACGGCATGAACTGAGCAACAGGGAGTGAATAGGGGCCCAAAAAGGGAAGTGAGGAGCAATGAAATTGGCATTTTTTTACTATGTAATAAAAAACTATTTTTTAGTTTTTTGTCCAGGGGAGCGATGGTAACAAGCAAAGCTAAGCTGTCAAGACAAAGCCAAAAGCAGGCTTTGCCTCACCATTATTCCTTTGTCGCGGTGCCATTTTGCAAATTAGAGTTCGTCGGCCAAAAATAGCAAAGGGCCGGCCTGAGCTCGCTATTCTTATTTGTGTTAACGAGCTTAAGCATATTTTCGCTCCTAGTTCACCCTTCGTTTAAGAAGCTTTTGTCAATATTTTTATTCAAGAGCCAAAATGGCCTTCTTTCTTCTATTCATTAAAGATGCCTAAAGAGGATGCCTATGCTGCCCCAAAATCTTACCAGCTCGCCAGCGCGTATCATGAGCCTGGATATTGTTCGTGGGATCGCTTTGATGGGCATTTTATTGGTTAATGGCCCGGCCATAAATGGCCCTGCCATCAAAGATGGACTCAGTTTTGCCTTCCAAAATACTCAAGCCTATGTGATTTATTCAAATATAATTTATCGCTTTGCTGTATGTAATTTTTATCCTATTTTTGCTTGTTTATTTGGTCTTTCCGCAGCCATTTTCATGGCTACACGGCCGCACAATCCCCAAAAGCTTTTACTTAAAAGGATTGCTTGGCTCTTATTCATTGGCATTTTTCATGCATCTTTTGTTTGGTGGGGAGATATCTTAGTTGTCTATGGACCGCCTCCTCGTCGGCGGCTACAAGGTCTCCGACTACAACGACTCCGGCGAGCAGTACGAGGTGCACGCCCGCGCGATCCAGACGTAC
>JBPOIV010000077.1:0-4371 GCA_052034245.1 Myxococcota bacterium
TTGTAGGTATAACAGTATGAATTTACTGCGAAATTATTTCCTTCTCTTTTTAAGCGCTATTTCACTTAATGCCGCTTATTTTGACCCACATAATCACATCAATGGCATAATTAAAGCTACTGATTACGGGAACTTAGAGAAAGTAATTTCTGGCGAAGAAATGAGCATTGAGGAGCTCAGCCGACTTTGGGATGCCTTATCGGCATTTTATTCAAACGCATTTGTAAATAATCAACGCCATTCGAGAGGCACCGTTAATGCCCTTGTGTGCAATGAACCCAAAGATTTTATGAACTCGCCTGATCGGGAAAATTATCGTCAGGTATTGGTGCGCAACATCGAGAGAATATTATCAGCTACCCCGCATACGGGTTTTGACAGCGCTTATGCTCAGCGGGCCTATATCGAAAATAATTATATTTTTAGAAATCTTTCCACCCAAAAACTAATCAAGGCGCAGCAAGATCTACGTAGAGCGGTACTTTATCGCTTAGCTCTTGATAATATCGCGTTTGTCGAGATGTCGAACAATTTTATTGGTGGGGATCCTAGTGGGCGGCGTCTGCAGATTATGCTGAACTTTGAAAAAATGATCCAAGATCTATTAAGCCCGACGACAAGTGCCGAGAATATGCCCTTAAAGGAACTTTTGCAGGCACAAAATCTCCCCATCCCCAAAATTCGCTGGCTCTTAATGGCCCACACAACGGAATTGGCACGTTATGGGACTACTGCCATTTTGAATTATAGCAAGGGTGAATGCGATGCATCGCCTTTGCCATCAAGCTTAAAAAGCTCACCGTTCAAAGATTTCTTTAAGATCCTAAGCGAAAGAGATATCGTTGCGGGTGTTGGTGTTGCCGGCCCCGAAAATACTTGCTTTACCAATGAGGGGGCTGCTAATTTTAAGGAATTTATTACGGTTGCTTATACGGCAGCCAAAGCCAGGAGACAGACTACTCCCAAAGCCTCCAAACTTTTAATCCACATCCATGCTGGAGAGGGAGCTCCCCTTCTAGAAGAACAAGCTTTTCGGGATAAAGAATCGGCTTGTGCTTCTTTTGCGACACTGCCGAAAGTGAAAAAGAGGGATACGAAAGCGGTACACGCTCTTGAATCTTCGATAAATATCGGCGTTGTGACAAAGCTCATCGCTGATATGAAACAGCAACTGCCTGATATCGATAATTTCTTAGTTTTTAGAATAGGTCACGCTACCCATGTGACGAAAGCGCAGGCTAAAGAGATAAAAGATTTAGGCATAGAGGTCGACGTCAATTTGAGCAGCAATATTGCGACCGGCGCGTGGAGCATTCCAGAAGAAATTCTTTCAAGCCTAAGTGCACCTCTTCCAACACGCATGCTCGAACATCTTTTGACCAAAGCAAATTTAAGCCCTGTGGCCATTTTCAAAGATCATGGTTTAAAATGGCTTCTTTATTATGGCGTCGTCACTATTCTCGGTACTGATGGAGCAGGTGTGGAGCATTCCGATTTAAAGCGCGATTATGATAGCGCCCAAAAGTTGATCCACTATTGGAATCAAACCGATAAGGATTTTGAAAACGCAGGCATTTCGATCGATAATTTAATAAAAAATCAAAATATCCACATGGAGAATATGGGCTACGACGAACGCTTATAGGCTGATTTACACCACTCTGCCCGAGGGGGTACCGCCCTTGAAAAACACGGTGCATTGTTCTGCAAGTAAGGTCGATACTCGGCGCTGCGCTTCTTCAGTAGATGCTGCTAAATGCGGGGTCGCTATTATCTTGGGATGATGCACGAGCGGGTCATCTTTGAGTGGAGGCTCGACGGCATAAACATCCATCGCTGCCCCTGCAAGATGGCCCTGATCAAGCGCTTCGATCAAAGCATTGGGCTCAATTAATTCTCCGCGAGCAGCATTGATGAGCCAACTTCCTTTTTTCATGAGGGCAAGAGTGGTGGCATTAATAAGATGTTTTGTCTGGGCATTAAGGCCGCAATGCAAACTAAGGATATCGCTGTGTGAGAGGAGTTCTTCAAAACCACATTTTTTAATGCCCATGCTGCTAAACACGGTCTCCTCGACAACGGGATCAAAAGCTATCACCTTCATTTGAAAAGCACGTGCTCGCTCGGCGAGAATACGACCAACATTTCCTAGGCCAATGATGCCCAAGGTTTTGCCCGCAAGTTCAAAGCCCTTGAATTTACTGCGCTGCCAAAGGCCTGCGAGCAAATGTTGCTGTCCCGCCGGTATTTGGCGTGCGGCACAAAGCATAAGCGCAAAAGTAAATTCGGCTGTGGAAAGGCTATTGCCTGAAGGCGTGTTGATGACCGCAATATGAGTTTCTTTTGCGGCACTAAGATCGATGTTGTCGGTTCCAACACCGGCACGGCCAATTAACTTTAATTTTTTGCCGGCAAAAATGAGTTCTTTATTTACATCCGTCTGGCTTCGAACCAAAAGAGCATCAAAATTGGCAATTTTCTCAATGAGCTGTGCATGAGATAGCCCTAAAGCTACTTCCACATGAAAGCGAGGATCTTCTCGCAAAAGCGCAAGTCCCTCATCCCCCAAAGGCTCAGTTACCAGGATATGAAAAGAAGTCATAATCACCCCTAAGAATTGGCTCTCTCTAAGCACATCTCAACGAGATCGAGATGGGGGACACAACGAACTAAACTTTGAGCATATTCCAAACTTGGTGCCAAAGGAGCGCCAATATAGCGACTACGTAAAGCGCGAATGCGCTCAAGCGAAAGCATCACTTTTTCTTTAATGGCGTCGTTTTTGTTGATGAGATCTTGGGTGATGGCGATAGCCTCTTCACTTTTCTCCCAGTTATTACCAATGATAAACATGTCGACCGAGGCCAAAAGGCTTTTCTCGATGATGTCGCGGAGAGAATAGTTATCCGCCACAGCTTTCATATCAAGATCGTCGGAAATAACGACATTGTTAAAACCCATTTCTTGTCGCAATAATCCGTCGATAATGGTTTTGCTCATCGTTGCTGGCATGGTCTCATCGAGAGCTTTGGCAATAATATGCGCCGTCATGATAGTCGCCACATTATTTTTAATGGCACTTTTAAAGGGGATAAGTTCGCGTTTTCTTAAAAGCTCTGCATCCGTAAACACGGTGGGAAGCTCGAAATGGCTATCGACGACAGTTGCGCCATGGCCCGGGAAATGTTTGGCGGAGGCCGCAAGACCTGAAGCTTGCATGCCGTTAATAAATTGCCCGGCTAATAATCCCACTATTTCAGCATCGTGGGAAAAGGAACGATCGCCAATGATATCGTTGTGTTGTTGATCGACAGCGCTATCGCATACGGGCGCAAAATTAAGATGAAAGCCTAGAGCCACCAATTCGCGGCCCATCATAGCGCCTAAACGATAGCTGAGTTGAGGATTTTTTATGAGGGTAGGCGATAGTTTTGCGAGCGGCGGAACATCAGTGCATAGGCCTCGCAAACGTGCAACGCGCCCACCTTCTTGGTCGACGCTAATAAGCGGTACAAAATGTGCACATTGATTGATGATGGAAGCATTCAGCTCAATGAGCTGAGGGAGCGATTCGATGTTGCGTTTAAAAAGAATCAGACCGCCCAATGAATGCTCAGTTAAAAAGCGTTCAATTTTATTGCTAAGACTTAGGCCATCAAAACCAAGAATAAACAGTTCACTCGCTTCTCTCATGGTGGGTGTGCTCCTCAGAGATTTCACTATGAATGTGAGCCGGCCAAAATAAATAAGCAAGTACGGCCAGGATAATGCCGCAGAAAGCACCCATTGATTTAATGCTCATCAGCGATTTAGGAGAGCGCGTTTTAAGCCATTCTTTGAGGTGATGAGGATGTAGCAAAACGTGAAAGAGCATGCCGCAGGTAAGAGACTGCAAGATATGCAAAATATCAGCATCGGTATGGCTTAAAATCTGCTCGCCAAAAAAGAATCCGCATGCCATGGCGCCAGTAAGACCCACCAATGCAGCAATGCTTAATCCTTTGCCCAAAGTTTGAGAGGTGGTTTTCCACATTGCCATCGATACTAAAAGCCGATGAATAACGACCGCGAGTGCAAGAAGATGCGTCGAATTCTGCGAGTTTGGATCGATGATGAGAGCGGCTCCATCGAGGAGATTATGCGCGATAAAACCGAGAGCAGAAATGATCAAAAAAGGCTTTTGAATTTCACACTCGCTTCTCTTTGTCAGGCGGCTAATAAAAACAGGTCCAACGAGCCCAAGAAGCACGGCCAAAAGGGTGGTGATGCCGGAATGCTCAAGGCTTTCAGGCAAGATATGGAGGGATACTAGACCCACCAAGGCAGTAACGACCATCCCATCAACAAAACGGGAAAACTTAGTTTCAGTAG
>JBPOIV010000299.1:0-11957 GCA_052034245.1 Myxococcota bacterium
CTCTCAATAAGCATCCAAGAAAGTTTTTGCTGAATACAAAAATCTTTCAGTTCTTCACGAAAAAACTTGTCTTCTATAGTAAAACTTGTGAGCTCACTGACTTTATCTTGATGCACAACTTGCTTTAATCTTTCCATAAAAGATAAAGGCTTCTTGCTCACATCAATCTCAAAATAGCGAACATTAAACCCTTCGGCGCGCAAGAGGTCGCGATGATTACGCATTGCTTCCAGAAAAAAAAGGAGCTTTTGGCGATGATAGCGAAAATGGGTACAAAGTCCTATATCTTCGATCATCACGATCATCTCATCCTTAAAGGGCATCAAATATGCAGGATCAAAAAGATGGCTGCCCATTAAGAGAAACATAGACCCTCCCAAAAGTCTGTTCACCGTTCAGCTATTCTACAAAGAAGCAGAGCCAAATAACTCGATTATTTTGGATTGCCTATAGGCAAAAATAGCTCGTAAATCTCGTTTAATTTTAATTTGATTTATCGCTTTACCAATGATGCCGTAGGGCAGCTCATAATGGATTTTATCGAGGATATTTGTTCCGCCCGGCACTTCTTGAAAGCGATGCTCATGATGCCAAAATTTATAAGGTCCTATTCGTTGTTCATCGATAAAATATTCGAGCGGTTTTACGTGCGTGATTTCTGTTACCCATTGCATTCTTATCCTTCCAATGGGGCTCAGAAAATGAATAATAATCTGCCCTTCGTACATGGCTTTATCATGGGAATTTTCGGTGAATCCAAGATAATCGGGGGTGAGCAATTTTAGATTGCTCGGGGATGAAAAAAATTCCCAACATGTTTGTAAAGAGATAGGCACTATTTGACTATATTCGATGATGTTCACCGTTTCTCTCCTCTGGCTACGCTTTTTAATGGAGCATAGAAAATGACCTTAGCCTTAGCACAAATCTTGGTCGTACTATTCATGGCAACAATTTTGTGGCTGATTTCGGTAAAAATCGGCAAAGTTAGCATTGTCGATAGATGTTGGTCCTTATTCTTCGTTGCGGCATGTTTTGTAACATTATTTGTAGTAAAAGGCGCACTCGTCAATATTTTGTTGATAGCTGTTCCTCTACTATTGTGGGCTATTCGTCTTTCACTTCACATTACCATACGAAGTTTCAAAAAAGATGAAGACCAACGCTATGTTCTCCTTAAAGATAAGTATGGAAATAAACACCCAGCTTGGGCGTTGTGGATAGTATTCTGGCCTCAAGCGCTTCTCGCTTGTTTCATCAATTGGCCGCTTACTGTGGCTATTAGTCGGATTGAGCCGCCTTTATATCACGGCATTATTTATCTGGGATTAACACTTTTTATCATAGGCTTTCTTTTTGAGACCATTGCTGATGCCCAACTACTTCACTTCCAGAATCACCGACAACATCCTCAACAGCTTCTCGACAAGGGTCTATGGGCATGGTCCAGACATCCAAATTATTTTGGAGAGGCGGTTCTTTGGTGGGGGTTTTATTTCATAAGTGTCGGCATTACTGGTCATTTTCTCTCGATCTTCTCTCCTTTATTGATGACTTTTTTACTTCTAAGAGTAAGTGGTGTCACCATGCTTGACGCCGTGCTCAAAAAAAACAAACCGCACTACACAAGTTATATGGCTAAGACGAGCGCATTTTTTCCTTGGCCCCCCAAAAAATAAAAAGGTATCCACATTCGAATGCAATTTCGAAGCATTGGGAGGGACGGGTAAGGAGAGACCTTGGATTGTCTGTATTCCGACAGTTGCCGATACCTCCCACTCTTTGGGCATCCTGGTCCCGCTAAGAACTGTCCGTCAAAATCGAAGTAATGCGGTTCTTGATGATCTCATAATGTCGAAAATCTACACCAATATCTGTACCACGTAAAATTACCAAAGCGGCATGGATCGCGTGAATGTCCTTTTTTAGGCTATTAAACGCGCAATTTTATTCATTATCCGCCAAAAGTTTCCCTTGCTAAATAAAGGGGTTTACTCGCGAGGGCTCAGGCAAAATTGGTCAGAGCTTGAAAAGAAATTATTAAGGTGTCCTGTAGGCACCAAGCTATTTTATGGCTGCTGCGGAGGAGCACAAAGAATCGCAAAACACCAAATTAGACACTCAAGGATACTGATGAAATCTCCTCGAGAGAATAGCTGCTAAACTTCGTTTCCGATTTTTCGGGAGAAGCTCGCAGTGGAATTCTCCTTAATGTTTAGTTCGTGTTTGACGAAGAAAAATATTGCACTGACCAATGAAGAGCTCAGGGTTGGTATCAAAAGTGCCCAATACTCGAGCCGTGAATCTACTAGTGCGGAAATCATAGCCCCTAAAGAAAAACTAATGAAGGTCATGAAACGCATGAAATTTCTCTTTCTTGCGAGCCTTCTTTCTTCATCAGTAATCTCACCATTCAAAATCAATGATAGGTCTGTGCCAAAATCAGTGCTAATACCAGTTAAATGGGTAGTTCGTATCTGTCCTGTAGTCAATGTCGCGAAGCAGGCATTCTGAAGGCCGCAAATAAAAGAGAGAGAGCACAGAAAAACGAAATCTCTAAATAATAGCAGGGGTTCTCCAAATGTCCCAAAAAGACCTTGGACCCCGGCAATCATTAAGATGGAAAGTGCGAGAGGAATAATGATGGTAACTAGGTCATAGCGAGGAGTAAGCTTCCGTGAACGACGAGCAACGGTCAAAATACCATTGACCCAGGCGCCAAGCACAAATGATAAAGGTGCGCTGAGCATTTCTAAAGCCAACACATAGTTGCCGTTTCCAATGGTTATACCAACTTGAGAACTGAAACCTGTGAGATGGGAGACAAAACGATGACACGCGAGAAATCCAATAGAGTTTATAAACCCAGCTTGGAATGCGAGGAAAGACCACAAAGCAATAAAGCGGCCCTTCACAAAATCTCTAGGTTCCAAACGGTACATGCGTCTCCTCCTTTTTTTAAGATAAAAATATGCAAATATGTGAATATATGATATAACAGATGAAATCAAAGAAAAGTCTTAACGACGCATTTTTTGCATCTATTTTTACTTGTCGTGCTGCAAGGAGCTCTTTATGAGAACAATGTCTAAGGAACAACAAGAACGAATGACACCAACCGACGCACTTGATGTGCTCATTCAGGGGAACCGTCGATTTGTCGATAACCTAAAGATGAACCGCAATCTCTTGCAGCAAGTGAACGAAACAAGAGAAAGCCAACATCCTTTCGCGGTGATTATAAGCTGCATGGACTCACGAACCTCTGCTGAGCTAATCTTTGATCAGGGCCTCGGCGATATCTTTAGTATACGAATTGCGGGCAACGTGATTAACGATGAGATCCTTGGTAGTGCAGAATTTGGCTGTAAAGTTGTGGGTGCTAAGGTAATAGTTGTTCTGGGTCACAGTGGTTGCGGGGCAATAAGGGGCGCTATCGATAGGGTTGAGCTAGGTAACTTAAAGAGCGTGCTTCAACGAATACAAAGAGCGATACCCACTAACAGCAGTTTTTCTATGGAAAGCGATGCGCAGAAGATGCAAGTGCTAACTGAGAATAATGTGCGACAGGGGATAAATGATATTCTACACGGTTCAAAGATACTCGTTGAGCTTGAGCAAGAGGGTAAACTTAAGGTGGTAGGGGCCGTATACGATATAGCAACCGGCGTTGTGAGATTTCTTCCGATCACTTGAGTTTACAAAAGCCGTGATCGTTTTTGGGGAGTTTTAATGTATAGAAGGATAGCAGCCCAAGAGCTCGCCAATTTTATTGGCGTTATAGCCCATCCAGACAGAATACGCATCATTGAAGAACTTAACGAAGGTGAACTGGACGTGACTGCATTGCAGACCCGTCTTGATCTTCCTCAATCCTTCGTTTCACGGCATTTGGGTTTGATGAAATCCAATAAAATTGTTGGTGAACGCAAAGAAGGACGAAGAGTTTATTATCACCTATCTGTTCCTGCACTTGCTATGTGGCTCCTTTCCGGCCTAGATATTATTGGAGAAAAAGATAAGACTGCAGTTCCCATGGCAAAAGCATTTGCTTCAGCAAAGAGACTATGGCAAAAAAGTACTGCTATTCAAATCAAACCCGCTAGTTAGCGCTAATTCTTCCAATTCTAGGAGCTCGAAATACCAAAAATCAGAGAAGAATTATTCCTTCTTCTCGTATGAGCCTATGGTGATTTTGGGTTTGATAATCATTGAAAGCAAAACTGCGCCCCCAAAAATCGCGCCAATTATGGCGAGAGACCACGTAATGGGGAATTTTCCATCAAACACATCGTTTAGCCATGCCATTTTCAAACCGACAAAAATCAAAATTAGACCGAGCCCATATTTAAGAAATCTAAACTTGCCTACAACATTAGCTAAAAGAAAGTAGAGTGAGCGCAAGCCAAGAATCGCAAAGATGTTAGAGGTAAATACGATTAGCGGTTCTTTGGTTATAGCAAAAATTGCTGGTACCGAATCAATGGCGAATATTATATCAGAAAATTCGATGAACACGAGAGTCAGCAATAGAGGTGTGGCATAAATAACTCCCTTTATTTTGACGAAGAACTTTTGCCCATGAAGTTCATTAGTGACAGGAAAGAAACGCTTTACCAACTTGATTAAAGGATTCTTGGCTGGATCGGGCATTTTTTCCGGAGCAATCAGTATTTTTAGGCCGGTAAGAATTAGAAATATGCCCGCTATGAGAACAATCCATTGGTATTGCAGAAGCGCAGCCCCCAAGGCGATAAAAATTGCGCGAAAAAGCAATGCACCAATAATACCAAAAAACAAAACGCGATGCTGGTTGATGGACGGAACGGCGAAATAAGAAAACACGACTACGAAGACAAAAATATTATCTATAGCCAGAGACTTTTCAATAATGAAGCCAGTCAAAAATTCCAAAAATATGGACTTAGCGGCTAGGGCGCTGTCAAAATTTACTAAGCCTACTAGTCGTGGATCTTGCGGCAAGGTGTGGGCAGCATAAAAATATAAACCAACGCCAAAGAGAAGCGCGAGGACAAACCAAAAAGCGCTCCAAAGCACAGATTCTTTGCTGGTAACCACATGTGAATGACGGTGAAAAACACCTAAGTCTAAAAGCAAGAGCAGCAATATGAAACCAGTGAATCCCAAATAGAACCACCAATAAAGAGAGAATGGAAATAAGAGAATATTGGTCATCTAAGGTTTTCTCCTTGAGCTTTGTATTAGCTAGGCTATGGGTATGTTATATGTTCAACCGACCAATTGCTATATTGCTGGTCCGTTGGCGGCTGGCAATTATCAAGTCTCTCTTGGAACGCTGCCCGAGTATTATCGAACAATTCCCCCTGCCAGATTAATTTCACGAAAGCTTTGGTTAAGCATGCACTTAGATCGTGAGGATTTGATTATGGTGCGTTCCTATTGCCTATTTTTTTTCATTGTTTTTTTTGCTCATGTGCTTGATGCCGCGCATATAGTATTTCCAGCCGGAACTTTGCAGCGTTATTGCGCCACTGGAGATTGGAAAAGTGCGGAAAAATTGTTTATGAAGAAGATTACAAAAAATCCAAAATATAAATGGCCTACTTCTCTCATAATGCTCTGTACGATGCGCGCATTTGAAGATAATAATGAATTCTTAAGCACGCTTATTTCATACAATAACGAACACCTAATAACTCTTCCTGATAATGTGGTTTCTCAATGTGTACGTAAAAAACATTATACAGAATTTAGAATTGCTTTAAAAAAATCAGATGAGCATTTATCAAAAAGTTTAAACGCCAATTTATTAGTGCAACTGATTAAAGACCAAGCGCCAGATGATATTTTCGATGCAATTTTTGAGCGCTATCAAATTTATTTAAAAACTCATCAACGATTGCCAGTTTCATTGGAAGCACGTGATAGAGGAAGTTTAGAGACTGTGTTGGGATATGCATTTAGTCACGGCCATCTACGTCATGCACGAATGCTGCTACAGAATGGCGCAGATTTTGTCGAAGGCATTTTAAAAAAAGATGACTTTGGCTACTATCTGATGGATAAAACAGAGTGGGATTCTGCAATTGTAGGCTTATGGTGTGAGCAAGACGATTGGCTCAAACGCTTAAAACATCATGTATTTAAACGAGAAAAAATAGTTGCATCGTTGTTAGTACAGTTTTTTATGCGCGCCATAGATTCACCATTTTTTTCTGAAATTGAAGACCTAGCAACACTCTTTCGCTATCAAGAATTAATCTCATGTGTTGCGAGCGTTGGGCATACTCATGATCAATGCGAGTTCGATTGTGAACAATGGTTGAATGCAGATGATGGGGAGGACGAACTGACCTTAAGAAATTGGCATTTTGACGTAATAAAAAAAGAAGTGTCTAACTTAGCCTCATTTTTGAGCACTATGCGTCGGTTTCAGCAGTGTAAGGTGCATGGCTGCCCGGGTGGCGCATTTTCACTACATAAATATTTTCATGGTACTGACCATTTTGAATGTGAACTATGTTTTCATTTACAATGCGTTTTATGTGGCGAGCGACACCCGCAGGCATCATGTAAGACAAAAAAAACTAGACTTAGATAACAGTTAGGCCGGCAAATACCATCTCATCTAATTGCTGATTTCTTTGCTGGCGTCGCTAATTCACATGCTGGCAATCCGGCTATAAATCTTGACTTTGCTCAGTAATTGTATACTTGAAACCTTTTTGAATAAGACCAAATGGATCGGCGGTATCTCGCCATACACGCAGGGTCACCTTTTTATTTTCTCCCCAACCTTTCAATATTTCTTCCATGGCTACCCCCGGAACTTTATGCCAAAGATGAGGTGATAATCCTCCCACAAGCTTTATGGAGAGGGTACTAAAAGTAGTAGGATCGGGAAGTTCCATGGTGAAATTTTCGGCTACCAAAGATTCCAACTCTGGCCTCCCGTTATTAAAGGTCACAGCGACCTTAAACGCCTTATCTGTTTTATTTTCTATAAAAAACTGGCGATAACCGGCTTGCTGGGCGCTGGAAGCTTTAGGTACGTCACTATGGATTGCTTGCGACAAAATGCCAAATAACATGAGCCAAGCTAATAAATTAATGCGATTAAACATGGAAACTCCATTAAAATTATTACTAATTTTAATGAATCAAATCAGCATAATAAATAATAACAACAATTAATCTGTCATCATAGATTAATTATAAAATATAAACTTGTTTTAGTGGTTTGCCATATAGACTAGAGGATTAAAGGCTCATTTTCCCCAGTAAATTGGAATAGTTAAATGATTACAAGGCTTGCATCATTAACCATTGAGTCAGTTATCTTGCCAATTTAGGAAAGATTAAAGGAGATCTTTATGTCTAATATGTGCAAATTAAGCTTTTGGCTGATTATTTTTAGCTCCATATCGGGCCTTGCTGCCGAAGCAGAATATTTTAAGTTTATGAATAATACCGACAGAGAAGTGACTCTGACTCTAAATCTCCAAAGCCAAAATGCGTCGCTGCCTTTTACGGCGGCCCCAAATGAAACTATCAATCTGCCACATCCTACGGCGATAGCGTCAATTTCAGTTAAGAAAAAGGGCTTCTATCATGTGAAAGGGCATAAGGTTGAAAGATCATTAATCGATGAGGCTGTAGCTATATATAATGTAGGTGGTGTTCCAGTATTAACATTTACGGATAAAAATATTGGCTTGGGTGTGTCATTTACTGTAACGAGAAAATAGGATGCAGAGCATAATAAATCGATTATCACGGGGGCTTCTCGTAGTATGGGAATCAAAAAAGCTATTGTTATCTGCTCATCAACAGAAATTAGTTAGCCCTGTAAAATAAATTTATTGTTTTTTATTAATCGCCTCAGCGAACTCTACTTGTTCTTATGAATCCCTAAAATTAGGGTGCGCCTTATCGTCATCATCAAAAAATTGGGCCTAGTTTTTTTAATAATTGGACTTAAGCCTGCGAATCAGCTAAAGCGGAATAAAATTTTCACGACGGGCAAACAGAAATGATCGATTTTTTTTTCATTGTAGCCTTTCTCTTTAATTTAGCACTTCTCGCGACAGACACGGATACTACGGAAACTCCGGTACGGGTAAAATTTAGGGGCTTAACTGCAGAGCAAAGAGCAAGCATACAACTTGATTTAGAACAACCCAGTGAACTAGACCAGCTGCAACAGCAGCAATGTTCATCAGAACCTAATAGTCCCTCAAAACGCCAAAGAATAAAAAAACCTTTGAAGAGTTCTCATTCTGAACCCTCAGTAATATCTAGGTTTTCTCCCCGGGAGCGTATTCTAAGAGCTCTTTCCTCTCAAAAATCAACCTCTGCAACAGGAATTTTTCCGATATTCGTGGCCCAAGAACCTAATTATCAAGAATTGCCTACTCCCCCCCAAAAAAATTGTGGAAAGCACAATAAAAAAAAGAAGCGGTCACTTCGCAGCTTTTTTCAAAAAACAGAAGAGCAACCCACTGTGGGCGTCCTGCCTAGTCCACGAAATCCGAGATATGGAGAATATACCAATCACTATTTAGCTCAACGAGAAGCTTCGTTTCTAAGGCTCTTAGAAGATGCAGATTTGGATAGGACAATTTTTGAGCCTCTACGACAATTACCGTCCTTGGAATTAAGAAAAAATGCAACTCGCCAATCTAGTGCTGAACATAGAATACTCAGAGAGTTATGGAGGCCTTTATTGACAAGTTTTTTTAGCAATTTTCAAACCGAAGGTCCGGCTGAGGAATTACCGGAATGGATTAAGTTGATTAATGGATACCTTGGAACACACGTACATGCGATTCCAATTAATGAGGCGAATCAGCGCAAGCAAAAAGATCCTCCTAAACCATTAAGAATGGATGGTATTCAGAAGCAAATCGCCGATTGGAATCAAATGATCGAAGAACATCAGAACGATTGTATTTCCGAAAAAACTCAACAAAAATTTGAGAACAATGGAGCACTGTATTTGGACTTTATAGGAAAACTTACAAACGTAGTAGTTCAAGCACCAAGAGAATTTAAATTTTATTTTTATTATTTGGCACAAGCACTCAAACAACCTCAAGCTAATGGCCAGCCTATAGAAGAAAATCAGGTAGAACGCCTAGTATTAGCCAATTTTTTTCAAGTCATTGTCATACCTGTTATTTTGAATATGCGAATTTCTGTAGTACTTGACCGACACACATTTAACGAGCTCGAAGAAGAAATAGTAAGCAAGGATTTTAACGGCCAGTTTCCGATTAAAGACCAAGAAAAAATAGTATTACTGCAGAAAATGATAGAAAGCATGGCTAAAAAAGTACTCGATAATTCGTCTAAAGAAAAAGACTCTGAGGTTGTACCCAATCCATTCGAACTCCAACTCATGCAACTTTTAAATAAATCTTTTGATTCCGTGGTACGCCAATGCGAACCTGACTCATTTATTGGCCAAATAGAAGCAACCAAGCAGAAGCTCATTGCCGCATTACTAAAACGACCTTTGAGATAAGGATGATGCTAAGTTTTGCTCAAACTTAGGCTTAAGCGTTTTTAGCAACCGCTTAAGGAATGGCTAAAAACATAGGGTAATACCCCTAAAAATAAGAGGCTTCAAACGTAGAATTTTCTCCTTTAGAAATGGATTGGAGATTTGAAATCAAGAAATGTAGATTTTCTGAGGCCCAGATAACGAATATTTTGAAGGAAGCTCAAGGTGGAGTTCCAGTTACCGATTTATGCGGTAGCCACGGCATAAGTAACGCGACATTTTATAGCTGGCGGTCCAAATATGGCGGCATGGACGCATCGATGATAGCGGAGTTAAAATCTCTGCAAGAAGGTATCATCGTCTCAAAAAGATGTATATCGAAGTTCACCTGCAAAGAGAAATTCTTCAGGAAGCCATTGGAAAAAAGTGGTGAAGCCATCATGCCGACGCGAGATGGCAAAGATGGCCACAGAGGAGCATGGGATAAGCGTTGAACTTGCTTGTGCGACCTTTTCGGTCAGTGAGAGCTGTTATCGATATGTTCCTAAACTTGTCGATGAAAACGAGAGAATTTCTGATTGGCTTATGAGATTAACCAATACTTACCGCAATTGGGGCTTTGGCATGTGTTTTCTCCATCTTTGTAATGTTAAAGGCTTTGAGTGGAATCATAAACGAGTTTATCGCATTTACCGTGAGCTTGAGCTCAATCTACGCCAAGCCTAAGAAGCGCATAGTAAGAGCTAAACCTGAGCCCCTTAAAGTCCCTTCGGCCATCAATGAAACTTGGTCAATAGCAAAATGCTGAGGAGATACTAACACTAAAAAACAGAATATTATCCCTTGCTTTTCTCTTCTCTATAACTAACTGAAAAACTTACAACATTTCAGAAGGTGAAAGATGCGGATATTAGTTAAATTATGGTTTTATGTACTGATAACCAGTAGACTGGGCTTTGCTAATTTTGGTGATGATGTAGAAAATATCGCTTATCTTTCGGCAAGAGTACTCGGATCGACCCATACTCATGATAGAACATTAGTATCATTTCCCCTCTATCAACTGATAGCTTTATTATATGAAACGGCTTCTCCTGAAGTACAAGAAGAAATAACACAGTTTTTTCCCAAAGATCTAGACAGTAAAAGAATCGCTCACCTAGGCTCTCTACTTAAACAACTAGATCCCCAAAGCAAAACAGAACTTTATTCTCATTTATATTTTTTTTTAAATCAAAATCAAGTGCCAGAAACAGCGCTCGATACCATGGAGCATGTGTTTTTCAATCATTTTGTCAAACAAGTAAAATTTACTCCTGATGCAGATTCATTGGATGCGCTTAATCAACAAATTTACCTCGATCATAATGGTAAAATTAAAGGCCCCTTAAAAGATAAAAAGTTATATAATACGGTTGCTTTCTTGGTCGCTACTCTTTACATCAATACACCATGGCGGGCTAAGTTTTCCGAAAGCACCATGCTCTTTAATAAACAAGCTATAAAAAAAAGTTTTAAGGGAGACGCCGTCGTTAAATACTATAAAGATGAGACAAAAATAATAGTTCATATACCTGCTGGCGATAACATCTTTCTCGCCATAAAAATGCATTTCGATGGTTCTATTACAGCTATAACTCCTGAGGACTTATCAGCTGAACTAAGAGATGAAAAAGTTATCTTAGAATTGCCAGAATTTACCATCGAAAACTCTATAGATTTAATAGAGAAACTTAAAGAGCTATTACCCCTCACTTTTAGCGCTTTAGGGTTTAAGACTTTTTTATTAAATAATCAAGAAAATGTGATAATAGAAGAGTTTCGGCAAAGCAATAAGCTTGAAGTAACTTTAAGTGGTATCAAAGCAGAATCAGTTACTGTTGCTCAGATGGTTTCACGCTGTAAAGGGGCAGACCCGAAAGAGAACATACAAATAAATCGTCCCTTTTCTTTTCTTCTCTATAAAGCGCACGACAATAAAGAAATAAAAAATACACTGATGTTGCCTCTGCTCAATGGTGAAGTGTGGGATCCTCAATCTCTCAGGGTAATTTCTCCTTCTTTGAAAGGTATGCCTGTGCCTGCCGATTCAGTTGGCCGTTCGTTTTTTAAGCTTTTAGACCTCGCCTTTCAAGGCAGAAAAGGAGAGAGCGTATGGGGCGAGCACAGTAGCACTTTGTCTCCTTTATCAATTTTAATAGCACTTAATAGTCTTAAAAAAATATACAACGTTCATAATGAAACCAATGCTTTTCTCTCTAAAATTGGCTATGAAATAGGGACTGTTGATGATGATGCCGAACAATTAATGCGCAATGATATAGTTTCTCTGAGAGCTGAAGAGTCTATCAAGGCAGTTTTCAACGGGGACGATTTTAATAATGCTTTGATTCGTTTGATGGATTTAAATGACGATATCAAATCCGCCTTGCAGGAGTCTTTAGAGGGCTTTTTTGCAATTTTTTCCCTT
>JBPOIV010000295.1:0-1878 GCA_052034245.1 Myxococcota bacterium
CTTTTTGTGCGGGAAAAACTTGGTTTTTAATAGGGGGAAAGATTAAAAATAAGCCCCATGACACCTTCATTTAGGCTATTGTTTTACCAATAACCATTTGCAAATGGCCGAATTTTTGCTTGAAGAAGATAGGCTTGGCGTAAATCAAGGAAAGGCGAATATCCAGAAGGTATAGAATCCGCGCTGGAAATTACCTTGAGTAAAGATTTTCCTATATCAATTATAGAAAAAATTATAAATCATAAAAGATTGTATCCTCTAGAGTCCTTTAATGAAATACAAAAAATTCTATTAACTCAACCTAAACCTGGCGATTATAGGGCAGTTATAAATTTAGTCGAGACTAAATACTATACATTGAAGAAAAACCTTAACTTTCTACCTGATGCAGGGAGGAGGTGCCATTTTCAGTTGAAAGTAATCTTGCGGCTCCCTTTTAAGCGGCTTTTAACAATTCGCTCTTCTCGCTCATTTGTTCCACTTCGATTTGTTTCATCACCAGCTCTATATCTCGATAACCCTTTATGCGACGGAATCTCTTTTCGCTTTCCAGGAGTGAGGCCGCGAGCCAGCCCTAAGCCATATTACTGCCTTGATAGCGCTTGATGTTGCGTTCGCAATACCGCACCGTTCTAGAACATCGATTCTATGGCATTGGTCGAATGAAGGACACGGCCTAAATCGCCTGTTATTTTCAGGCGATGAAGGGTGAGAATTTCTTCAAACGCTTCGAGCAAAGAATCCGCTGATGATTCATTGAGCTTTAGAAGCCAGCCCTCAAACGACTGAAGCATTTTTTTCGCCTCGTCATAACTACTCTGCTCAAGCGCAATCCGGAATTTTCTGTGGGCCTCATCACGGTAGCGTTTAGGTAAATGCCGCTGGCTATTGCGGTCTTTGTGAATGGTGCAGCGCTGGTGAAACAAGTGCTTGCCGAATCGGTCTTTGAGAGACTTGATGATGCCTTTGCCGCCATCTGTGATAAAGAGCACGCGTTTGCTCAAAAAAAGTCCGCGCCGTTCAAGAACAGCTAGAACTTCATTGCATACTTCATGATTCTCGGTTGCACCCTCAAAGAAGCCAAGTGCCATTTTAAACCCTTCGGTGCTCATCCCAAGTGCAACAGTAAATGCCCGAGACCTCGATGAACGGTGTCTAAAAAGATAGCAAAAGGCAAAAAATCACTGAGGCTGCGTTCCTTAAAAAGGCGAAGCTTTTCAGAGGTCTCTGCCTGAGTTTTTCTAGAAACGCTACTTGGCGAAACTCCAAAGGAGTTTGCAGCATCAACAACTGTATCTTCGTATTTACGAGTCGAGATCCCGGCGAGGACTTTATCGAGCAGCTCAGCAGAAAAACCATCTGAATATGCATTCTCTGATAGCTTCTCAAGGGAATCTCAGCATTCAGTCATCACCACGAAAGCCCTTCCTTGCTTTCTTGCGCTGAATAGTATCTCTTCTCATCTGAGTGTGTTCCTTTTTTTCTGTCACCGTGGTTTTTACCACGGTGGAGCCACTCTTCAACTTTCAACTAACTTTTTTCAACTAACTTTGGGACATGCTCGACAAAGCACTATTCGAGATCCTGCAAAAAATCATCAAAAACGATGATATCCCTAGACGAAGTTATTATTGAAGATATAGCCCAAAGCCTTGAAGGCCTAAAAATCCATAGAGTTTTTTTACTATTTCCTCTTACCAATGGTCTGAATCCCCAGGATATCGATGCTTTTAAAACTATTAAGAAGACCTTAGAAGAACGAAATATCTTTAGGGGCCCCATAAACGTGCTTTTTGATGAGCCAAAGCTTTATTCCAAACGAAGCGATTGCTCCCGGCAATGCTTGCCAATAACACCGACGTGGTGCTGTTGGTCTTT
>JBPOIV010000186.1:0-10186 GCA_052034245.1 Myxococcota bacterium
ATAACGAATGCCATTAATATAATAACCAAACTCTTCCCTATGAAGCTATTGGGTTCTATCAAAGGCATTGGATAAATCGAGTAATGTAGTTTTTTCATTCATACCGAAAGAGGGGTCATGATGAAAAAATTCACCAAATAAATTTTGGCAGTCTTGATTATATTTTTGTGTATCTAATATATGGTTATGCCAAACTTCATCAATATCTTCTGACGGTACCAGAGTTTCATTGGGATATTTATAGTGAAGGAACAAAAAATTGCGATATAAACGGCAGGCTTCCTCTACTTCGCTTTGAAGCCAGGCTTGTCGGCTAACCATATTTTGAGCGATAAGGCTTAGGTCAAGCTCATCTATTTTCTTTTTACCGGATAAAATATCGCGATCTTTAATGGGATTATTCATGGTTTAATCCACTAAAAAATAAGCAATGCTTAAATTTATTAAGAAAACGGTGAGCAATGTTATTTCAATTATCATCTGTATTTATCTTATTTTTTAGTTTTACCGTGCTAAAATAGCGCAGGTTTACTGGGTGTCAATAGGATATAGTTTTTTTGCATATATTTTAAGAACCACCATTTTTTGCCAATTGGAAATAATGTCTATTTTCAGTTTCTTATATCGGCTAAAGATTTTTGTATTAGGAAATTTGAAATAGGAAGCTCACATGGCAAGATTCTATTTGATTTTTACACAAGTCTTATTAATATGTTTTGGCTCATTTGAAGTGCAAGCGATGGGGGTTAGGGGTGGCCCGGAGTTAACCATCAAAAAAAACCGTATCCATGTTGCTTGTGAAGTATGTCGAAAAGCTAAAAAGCGCTGTGACGGCAAGGAGCCTTGTGCACGATGCAAGAGGGAGCCCAAAAAGGATTGTATTTATACTCCTTCTCTAAAAAGAGGTCCCAAGTCAACGCCTAGCCCAAAAGGAACCGACCCACTTCAAGATTTGCTAAAAGAGCGCGAAAAGTGGATGAATAGTTATGTTGAGGCCCTTCAGAATATCGCTGAAATCGATATCCAAATAAGCCTTTTAGGCACCCAGATAAGCCCTAATAAGATCCAGACTCTTACTGATGATGAATTGCTGGAGTTAATAAAACAATCTGGACCCGATAGCTTTTAACCTTAAAGTAATTCTCGCTCAATCGCCGCAATCGCATATTCACTCGCAAGCAGCATGGCCTCATTACTACTGGGGCTTGCTATACCAATACTTTGCAAGACTTTTTGCTGCGGCGTAATACGCATCGGACCATTGCTGGCCATTACTTTCAGCAACTTTTCCTGATTGATTTTAGTTCTCGACGATAAACTAATCGCTACTTGCAATTGCTTCTCATCTTTAGTGCGCGTGATTTCTATTTTCAAAGCGTGGATTTTCTTCAAAAGCAGCTTTATTTGAGCGCTTACGCGTAGGGCCATTACCTCTTCAGGCGGGGTACCGTAAAGATCTTCCAAATCAAAAATTACGCCGTCGATTTTTGCGGGCGTATCGGCACTGGCGAGACGCTGATAAAAGCTCATGCGTTCATGGAGGTCAGGGCAATAATTGTCTGAGATCAAAGCGCTGACCGGCAAAATTACTTCGGGATCGATGCTGTCGTCATCATGTTGGCCCTTCAATTCTTTGACTGCATCGCGCAAAAGTTCGGCATATAAATCATAGCCGACAGCAGCCATATGGCCATGCTGATTCTTGCCGAGTAAATCACCGGCTCCACGAAGCTCCAAGTCATGCTGCGCAATTCTAAATCCAGCGCCAAGTTCGGAAAACTTATGCAATATTTCAAGACGAGTTTTAGCTATCGGTGTGAGTTGTTCTGTGCTTCCTTTTATGAGCAAAAACGCAAAAGCCCTTTCCTTGCTTCGCCCAATACGCCCACGAAGCTGATAAAGCTGCGAAAGCCCAAAGTCGTCGGCATTATCGATGAACATCGTATTGGCGCTCGAAACATCGATGCCGGTTTCAATGATAGTAGTGCAAACAAGCACATTGATTTCGTGTGCCATGAAGCTCAGCATTTTCTTTTCAAGCTCAGCTTCACCCATTTGCCCGTGAGCAACAGCGACATTGGCCTCGGGAACGATATTCTTTAAATACTCAGCAGTAGCATTGATCGACTGCACACGATTGTGCACGAAATATACTTGACCACCGCGCGAAATCTCACGCACGATCGCTTCGCGAATCACTGCGTCGTCAAACTGCACAATGGCTGTTTGAATCGCACGTCGATCGACGGGCGGCGTTTCAATGACGCTCAAATCACGCAGTCCAAAATAGCTCATCTGCATGGTACGAGGAATTGGCGTGGCGGACATGGTGAGTACATCGACCAAGGTACGCATCTTTTTTAAATGTTCTTTGGCCTTGATCCCAAAACGTTGTTCCTCGTCAACGACAATCAATCCTAGATTTGAGAATTCGACATCCGGTGAGAGAAGGCGATGGGTGCCAATCACGATATCGACTTTGCCTTGGCGAAGAGCGAGCAACGTTTCTTTAATTTCCGCGTTAGTTTGAAAACGACTGATGACGGCGATATTCACGCCGGTATTTTTAAAACGTTCCTTAAAAGTAATGCCATGTTGTTGGGCCAACACCGTCGTCGGAGCCAAAACGGCAACCTGGCGTTTGCTTAAGACCGCAAGCATGGCAGCACGCATGGCGACTTCAGTTTTACCGTAACCGACATCGCCACATACCAATCGATCCATCGGCTGTTTTCGTTGCAGATCGGCAATCACCTCTTCGATGGCCTTTTGTTGATCAGGCGTAGTTTCAAATTCAAAGGCCGATTCAAACTCATAAAAATGCGCATCAGGTGCCAAAAATGGTGGACGCTCAACAATCTCTCGCTTGGCGTAGAGTTTAAGCAAATCCTGGGCCATGGCCATGACTGCTTCTTTGACCTTGCTCTTCTTACTTTGCCATGCCGTACCGCCGAGCTTATCGACTTTTACATTGCCATCGACTTGCCCGTGAGGCTTGATGAGATTGATGCGATGGACGGGAAGATAAAGCTTTTCGTCTTTTGCATAGGTGATTAAAATATAGTCATTGTCGACGCCACGCAGATTTAAGCGCACAAGACCTTTGAACTGTCCCACGCCATGATCGACGTGCACCACATAATCGCCTTCTTCTAAATCACTGATGGCGGTAGAAAAACCTTTTTGTTTTCCACCAGCACCTTCGCGCTTGGTCCGTTTTCCAAAAATATCGTCTTCGGCGATGATGGCGAGGTGCAGAAAGTCAAAAATAGCGCCATAGGCGAGGGGAGCTTTGCTTACTAAGGTATAGGCATGCACATGAGGCTTAAATTTGGCGCTAAAATCATCATGCCAATCAGCTTTAGCCCCAAAGCTCTCAATGTTTAGCCCAAAAGGCTTAACCAAGTTTTTAAATTCTTGCTCATGTTCTCGAGAAGAAATCGTGATAACGACCGTTTTCTTATCGTTATGCAGATTTTTTATTATTTTTGCCAGAGGCTTTAAAAGATGGGGCTCTTCATCTTTGCTTTGCACTACCGAGCCCTGCATAATTTCCTGGCGTATAAAATCGGTATCGCGTGAAGGAAGCTCAATAACATGTGGGGTATCAGCATCGATGAAGCCACGCTCAATATCAAGCTGAGGAAATTGATTGATAATCTCGCCCAAGCGCTCTTTGCTAATGAAATAATCGGCCGGCGAAAATACTAAATCACCGCGCACCATGGCCTGCTGATACTGCTCTTCAATGGTTTTTTCGAACTCGGCTAAGCTTGCCATAACGGCTGCTTTGTCGTCGAAAATCAATAAAGGGAGCTCTTCTTTTTTGCTCTGATTTTTAAGCAGAGTTTCAAGCAAGCTTTGCATGTCATTGAAAAAACCGGGTTTTAGTTTTTCGATGCCGTAAAAACTTATGCCATTTTCAATGTCACGTAACTTTTCGTTTAGTTTTCTCGTCGGATATTCAAGTTGATCGGCGAGAGCTGCTATTTTCTCTTCAGCCAGTGATTTCGTATCATCGTCGAGAAAAATTTCTTTTGCACTGCCTACCGTCATAGAAGAAAGCGATGCCATGCTGCGCTGCGTGCTCTCATCAAAATATTTTAAACTCTCGATGTTGTCGCCAAAGAGATCTACGCGCACGGGTCTTTTTTCGCCATTGACGAATATGTCAATGATGCTGCCGCGCACAGCAAAAGTGCCGCGGTCAATGACGGTGGGAACTTTTGAATAGCCGAGGAGCAGAAGCGAAGAAATGAGGCCGTCACGATTTATCTTGTCGTCTTTAAACAGCAAAACGGCATGCTTTTGTTGATCTTTGGTATTGGGAAAACGCTCAAGCAAGGCTTCGGCTTGCACTACCAGCAAAGAAGGCAATTCGCCTAAAGCCGCACGAAAAAGCGTGGCACTTTTGTCCATGGCTAAAAGTGGATCGCCGCTAGTCGCGTGCATGACCGTGCGCTCATCCATGGGCAGGCTCAGAATCGACTGCGTGGGCGCAAAGAAACGTAGATTTTTTAGCCGAGCCCGCAAAGCTTCTTGATTGCGCGCAATGACAATAATGGGCCGATGAGTGAAACTCGACGCAATAAGTTCAAGCGCAAGGCTTGCGCCGGTTTTGACCCGCGTAGAACTATCAAGTGGTAAATTTTTAAAGTTCATAAATTTAAAAGTGCCCTAAGCAAAAAACGAATCAGCACGATTCAGTGGGAGGGAGGATTTTTATCGAACGAGCCCGAGAGCGTAAGCGAGGACTTAGTGAGAGAAAAATCCTCCTTCCACTGAATCCCACATCCTGGCACCAAAACCTTTATTTAAAATCGATATCAATCCCAACCGGACAATGATCCGATCCCACCACTTCAGGCCAAATAAAGGCTTCTTTCACCCTGTGATGGCTTTCTTTGCAAGCAAGGACATAGTCAATTCTCCAGCCCACATTCCTCTTTCGCGCACCAGCTCTATTGCTCCACCAAGTATAATGGCCTGGCTCCTGATTACGAGCACGGAAAGTATCGATGAAATCCTCACCCAAAAAGCGCCCAAAATGTTCACGCTCTTCTGGCAAAAAGCCACTTTGTTTTTGGTTTTCCTTAGGCCGCGCTAAATCGATTTCATGATGCGCCGTATTCATGTCGCCCATGATGATTTTTGGCATTTTATACTGTGCCAAAAATTCTTTGACCGCATCGTAAAATTCAAGCTTAAAAGGAACACGGCCGTTATCGCCCTTTCCTGCGCCATTAGGGAAATAGGCATTCACTAAACAAAAATCATCAAAGAAAGCTGCTTGAAAACGTCCTTCAGCATCGAACTTTGGATCAAGCTCCGTGATAACTTCCCGAGGTTTTTCCTTGGTGAAGAGCGCCACGCCGCTGTAGCCAGGTTTAAGACCGGTACTAAAATAGAGGTGATAGCCCATAAATTGGTCCAAGAGCGGCATTATTTGCTCTTCTTGGGCGCGCACTTCTTGAAGGCCAATAATATCTGCCTGAAATTGCGGGATTTTTTCGCCTAAGCCCTTTTCACTGGCCGAGCGGATACCATTTACATTCCAAGAAACTATGCGCATAGTCTGAAGCCTATTGAATAAAAAATTATGACACCTAGGTGTATACGGGGCTCAAGCAGCCTAGACAAGGACCAAGTATGCCGAAAAATAAATCCATGCGCATTACCGGTGGCGCGTTGGTAAGACGACGATTTTTAATCCCTGATTTAGTTGATGAAAATGTGGTACGTCCCACTCCTGATCGCGTACGAGAAGCCGTTTTTTCTATGATCAAAGCTCATCTGCCAGGCTGTACAGTGCTGGATTTATTTGCCGGCAGTGGGGCCCATGGTTTTGAGGCAATTTCGCGCGGTGCTGCTAAGGTGATTTTCGTAGAAAAAAATCCAAGCATTGCGAATGTTATAAAAGAAAATATTGCGTCTCTAAAACTCAGCGAATCTTGTCATCTTTTGCAAACTGATGTTCTGAAAGTGGTAGAAAGGGCCGAAGAAAAAGCCGATGTTATTTTTCTCGACCCGCCTTACAGTCTTGTGCTCAAAGCGGATTTTTTTGACCAGCTCGATAAGCTTTTAGAGAAAGAAGGCATCGTAATTTTCCGATGCGCGAAAAAAGAAGTCGTTGATATTGGTGAAAAGTGGGAAATCGCTCGTGATCGCTTATATGCCGGCACCAGAGTGCTGATTTTATGTCGTAAAGGCGAGAGTGCAGAATAAGGGTCTTTGGCTGGTATTCAAATGAAGTAATTGTCGACGACGATTTTTACTGTTAGGCCAGCCAAATGATGGTGTTCAATTACAAGGTAAAAATATGAACAAAACCAAACCATATTTTTTGTTATTCGCACTCTTTTTCCTCGCTCTTTCTTTGTTTTCCACGGAGCCTGAATCCCAAGAAAAAAACAATCAAAGAACTGTTTTTCCGAGTATAGTTGGGGCAGCAAGACCGGATACTGATCAAGAAGGGGTTAATGAGGACCCACCAGAAGGATCAGAGAAAAGCAAAAAAGAATGTTGTTGTTGCACAGTGATGTAATAAGGATCTCGTTATTTGACAAATGGGTTGTTGACTAGCTTTGCGATATAGTGAGCAGCCCATTGACCAGACTCTACGGCGCCATTCATGAATCCTTGGTGATCATTATGCCATTGTTCGCCGGCGAAAACTAAGTTTCCTTTGCCTGGGTTATTAAGAAGTTTAGAGAGTTCCCATTGGCCCGCAAAAAGTGCTCCCGTGAATGCGCCTTGAAACAGAGGATGGCTTGGCCAATGAAGAGATTTTGTAGGGCCAAGATAATAGTTTCTGATTGAGGGAAAAATTTTCTCGAGGAGAGCGAGTACTTCTTCGGCCAATTCTTGGGGATTTTTATCATGATCGTTTAGGGACTTTGGCTCGCCCATATAGACCGTCAGGTGATGCTCTCGATTGCCTTCTTCTTGCACAGAGCTGTCCCAAATATCGTAGTAATCATTTACTAATTCAAAGAAGTCGTTGCTATTTTTTCGCCAGAGGGGCTCACTAAAACGCATAATAAATTTGCTGACGTGCCCCACGGGAATGGCATTGATGGCCCTTCGCGTATCTTCTTGGAGTAAGTTTTCATCAAACTTTAGAGTGTTTTTTAAGACGGGCATGGGCAATGCTACTATCACATAATCAGCCTCGATAATTTTAGGAGTGCTTCCCTCAACGAGAAAATGAAGCAGATATTTTTTTAGCGTATCATCGTAAGAAAGTTCTATAAGTTCATGATGAAATTGAATAGGTGTGCTCAACTTTGAAGCAAGCGCTTCGGCAAGCCTTGAATTGCCGCCCTCAACCTTGTGCCCTTCATCCCCTAATTGTCCATCCATGACGAAACTTTTTGCCGCAAGATCAATATCGATTAAATCGAGTAAAGAAAGTGCATTGAGTTTTTCAATTCCTGGCCCGTATTCAGCACTTTGTGTTGCTTGGGCGATGCGTTGAAAGAGAGGAGGCGCACCTATTTCATCTAAGTATTCTTTGATGCTTAGTTGGTTGAGTTTTTGCTCGGTGGGACTTAAGCGCTCGCTACCAAGAGCACTCTTTTCTTCATCGATTGCGTCGATATCTCTTTGAATACGTAGAAGCCAAGGTTTGAATTCCTTGAATAATTTTTCTTGGTCGATCAAAGCATCAAAGAAATAAAGAGGAGAGCTAGGTCTATTTTTTAAAGCAACCAGCTTTAAATCCATTTCACTAACTAATGATTTTATAGCGTGATGATCCTCATCGATAAATGAAGCGCCCAATTCGACGCGAACACTATCGCCGTGGTTTTTCGTATACACGCGTCCACCAACGCGATCGCTTGCTTCATAGAGCTCAGTCGCAAGGCCAGAATCTTTTTCCAGGGTATAAGCAGCACTAAGGCCAGCCAAACCTGCACCCACCACCACGATGCGGGGCGATTCAGCGTAACTGTTGAGAGTATGAGCAAAACTCATAATTACAATGCTCATCGATAATTGGGTTAAGAAGCTGCGCATTTTAATCTCAAAATTAATTTTCAAAAGAAGGCTTTTAAAATAGTTTTTTTAAGATTTTTTGGCTCGATTTTTTAGCGACCAAATTAAGAGGTGCGGAAATAAAAAGTAATTGGCAGGTATACAATGAAATTAATTTTCTCTCTTATTTCTTTGCTCGTGATTTTTTATTCATCTGCATTATTTTCGCAGCCCAATGACACCTGTAAAGAAATATACCTTCGACAACAAGGTTTTTTTTCCTTAGTGACAGCCTTTAAAGATGAAATAGCATTTATTGATGCACTCAAAGAAAAGCGGCCTGAGAATCTTTCAGTCTATCAAAAATATGCTGCAGAAATTTCCATATTGCCTTTCAGCATGAGGCAAAGCCAAGAAATCTTGCGTGTTGGTTTTAATGAACAAATATTTTGTAATCCTTGGCCTTTAAAACTGCCGATAATTTTGGAAAAATTAAAAAATGGTGAGTTTAGCAATTCTCTTCTTCGAGAAATCGAACGGCTAAAAAATAGTGTTTTTGAATACGAAGTTTTGAAAGAGAAAATTAGCTCGCTTTCATCGCCATTTCCGAGCGAAATAATCATTCGCGATAAACACCACGATTTCACCAGTAATTTTTTCTATTATTTAAGAAAAGAAGATGGGAAAATTTTTATAAAGCCTAATCCTCGCAAAGGTAATAAAGCCAACATAATAAAATCAGGAGTCATAGAAGGCTATCGAGATCAGCATAAATTGGGTAACCGCACCGAATGGAATCTCTTTAATGGCAACGGAGGACCAAAACTTCCCTCTGATCGTAAATTGGTTGAATTTTCTGTGGCTTCAGAAATTGTTCTTGCGGTGGATAATTTGGGCCAGTTTCATATTTTTAAACCCACTGAGTTTAAAACACCTACGCAATGGAGCACGAATATAGGATGTCCCTTGCCCGAAAAGCTTTTTATGCCGAGAGAAAAAAAATCATGGAGTTTTAGTTGTTCCTTGAAAGTAAAGCCTAGCGATCGAAGAAGCATAGAATTTATGCATCCCGACGACATCGTTCATTACTATGAAGATGCAGACAATAAGAAAATTGAATTTGGTTTTACGGCAACGGCATATGTTTTAAGCAAAGATGGGCGAAAAATTCGTTATTGGGATACGGGTTTGCCTGCTAATTTTGCGCGTGCTTTTACGACGCCAATGCGCGGGAATTTTATCGCTGAAAATCTCAGTGCAGCGGGAAGCACGGTAATGATTATCGGCACCAATGTTTTAGGGCAAAAAGAAATTTGGACGCGAATGTTTGATTATGAAATCAACGGTGCGTGCCCTGGTGAACAACATACCTTTCAAAAAACCCAAAGCCCCACTCCTGATCGCGTTTTGGGTTTGCTTGAAGCTCGTCGTAAATTGCCTTTGCCGGGCTGGCGAAAAATGCCGCCGATTTTATTGCAGGATGGTGAGGTACTGAGCAATAAAATTTCCATTGAGCTTACAGGCCAAGGCAATAGCGCGCGCTTATTGAAAGTGGTGGGCACGAAAGATGGATGTGTGGGCTATTATCAAAAGATGATTGATGCACCTGAGTGGGATTTCGTAGAAAACTCCAACCTTGATACTGCTTTTTTAAGAATGCCGCCTGCCATACCAAACATTGATCTTGAGCGGCACGATATGGATTATGATGGAATATTTCTGAACGCTCATGAGCACGCGAAGGGCTTAACGATAAAACTTAAGAATTTTCATTATTTTCTTGCCCCAGATGAGCCTGCCACCCTTGAAGTGAGTGACGAGAATACTACACTATCGATCAATGTTCATATCAATGATGCCTATACTTTTACTGCCCGGAAAAAAATTCGCGAAGAATTGATTGGCAACAAAGATGGTGAAGCGAAGGCATTGCTCGGTACTATTATTATTCCAGAAGAGTATTTGACGGATACGAAGTTTGATTATTTAATAGCCATTTTTAAACCATTTCATATGAAAATGAATGCCTTCGAAATGATGGCCAATGATGAGAAGATTATTCTAAAATCAGTGCAAAAATTCATCGATATGGACGATGATTTTATTATGAAAACTTTGCCAAATATAATGCTTCAATTTGATCGAAAAGATAGCAAA
The DNA here is from genome assembly GCA_052034245.1 of Myxococcota bacterium. Classification (GTDB taxonomy): domain Bacteria; phylum Myxococcota; class UBA727; order UBA727; family JABDBI01. The sequence continues at coordinate 10,135 of JBPOIV010000186.1, forward strand.
CCCGGGTATTATGAAAATCTTATTTTTGAAAATAAATATATTATAAATGGTA
>JBPOIV010000243.1:0-3429 GCA_052034245.1 Myxococcota bacterium
CCCATTTTAGTGGAGGCGCTGTTCCTACTTTTGGTTTGGCCATTGGCGGTGAGCAGGCCATTATTCGCCAGCAAGCAACCCGGTTTTTTGAGCATGTGAAATTCAAAAATATTACGGCTCTCAAAGATTTTGTGGCCGAAGGTACCGATATTCAGGAAATAAATCAGTTTATTTCTAAAACCATAGGCTTTGAGCCAGCCAATGTAGATTTGCAATCTTTGAAAGTCGAAAGCGTTGAGATGGATTCCTCTCAGCAAAGAGCGCGTGCCAAAGTACATTTGGCAGGGCTAGAGCTCAAAGAAAAACGTCAGTTTGATGTAAGCAAAGTAATTTTCTTATTTCTCGACGAGAAAAATCAGTGGCTCGTAGACATCGATACTCTATCGCCCTAAACCACCACTTTTTCGAGCCGGGCCGTGATTGAGGTGAGTATTTCCCACACGATAGTATCAGCTTTTTCGGCCCATTCATGGGCGGTGATACGTTGGTCGTGGTCCTCACCTAAAAGCGTGACGAGATCGCCCTCGCGTGCAGTATCGACATCGCTTAAATCAACGGCGCAAGAATCCATTGAAATAGTGCCGACGAGAGGAGCTCGTTGGCCGTGAATGAGAACATCGATGCGATTACTGAGATTTCTTTTTAAACCATCGCCATAACCCATGGCAACAATGCCAATTCTTCGCTTCGAAGGCGCACAATAACTATGCCCATAGCCGATGCCTTCGCCTTTGGCGAGAGATTTAATAGCGACAATCTGTGCCTTAATGCTCATAACCGGCGTAAAAGGCTTCGATGTGGGCAAGGTACTGAGCCCATAAGCCAATAATCCTGGCCGGCTGAGTATGGGGTATTTGAAAGAAGAACTTAAGGAAATGCCGCGCAAAAGGGCGGCACTGTTAGCAAAGTGAATGCATTCAATGTCTAGGCCCAACTTATTCAAATAGCGAAGACACTCCTCAAAACGCTCAAGCTGAACCGATGTAAAAGAAGATGCGGGCTCATCTGCTAGGCAAAAATGTGTTGCTGCGCCTAAAAGGCGTAGATGGGAGCATTCTTTGAGCCGCAAAAAATCATCGTCAAAAACGCCATTTAAAATATCTTCGTACCAAAAGCCGTTGCGCATAAATCCGGTATCGATTTTAAGATGAACCGGCAGCGGGACGCTTGCACCTTGATGATGAAGTAAGCTCAACAGCGCTCTTTTTGATGAAAGAACGGGTGTGATAAAAAGATCGAATAGATCTTGGGCATGTTCAGCAAAGGCGCCGCCATCAAAGAGAAAAATAGGATTTTTAATACCTTGACGCCGTAGCAGCAAGGCTTCTTTGATGGCTGCCACTCCTAAAAATACGGAAGCCTCATTTTTCAAAATGGACGCGATTTTTAAGAGGCCATGGCCGTAGGCATTGGCTTTGACCATGGCAATAGTTTGGCTGTTGCCGCTTATTTGACGAATAGTCTCGATATTTTGCAACAAAGCTTGGCTGCTGATCAGCGCGGTGCATCGATTCATTTTGGTTCCAAAAAATACTGACAATACTGACCCCCACTCTAAAGCGCTTCAGCAATCTTTAGAAGTCCCTTTGGCTTTTAGGGCTTCAAACATGAGCGAGAAGGGCTCATCATGCTCCAATAAGTCCATGCCTTGGGTGACCAAACGACTTATTTGCCCTTTGTCGCGCTGCAGAAAGAGAGCCACTTCGGTCACCGTTCGTGATGCTCCCAAAACAGCCGCCGTTGCCAATAATCTTCGCGCCATCACCAGTTCTTGTCGCCTTGAGCCACTTAGCATATTGTCTAGCGAAATGCTCAATAATAAACTTGCACGCTCGGCCAAGGCCTTGATTGAGGACTTTTTGGGATACTCCGGCTCAACTATCAAGGCTTTTTTTAAAAGATTTGCCGCACTATGTGCATTGGCACCGATCCCAGGGCAAACGGCGATCAGGCCGTAATCATCAGGCTCTAGCGCTTTTTGTTCAACATAACGGCCGAAGGCGCGCTTTTTACTTTCTTGATCACCGCTAAATTGTTCAAAAATCGCTGCCGTTGAAACAAAATCGATGATGGAAGAGCCGTTTCCTAAATAAGTTTGGTGAGAGCTATAAGGATAAAGCTCAGGCCTGCGTAAAAGTCCGTTGCGTACGGGCCATAAATGCACGTTGCGCACTACTTCTAAAAGCTCATCCTGGTTAAAAACCAAAGATTGAAAGCGGCCACTAAATAATGGTCCTATGCGCCGTGTTTTTTGATTTATGCGTGCACTATGGCGAGCATGCAGACGTTGCATGATGCGCGGGAGCATTAATCGATGAGGCTCGACGACAAGCCGTATTTCGTTTTCCAAAAGACAAAAAGCATAGACTTTGAGCAAACGATCACGCACCATTTGTCGTAAAATGCCCAAATAAAAATAATAATCGCTTTCATCCGTAAATAGCTTTGCACCGCTATTTGCTCGGGCAATAACGAGATGCGCAAAATTTAACCAGGTAATACGTTTTTGACGAGGCATTGTTTCCAGCCGTTAGCGCGTAGCAAAATGAATTTACTCTAAAGCGCGGCAATAATTAAATTTACAAGCCGTTCTTTGCTTAAGAGTTTTTTTAAACTAAGCCTTTTGGCCTACTATCAGCATTCTTATAAGCGGGAGACAAAAATGGCGCTCACCTTCGTGAATTTATTAGCTGATTACTGCGAAAGTTTCTTAGACGAAGATACCAAAAAAAGAATTGATCTCATCGCTGCTCGACAAACCAATGAATTTGGCGTCGACCAATTTGGCTTAGATATTCAAACTTTAAGAGCCGTTACCCCCATCATGTGCTGGTTTTACCGACATTATTTTCGAGTTGAATGTTTTGGTGCAGAAAACATCGGCAAAGGCCGAATGATGGTGATCGCCAATCATTCTGGGCAGCTGCCCTTTGATGGCGCCATGATTGCCGCCGCCTTTTTACTAGAAGCAAAGACCCCCCGTTTGCTAAGGGGCATGGCAGAGCGTTGGACCGCGGAGATTCCCTTTATTTCTACCTTGCTTCCCCGCATGGGCCAAGTCGTGGGCACCCCTTCAACATGTAAAACTTTGCTTGAGAGAGAAGAGGGCGTCATTGTATTTCCTGAAGGCGTCAAAGGTATCTCAAAGTTATTTTCAGAGCGTTATCAGCTTGCTCAATTTGGCTCTGGTTTTATGCGTATCGCGCTTGAGTCAAAATCGCCCATTATTCCCGTGGCACTTATTGGCGCTGAAGAGCAGGCCCCAGCCGTGGCTAATTTAGGAAGCGTGGCAAAAGCCTTGGGCATACCGGCTTTGCCCTTAATCTTCCCTCAAATTATCCCATGGCCATTGCCGGTAAAATATCGCATTTATATTGGTGAGCCGATGCATTTTAATGGCGATGGAACTGAAGAAGATGACGATATTTC
>JBPOIV010000286.1:0-2108 GCA_052034245.1 Myxococcota bacterium
TTAATAAAGGCTCAAGTTCAACAAGAGTACGTACAAAAGTAGGCCTTTTATACCAAAGAGGAATCTTTTCCTGAGCTACGTTTAGTTTTGTGTAAACTTTCCACATATTCTCCGGGCTACTAGGCGCAAGTGTGCCCTTGTTATTTCGTGCCTTCAAAACGAAATTTCTTATTACATCGGAAGGTACTTCTAGTGTCATCAAATAAACACAGAATGCCGCGCAAATCGAAGAACTTTTGAGGGTATCGGCTTCTTTTTTCAGGGAATCCATAAGTTTGGCTTTTGTTAGGAGCGATAATAAAGCGACCTTGGATGTGTCGTCGATTTTTTCTTCCAAAACCCATTGCCCGATTGCGAGGTATTCATTTGAAATTTAGGCCCAAAGCTCCTCTTTTAAACCGCTTTTTACTAGACTAGCTTTTTTAGAATCATAGATTTTATCACGTCTAACACTCTTCAAATATCCTAACTTTTCTTGTATTGAATCAATTTCTTCTTTGCTTAAATCTTTCTCTAATAATGGAATAAAATAATTTTCCATGATCTCTGCGAAAGTGCTGGTGAATATAAAAGGATTATTTTCACTATTAAGCTCTCTGAAGCTTTCAAAAGCTTTATTTAGTGCATTTTTATTTACACCATAAATACGTTTTTTAGGATGACGGATTTTTTCGATAAATTTGCTGCTTATTGAAAAATCTATATCTTTGTATTTTAGATAAAAAGCAAGTGAAATAATCATCCAGTTTTTGCCGCCGTTTAGGCTTATGCTTTTTATGTATTCTGGCAGTGTTTTATTATCATATGATAAAGCTAATAATGGTAAAAGGATTTCTTGGTGCTCGGCAAATTCTGCGCCAATAATGCCTTCTAAAAGCGCTTCTTCGTCTGTTTTTAATCTTTTCGGCTCCCTTTCTTGAGGCTCGGGGAGCCTTTTTGAGCCACTTAGTTTAGGCGACCTTGGAGAGCCGCTTGCAGTATTCTTTGGACCTAAAATATCGCTCAGTTCGGGAAAGAGTTCTTCAAAATCGATAGCTGTCAGATGAAAGGAAAAAAGCGCTAGACAACTATAAGTAAAAATAGATTTTATTGAAAGCATTATTAAAATTCTCATATTGATATGTTAAGAATATATTGTTGATAACTAATCACTTTACTGTATGGTCTTATTTAAGCAATGCTGATTAGTTATTTTTTTTTGTTTCTTATTAATGATAAAAAACTTAATAAATTAGAGTGCTTATAAGCCTTCTGGCGTCCCCTAAATTAATGCGGCTGCGAAGGCGCATGCTTATTAAAGCTTAGCCATATATTTTGTAGCAACGATAATTTTTGAATGGTAGCGGCAAACTACTCCTTGGTTTTCTGCCCAAATATGCAGAGCCCTACGATCGACCAGAAATTGCATACGCGCAAAATCGAGGCTCACGTAGTCACCGATGTTCGAACTATCAATGCATGTAATGGGTAGTTCAGAAAATTCATCCAGCTTATTTATATCGCCCACCACGAACATTACCTTGCCTTCGCTTACAAGCTTTTTAAGTCTTCGAAAAAGCTCGTCGTCATATAAATAATTCGCGTCCGCAAAGAATTTAGCAGGTCTTAAGGAATAGCAAGTAAAATCGCGACATGCTTTCTTGCTTAAATCCGGATCGAGCAAAGTCAACATTTTTTTTAGTTGTTGTGCCTCATAGAATACCTCGGCATACTCATCGAGACTATCCCTGAAATAACTTTTAACTTCCTCATGCAAGCCGCTTTCTTCAAGCTTCCTTCGAATAGTGTCCACGATAACAGTGGTGTTGAAAACTATTGGGGTGTGACGCGTATCATTTTCTTTTGTGTGCTCAATGAGGCTCTCCGTCGCTCGGAGGGTGAGATAATCCTCACGAGACTGCGCAAGGCCGATAAGGAGCATATTAAAATCATTATAAGCTTTCACTCGCGGATTTATATCGACGCCAATGAGGCCCTCACAATTTTCATAAAGCGAAGCCGCGATAAAAGCCCGGTCGGCGCCGGTAGACACCAAAACACCTCTTGGCTGTGAAGCAAATAAATTCCTCAGAAGGCCCGGTCGTAGCTCATTTGGAAACAAATATTCT
>JBPOIV010000166.1:0-3377 GCA_052034245.1 Myxococcota bacterium
GATAATAAAGCCTACTGAAGGCAGTTTAGACACCGCATTTCCTGCCAATGACGTAAAAAAACATATAATAATTAATAACTTTACTGGTCGCATAAAAACACCGAAGATTTATCCTGCAATAGACATAAATTATCTAGCGAGTAAGCCATTTCAGTGCTTGTTTTTTTTAGGGAACTAGTCGATTTTTATAGCTTGCCTAATAGAATTTTGCAGACCATGAAGCTTGAGCATTGCTTGCAAAGGCGTCATGCGATTGATGTCTAATTTTGCTAAAGATTCAATTTCGGGGCTTAGATTCGGAGTAGCTTGAACAAAAAGCCCGGGCTGCTTAGCTTGGTTGTCTTGTTTAATCTCAATCGAGTTTTTATGAGGCTTAGCTTCAAGGGTAGACAAAATTGTCGAAGCGCGATTAAGGACGCTCGTCGGCAAACCCGCAAGTCGCGCCACTTGAATACCAAAACTCTGCAAAGCGGGTCCCTCTGCTAAAGTATATAAAAAGCGTACTTGATTATTTTTTTCTTCCACTTCTACATGATAATTTTTAAGCTGCGCCAAATCTTTCTCAAGCTCGGTAAGCTCGTGATAATGCGTGGCAAAAAGCGTTCGCGCTTTTACCTCATGATGAAGATATTCAAGCACGGATTGAGCAATGGCCATGCCGTCATAAGTGCTGGTACCACGTCCGATTTCATCGAGGAGAATCAACGAATAGTGGCTGGCTTGGCGAAGGATATGCGAGGTTTCACTCATCTCCACCATAAAGGTGGAACGCCCCCTCGCCAAATCATCGCTTGCCCCGACGCGAGCAAAAATCTGATCACAAATACTGAGGCGCGCAGAGCGTGCTGGCACAAAGGAGCCAATTTGAGCCATGATTTGTATGAGCGCCATCTGACGCATGATGGTGCTTTTACCAGCCATATTTGGGCCCGTAACAAGAGCAACAATTTTATTTTTACTATCGAGGGTCAAATCATTCGGGACAAATAAGGCGCCGTTTTTCGCCAACAGAGCTTCGATTATCGGATGCCGCCCGCCTTCAATGGCAATCAGTGCCTCTTCTTTTGCAAGCAGAATAGGCTTAGTCCAATTATTTAGACGCGCAGCTTCTGCAAACGAGGAGAGAATATCAATTTCGCTAAGCATCGTCGCTATTTGAATGAGAGCTTGAGCTTTTTGAGTAATCATGGAGCGTAATGCTTCAAAAAGCTCAGCTTCCCGCACTGCTTTTTGTTCCTGAGCACTATTAAGCCTATACTCTAGCTCATTAAGTTCCGCTGTCGCATAGCGCTCACCATTAGCAATAGTTTGCTTTCGCTGATAATGAGCGGGCACTTTGTCGAGGTGGGTTTTCGTAATTTCAAGATAATAGCCAAAGACTCGCGTGTATTTGATTTTGAGTGAGGAGATTCCGGTGCTCGCTTTTTCCCTTTGCTCTATGGCTAAAAGAAGCTCTTGCCCGTTATTACAAAGCTGTTGATATTCGTCGAGTTTTTCATCATAGCCGGGCTGAAAAATATCGCCGTCTTTCAGAGTAAGAGGCAAAGAGTAATGTAAAGCGCGCTCAAGCTCTGCCCTTTCTTCGCTAAGTTTTGGGATTTGTCTCGCCAATGACGAAAATTCTTCGCTCGGTGATTTTTCCAAAAGTTCCCGAATACGCTCGACAATACCCAAACAATCTCTTAAGCGTCCAAGTCCGCGTGGTCCAATTTTATTAGAGGCCGTAAGGGCGGTAAGTCGACTCAAATCATAACAAGCGCTGAGTTCCTCACGAATCTGGTGAAGCATTCTTTCATCACTAATAAATTCGCCCACTCGTCGCTGACGCTGCTCAATTTCGCTCAAAGAGGTGGATGGCGCACTTAACTCTTCAAGAAGTTGACGCTTAGCCATCGGCGTTTTCAAGTAATTAAGTACCGAAAAAAGATTTTGTTGCTGTCCTTTTTTCTTCGGCAAAAGGTCGAGATTTTCTCGCGTGGATTCATCCATCAAAAGTCGATCATCGATAGAGTAATAAATAGGCACTGAAATGTGAGAAGGCAAAGCCCCTATTAATTCCCTTATATACACCATCAACAATTCTTGCGCTTGGTCGACGATCTGGCCGCCAGATTTAGTCCGTAGAATTTTCTTTTCTAATCGCCAAATTAACGAAGGATAATTTTTTTGCAGGGCACATAAAAATTCGATTGCACGCTCATCGTCTTTATTGACAACGATTTCTTTAGGATGCAGCCGAATTATCTCTTCAGCGATTTTCGATTCATCATTGCTCGACGTAGCAATATAAGTGCCGACAGAAATATCCAAAGCACAAAGAGCCCATGCCCCATTTTCCCGAAACACACTTACTAAAAAAGAATGAGTTGTATTGCTGGCACTATCTTCATTTTCGATGAGCGTGCCCGGACTAATGACCTCGACAACGCCACGCTTTACGATGCCCTTAGTCGCTTTAGGATCTTCAAGCTGCTCGCAAATGGCAACTTTATGGCCCTGCTCGACTAATTTATTGATATAAGCAGGTGCCGAATGAAAGGGAAAACCGGCCATTTTTAGGCCATTTTTATCTTTATCGCGACAGGTAAGTGCAAGCTCTAAAATGGGAGCACTTAAAATGGCATCCTCGCCAAAAAGCTCATAAAAATCTCCCATGCGAAACAATAAAATCGCATCGGGATGCTTTCTTTTTGCTTGGTGCCATTGCTCCATCATGGGAGTTAACTTAATTTCAGGGCTTGCCACACTCAGCATTTACTTCCTCAAAAAAGAGCTATCGAAGGCTAAAGGAAGGAGCTCAAGAAGATTAGTGCTTATTGATTCGCCTTGCTCATTTCCTAAAATAATGGGTGTCGTAGGAGCTAAAAATTCACTTAAATATTGTCGACAAAGCCCGCAAGGAGATGCGGGCGGCGAAGAAGAAGTTATGACCGCCAGGGCTTCAATATTTTTTTGTTTGCCGGCAGTAACGATAGCTCCCATGGCCGTTCTTTCAGCACAAATAGTTGCTCCGAAGCTTGCATTCTCAACATTAATGCCTTTCACAATGCTGCCATCGCTAAGCAAAATTGCGCAGCCAACCCTATAATTCGAATAAGGTGCATAAGCATGCTCTCGAACTTCGTTCGCGGCTTTCAATAAATTCTTATACTTGGGGTCCATATAACTCCTTAACAAAAGCAATCGATACTACGGCTAGTTCATTAAGCATTCGATGAGTTTTTGTGAAGGGCCTAAAAACGAATCAAAGAAGGGCTGGTAAAATCCGCCCATTAGAATTTTTCTTCTTTTTTAAGTAATTATCATCCAATCTTATACATTTAGAGCACTAGGGATGAGCATCCTAGCGCTAAGTTGCAGCTTTATTTTTTTGGGAC
>JBPOIV010000173.1:0-38355 GCA_052034245.1 Myxococcota bacterium
AGAAGACAGTAGTATATTGCTGCGATTTCTTCTTCACACTTCTTTGCTTTAAAATCCTAAAACTCACTATCCCTCACTCGAAATAGGGGTAAGAATTATTCACGATAGATCCTAAGGATTCCACACATTTTCTTTTCTTCTCGACACTAATTTCGGTTGATAGGCAGGAGAAGTTTCATGGCTCAAAAAATAGGTCTTGGTAATCTTATTAACGGCTCGTTTAAAGCGGGGCATTTGCCAGTTTTAAGTAAAAACCCAAGTCGAAATTTCGAGCCGGTTTTTGCCACAACTACCGATGAAAACCATGTGGAAGCAGCCATTAGCGCCGCTAAAGAAGCTCAAAAGGCATGGTCGCTAAAAAATACTGAGCAAAAAAGGCCGTATTTCTTGGCCCTAAAACAGGCTTTTATTAGACACGAAGAAACTATTGCCGAAGCTATCTTTCAAGAGATGGGCAAGATAAAGAGCGAAGCCCTTTTAGAAGCCAAAAGCCTCAGCGCTCGCATTGATCTCATGCTCAATCAAGGACTTTCTCGGGTAAAAACAGAAAAAATCTACGAACTTCGTGCTGAAACGCGCTACCACCATCAAGGTGTTTTGGCTGTTATTGGGCCCTATAACTTTCCAGCCCATTTGGTAAATGCTCACGTCATTCCGGCTTTATTGATGGGAAATACCCTTGTCACTAAACCTTCTGAACTTTGTCCTTGGGTCGCAGAGCTCTATGCCACCTGTTTCATTGAGGCGGGCTTCCCCCCTGGTGTCTATAATCTTTTGCAGGGTGATGGCCGAATTGGTAAGGCTTTATGCGCTCATCCTGGTATCGATGGCGTACTTTTTACCGGAAGCTACCCCACCGGGCGCGCCTTGCAGGAATTGCTTCTGGATCAGCCCCATAAAATTTTAGCATTGGAAATGGGCGGCAAAAACTTTGCTGTGGTTATGGATGACGCCGATATGGAGCAAGCACTTTTGGAAGTGGCCCAAGGTGCCTTTCTGACGACTGGCCAACGCTGCACTGCTACCAGTAGAGTTTTAGTACATGAGGGCATTTTTGAACCTTTCAAAAAATCCTTGCTTTCTTTGACTAAAAAAATGCTGCCTGACACCAAAAATAATCAAGGCATTTTTGGGCCTATGGCGAGTAAAGATGCTTTGGATAAATTTCTTCGCGGCCTATCGCGCGCAAAAGAAGAAGGCGTCGAAATACTTCTTGACTCGCAAAAACTTGAAGGAGGCGCCTTTGTTACTCCGTCTATTTATCAGATTTCTTCCGATCACCCGGTGGGCGCTTATTTAGGGGAAGAATTATTTGGCCCCAACATCGCCTTAGAAAGTTTTCAAACGCTCAACGATGCCATTGATCGCATCAACCAGAGTCCTTTTGGCCTGTCAAACTCAATCTTTACGCTCAATTCCTACGCGGGTGATCAGCTCTATCAGCGCACCAAAAGCGGTTTGCTCAATATTAATCGCGCAACCAATGGTGCTTACGGACAAATGCCCTTTGGAGGCGTCAATAAAAGTGGCAATCAACGTCCCGCTGGCATCGATGCCGTTCGTTATTCAAGCTTTCCTGTCGCTATCACGAGCTTGTCTTATGGAGAAAGCGCTGCATCCAAAGAATTGAGAGCACTGAGTGAAATGCCTGAGCCACAGATCTCCTTGGCAATCATAAGACTTCGTCACGAAATAGAAAAAGTGTTTGAGCTATATGGGATTCATAGTGATGAAGCGGCACTCAATCGGCTTATTTATTCTATTTCTTCTTTCGATTTAGGCGATCAAAGCGAAGAGTTCTTTGCAGGCCTCAAAGGAATTTTTGGCGATAAGCTTAGAATGGAAGGGCCGCATCTTATTTTCTTCCTCGATGCTGAGCAATTTTTCTTACTCGATAAATTTGAAAGCTATATCGAGCATTGGGCAGCAAAACATGGTCTCGTCATTTCCCGACCTGTACCCTTAAAAATGAATATTCCCGCAGGGCTAGAGTTGCCACGCTCTCGCGCGATGCTTGATCGCTTATATCGAGGCCATTTCATACCGCAGGAGAAGAAAACGGCGGTGATCGATCTTCATCACTGCCACGGCTCTTTATTGACGAGTATCGATGATAACCCGCTCGTTCTCATCGATGCCGCTAGTCAAATCGCAACTTTGGGAGCAGGCTTCAATGCCGATGCATTTCAAAATGCCTACGACACAAGAGCGCTCGATATAAATATTCGAGAAAATTATGATTTAGGCCAGGATGTCGATGATCAAAGCATTCTTGCTCACGATGCGCATAAAGCCAAACTGGAATTTGAAAGTTTTCTTCATAAGCAATCTCACGAAGTTTTTTCCTCAATTGCCTATGGCGCTTCAGGTGCAGAAGCGAATGAGATTGCATTCGATGTCTGTCGTCAAAATGGCCCTGGTGGCACGCGCATTATTGCTTTCGAAGGCGCCTTTCATGGGCGCACAATTATGGCTTTGCAAGCGACCTACAATAAAGAAAAACGTGGGCCTTTCATGTTTCAGGGTTATGAAGCAAGTTTTGTGCCTTTTCCTAAAAATGATACGCCGGACGAAGAAGCCCCTTTTGATGCTGAATTTTTATCGAGCTTGGCGCAGGGGAAAATTCCTGAAGCGAAAAATGCTGATCCGTTGCTGCTAAAAGAACTCATGAGTTTAAGTCGCGTCAAAGAAGAGATCGAGAAAGATAAAATTTGTGCAGTCATTATTGAACCCATGCAGTGTGAAGGCGGCGATCAATATGCAAGCAATCGCTTTTATAACGGCCTTCGTGCACTGACCAGGGCCTATAAAGTTCCACTTATTTTTGATGAAGTGCAGACAGGCTTTCATTTGGGCAGAAGTTTTTTTTGGCATCACCAATTTAAACTCCAGGATAGTTCAGGCAAACCCGATACTCCTGATTGTGTGACCTTAGGGAAAAAAGCCCAACTAGGAGTGTGTCTCAGCGTATGGCCAAATCCGCGAAACTATAGTCCCCACGTCATCCAGCTAAAGCGCGGACTTCTTCATGGCAAAACTATGCGCACGACCGTCGCAAAAAATATCGAAGAAAAAATCAAAAAAGAACTGCGTCGTCTTGAGCATTATTTTCCAAGCCTAGTTATGAATGGGCGGGCAAATGGCTTTGCTTTTGCCTTCGACATGGCGAATGCTGCCCTTGCCAATCATCTTATAAATCAACGCTTCGAAAGGGGCTTTATGGCCTATATCGCCGGAGAAAAAACCTTGCGATTTAGAGCCAATATGAGCACCAACAAAGAAATTATCCGTGGCCTTTTCGAGAAAATTTTTCTTGCACTCACCGATATTCGTGATGGCCTTAGCTCTGAGCGCAAAGCCGGTATCAAAATCGATCCGAGTGCTCAGCAATGTATTATTAGCAATATAAAAATTCACCCTCTCACCAAAGAGAATTTTCCTTCGCTTGAAGCAAAAATAAAAGCCATAGAAGATACAAGTTACGAAATAGGTCGTCGCGACAGCATGGCGACTCTCTATGAATGGCTTTGCCGCCCCCATAGCCTCGGGCTTAGTCTTAGCTGCACGCTGAATGGCGAGGATATTTTTGGTGGGTATATCATTGGTGGTCCTTTGGAATTTTGTACGAGCGATGGCCCCATGCAAGATCCTTTACGAAGCGAAAATAATACCTTTTATTCTGCAAATTTCACGCTTGATAAACGCATACGTGGTCGTGGTTTAGGCACCATGCTCAAGAATGAACAAATAGATCGCGTTAGAGCAATCAGGGACGAGCAAGGATTGCCTCGATATCAGTTTCTTTCGGGGCGAAACCGCATCGATTTAGCGGCTGCGATGACGCATATTAATACCCACCTAGGCGCCTACACCGTCAAAATTTACGACAATCAATACGGCGAAAAAAATGCTTCAGCATTGTATTATCGACTTCCACTTCGAAAGTCTTGGCACAAAAGTAAAGATAGAATTCAAGAAGACCTGCTCATATGCAATAATAGCATCGAGAGACCCTTTCAAGAAGTTCCAGAGGGACTTGAAAAAGATCTAGATAAAAATCGCGTGCGACCGATTGTGGGTTCAAAACTGACCTTATCGAATTGGGCCACACCAAACTTGGTACGCTACACTGAGCTTCTACGCATGCTCATGCCAAAAAATCTCAATCACACCTATTTTACCTCTGGCCGCGAAGAGGTGGTCGATAAGGGCCTTCGTAGTCTACGTTTTCATCGCTTGGATGCCGATATCGCTATAGGATTTAGCCACCAATGGTTTGGCGCCACTACTGCAGCGGCACGCTCTTTGAGCCATAATGCCCAAGAGGCGCAGCCTTTTAAATGGTTTGATTGGCCGCATGTTCCGCATCCGGGAATTGTTGGTGAAGCACAAAGTTTGAAGGCCCTAAAAGAAATACTCAGTACCATTGAGCCAAAAAAAGTTCTTGGCATTGTGGTGGAATTACTCGGTGAAAAAACTGCGCTCAGTTTTTCTCCGGCTTTTCTCGAAGAGCTAGATAAAATCCGTGAGGCCACAGGCATTCCTCTTGTATTTTCGGAGACAAGTTCGTCTTTGGGTCGATCAGGAACCTCGGTCTTTTTAAGTGATAGCCTTACAACAAAAGCCAACATGGTATGGTGGTATACGGGAGCGCAGCTTGGTCATGTTTTTGTTGATGACCACTACTTTGTTGAAAAGCCGCTGACGCTTATATCGACCTGGGACGGGGATGAGCTTTCCATAGCGCGTGCTTATCACTATTTGGTTGCGGCCAGTAAAATTGATTACACAGCGATGAATGAATTTTCTCGCGAACTGCGCGCAATTAGCGGCACAGAACGTCATCGTGGCATGGGATCGTGGCATGCTCTCAAGCCCCAACGCATGAGCAGCAAAGAAGCAAAAAATCAAGGGCATGCTGCAGGAATCGTACTTGGAAAGGGATTTGATGACTGGTTGATGCTTTGTCCTCGTTCTGATTCATCAGTGGCCAGCTATAAAAAACTTTTGTCCTTCGCAAAGAGCCTGTTTTAAGTTTTTTTTATAGCTTTTTCGCCTGGCTGTTTTAATAAAGGCGCGCTAGCGGATAAGCAGCACCGGCCGATTTTTTGGTGCGCCTACATTGTTTGAGCAAGTTTTGTCTGACATATCCTGTGGGAAATGAGGGTAGGAAAATGAATGGACGACCATTGCGTGTTTTAGAACTTTTTGGTGAAGATGCTCTTGCCATCGGTCATCAACACGGTGAGACCTTCCGTCGAGAAATAAAAGAAATCGCCGAAATTCGTATGGAGAGAATGTGCGCCGTTTCACGCTTTAAGCGCGTTAAAGATGTGCTCGAAGTGGCGGAAAGACATATCGCCCCTCTTCAAGAATTTGATGTGGACCTTTTTTTGGAATTAAGAGGCATTGCTGAAGCAAGCAATGTTTCACTGGAACGCTTGATCGTCCTTAACCACTACACTGACCTTCGCGATATTGAACCAAATACTGGCTATTATGCCGGACGTCGCCCTGACGATCCGGAAGATCTTGGGGGCTGCTCAATCATTTATAGCCGCACCGAAAAGGGCCCTATGCTTGGACAAACATGGGATATCCACGGTAGCGCCGAGCCCTATGTACTTATGCTCAAAGTTAACGATGCCCTCGTCTTTAGCATCATGGGTTGTCTTGGCATGACAGGAATCAATACCCATGGGGTCGCTCTTGCCATTAATAATTTGAGCAGCATCGATGCTCGTATCGGCGTCATTTGGCCTGCTTTGGTACGAAAAGCTCTCACGCATAGCAGTGCTAAAAAAGCCAAAGATGAAATTATGCATGCGCCTAACGGATCAGGCCGCCACTATGCTATTGCTGATGAAAAGAATTTTTACGGCATCGAAACTAGCGGAACAAAGAAGAAAATTATTTGCGAAGATCCCGAGCTTTTATATTTTCATACCAACCATTGTCTCGACGCTGAAATGCGAAAAACTCACGTCATTCGCAAAGACTCCAACACTCTTTGGCGTTTTCAGCATTTGGATGAAGTGACCCGCTCGGAGGATCTTTCTACTCCGGAAAATATTTTTCTCGCCTTCAAAGCTATTTCTATGCCACCCGATAGCCAACGTCCGCATAAAACGACTACCTGCGGCACACTGGTCATGGACATTGCTAAACGCGCAGTGCTAGGCTGCGCCGGGATCGCAGATGAAGAGCTTTTACATTATTCGCAAACACGCTTGAGACTTTAAGTACTGTTCTTTCTGCTTCGATAATAAAGAGAATTTTTCATCGCGTCTTTTGTTATAATAGCGATAAGAATTCAAGCAGAGACTAACATGCACGAACAAAGTCGCTATAAAGAATCCGTCTTCATACCTTGGTCCAAACAAAAAGATGCTCAGGCCTTAATGGTAAAAGATGCGGAAGGGGTTTATCTCACGCTGCAAGATGGACAAAAGCTGATCGATATGAAGTCTCAGGCTTTTTGTGCAAATTTGGGGCATAAGCATAGAGGAATGCAAGAAGCGCTGGTAAAAGCGGCCGCTGAGGCTTCCGTGTTGAGTTCGGAAGTCTATTCAAAAGAGCGTCTTATCTTAGCTGAAAAGCTTTTGAGTATTGCACCCAAAAATTCCACACATCATTTATCAAAAACTTTTTTCAGTCTCGGTGGCGCTGAGGCTAATGAAAATGCCATTAAAATGGCGCGAATGTATACGAAGCGTCACAAAATTATCACGCGTTTTCGCTCCTATCACGGTGCCACCCTCGCGACCATAAATTTTAGCGGCGATTATCGTCGCATTCCCGTCGACAATGCCATCACGGGCGTCGTACGTTTTCCGGATCCTTATCCCCGCGGGAGCGGACAGAATATTGATACGGTGCGCTTACTTCAAGAAATCATCGAAATCGAAGGGCCTGAAACCATTGCCGCCATCATGCTTGAAGGCATTACCGGAGCGAATGGCGTTTTTGTTCCGCCGGCTGATTATTGGCCGCGCATTAGAAAATTAGCCGATGAGCATGGCATTGTGCTTATTGCTGACGAGGTACTTTCTGGGTTTTGGCGCACGGGCGCGTGGTGGGGGGTGAATCACTTCGATGTGGTCCCAGATATCCTCACCATGTCAAAAGGCCTGACAGCGGGCTATATGCCCCTTGGTGCGCTTATGGTCAGCAATGCAATTTCTAAGCACTTTGACGACGAGATTTTGGCATGTGGCCTTACGCAATACGGCCATTCTTTATCGTGTGCCTCAGCCCTTGCCGCCATTGCTTTTTACGAAGAGGAAAATTTTATCAGCAGTCTTAAAAAACGCTCTTTAGAATTGAAAAACTTTCTCGACGCCTTGATGAAAGATCATCCTCTTATCGCTGAAACACGCTCCATTGGACTTTTGGCTGCTATTGATCTTTGTCAGCCTCACCACAAAGACAAAAATCTCGTTCCTTATCGGGCAACAGGCGAACAACTAAAACCCAACCAGATTTTACAGCAGGCCCTACGTGATGAAGGAATTTCAGCGGTGCTACGCTACGGCACCATTCTTATTGCACCGCCTCTAATCATTAACGAAAACGAACTTAAAGAAGCGATGGCAGGGATCGATAGAGCACTTAAACGGCTCAGCGATTCGCTTTCGAAAATTTAGAGATACTCAGCACTTTAAAAATGAGAATGACGAAGACTTTTGAGCCTATAAAAGAGGACAATATGAAAAAAATATTCGTTTCACTATTTTTATTAGTAAGTATCCACAATCTTCATGCTGCAGAACCAGCTTGTGACGAAGGCACCGTGAGCACCTGTGAGGACATGACTATCAATATGGAAATTACAGGAACCACGGGCCCGCCCTATTTTGGAAGCAAGGATGTCTCAGTAATGCTCAGCGGCTGCAATGAAGACGGCCAGCATACAAAAATGAGTATTCGCTTGACGAGTATGATGGAAAACCACACTACCATTGAGATGGACATTGTTTCTCGCACTAACTGCGAAATGAACGGCCTAACTCTTGTGGGAGAAAAAAATGACGAGCAACAGTCGAATATACTGACTCTAGGCTTGGGAAATGGCTCAACATGGACGGGCCATATGAGCACTCGTATGACAGGAGAAATGTGTGGAAACGGTCCTTCGAGGGGTATGAATTTAGTTCAAAAATAAGACTAAGATTCACTATAAAAAAAACCTCGGGCCACTCCGAGGTTTTTTTTACACTCGACTAGGTACTGAAAGAAAAGCGGTAAACAAGAGACGCTCATGAAGAAAATTTTGTCATTCTGTAGTGTCTTTGGCATGCATCTTTATGCAGATACCATAAGCGTGCATCCTAATCCTAGCGACGCTCTAAGCATCGACATGAAAGCAAAAATGCAGAACAGGCGTATTTCGTCATGCAAAAAAAATTTCTCTGACCCTTCGTGGATGTGAAAATAATCCCCACATAAAAGTAAAGCGTAAGTTTAGTGACTTAGAAGAGTAGCTCACCCAACCAAGAAGAGATAAAAAGATAACAATAAAAATAGTTCATCGTGTATATCGTTATTTAAAAGAGCGAATGCATGATCTTGAGTCTGATAGGCTCAAATTTCCAGGAAAAACCAAATAAAATACCCCATCGAAAAAAGCCGTATATGCTACTTATACCGAGGTCTTAGGTGGTATTCACTTGCTCAATAGGAGTAAACCATGGGCCAAACAATAAGGATTATCCGGCCCTTAGCTTCGCTACAACCTTGAACGATTGGGGGGTGAACCGTATTGCTTGAGGTCAATGGTGAATATTTTACCGTCGCCATTTCCAAGATACAGAAGGTTCTCGTTTTCCTGTGAAAACGCTACTACAGAAGCATGGCTTGAAAAATCTTCGCAATTAATACGTTGTAAACGCGCGGAATCACCGAGCGCACTATAGATATTTATTTCATTAAATTTTGATAATGCTATTCTAGTTCCATCACCAGAAACGGTCATTCCACTATCTTGAACTTCGGCCGAAATTCCCTTTCCGATTAGTTCTCCGTTGGCTGCATTATAGGTCAAAAATCCCGTAGCTTGGTCTTCGATATAGATAGTTTCGCCATCTGCTCTAGTCCTAACTTTTTTGGAGGGAAGCTTATAAAACCTAAGCAAAAGATTGCTCAGTAGCGTTCGATATCCGTCGTCAAAGCGCCAAATCATTGGTGTTTCTTCAGAAATAGTTACAATGGAGTTATTATTCAAGGATGCAATCCCATGAATCTTTGAAGAAATACGACGAGAAAATAAATATTCCTTCGAAGACAAATCTAACACATAGATATTCCTAAAAGAGGTAGCAAAAATAATAGATTTACCGTCGTGAGTAAATGAAATCGCCGTCACCTTGTCCTTCCAAGAGGTGGTGATACGTTCACAATGATATGCGGGCTTTAGGGTGCAAATATGTATGTTTTCTTTGTAACTTAGCGCAAGTTTATCGCCATCCCTACTAAAGGCATATTCAAAACGTTCATCTTCCTGCATATAGAAAGAATTGCCAGGGAACTCTTGGAGTTGAATGGGTTTAGCTTCCCGTATATCAAACAATCTTAAGCTATGATCACTAAGCAGAGCAATGAGAAATTCGTCCTTTGGCGACAGCTCAAGTTTTAAGATGCCACGGTTTTCTTTGCTTTCAAGCGGCGGAAAAGAGATTAAATCAGCATAACTGACGCTCCCCACACTCAAAAAAGTTATCAGCCACAATAGGGGGCGGAAGAAGAGGCTCATGATAAAACCTTGGTTAAAGATTACTGACACGGTTTTTCGGTCCTAACAGTGACATTGTGCGTCGGGACTGCAAAAACTTGTTCTTAGGCAGATCGCAAACAAGTGTATGGCGCCAACAAAAAAATTTACCGGTGAATTTTTTATGGGGTAATAGGAATATTTGCAGTAACGAAAAAAATACTAGTTAGTTTTTTTTCCATTATTATTTAGTCAGCCCGCGTTATCAGAGGCTCAACATGGACGGGCCATATGAGCACTCGTATGATAGGAGAAATATGTGGAAACGCTCCTTCGATGGGTATGAGTTTAGTTCAAAAATAAGTCGAAGATTCTCTACTAAAAAAACCTTGGGGCACGCGTGGGTTTTTTATTTTACACTAAGACTATGGACTGAAAGAAAAGCTGTAAAAAAAGGGACGCTCATGAAGAAAATTTTGTCATTCTGTAGTGTCTTTGGCATGTATCTTTATGCAGACATCACCAACGCGTATCCTCGGCCTTGCGACGATTTAAGCATCGACATGAAAGCTGAAATGCAGACCGGCATATTTCGTCATGCCAAAAAAATTTCCCTGACCCTTCGTGGATGTAAAAATAATCGTCACACAAAAATGGAGCTTAAGTTTAGTGACTTAGGAGGAATAGCGCGAAAGCTCAGCTTTGACATCGCTCCCACAGACGATTGCCATGTTATCGTCGGACATCATAGCGGTGAGGGCTGGACTTTTAATTTTCATCTGGACAATCAAAATAGCTCTTGCAGCCTAGAGGATGCCCATTGGTTGGGCGAATTGAATGCTTGTGAAAACGGTAGGTGCGGCACCATAGAACATCGCATGAGCTTGCGGCAATAATAAAAAAACCTCGGTGTCCCGAGGTTTTTCTCTAGTGTCCTAATGGACTACTAATTTATTCGCCATCTTTAGCAGAAGCTTCTAAAGCCTCTGGGGCATCTTGTTCATCTTCATCGCTGATCGCTTCTGCTTTTGGCTCTTCAACAACAGCCAAAATCACTTTGATCTTCGCCATCACGCCGCCTTCCAAACGAACAGGCACTTCATGAAGACCAACGCTCTTGAGCGGTCCTTCTTCAAGCTTGATGTCGCGATGATTTACGGTAAAACCATGTTCTTTCAATGTAGCTTCGATGTCGCGTGCGCCGACTGAACCGAAGATCTTACCTTGTTCGCCAGCTTTTACTTCGATGGTGAACTTAGGTACTTCGATACGATCACGTACATTTTCAGAAGTCGCTTTAAGTTTTGCTAACTGGTGCATTACCATTTTCTTTTGGTGCTCAAATTGCACCAAACGGGATTTGGTAACGGGCATTGCTAAACGCTGAGGCAATAAAAAATTCCTCAAATAACCAGGCGCTACTTTTACCACGTCGCCGATATGACCCAAGTTGGCCACATCTCTTGCCAATATTGCTTGAACTCTACTCGCCATTATTGCCTCCACAACGATCAATTTTCGATATATCTAACTATTGAACGTTCAAAAAAATTGAGATTAATTATCGTCGTCATCGTCCGACATATCGTCATAGCCATCGGAATCATAATCGCGGCGACGGCCATCATAATCGCCATCTCGGTCAAAGCGGCCACGACGATCGGAATACTCACGTCGCTCTTTGAAAACCGGCGCAATCAATACATCTTCTTCTATTACTGCAAGTGTTGGATCAACATCGTGCTTCAAAACGACGCTTTGACGGATCAAAACATTATCGTCGATGCTCAAGGCACGATCGAAATCTTTAACAATACCTGGCTTACCTAAGAAATGATGATGCACGTAAATGCCACGAGTTTGTTTTTGGCATTCCCAAGCTAATTTTCTACGGCCCATGGCAGTAACTTTGAGGTTCTTTCCACCTAACTTTTCGATTAGCTCTTTCTTACCCAACATCAAATCTTTTGCTGCGTTGTCATCGAGCTCAGGGCGCATAACATAAATTGTTTCATATTCGCGCAAATGCTCACGTGCTGCCATTTTACTACTCCTCAGTAAACCAAGTTCATCTAAAGCCCTGATTTTAAATTGTTAATTCCGTATGAGGGCCTAAGCGCCCCACCTATAGCAGATGTGCGGCCGATAGCAACGCATCTTTGAGCTAAAATTGACCATAAAAAGCTCAGGAGAGTATAAAAAATCTATTAACGATTAATTATCTTGTATAAAAGAACGGTACTTCGCGATATTTTCTATAACAATAACCACATCATCAAAACGTTCTGCTAATTCATAAAATATGGCCGCCGTATGCGCTGCATGAACTCTGGCCAAAGACGAGGCGTGCAAATATGCCTGTGCGCCCATCTCGCGATAATAACTTTGGGAAACAATACGCTGAACAGTTGATTCCTGAAAAAAACCTAACAAATACAAGGAACTATCTCCGAGATGACGAAAGATCCGCTGAGCCTCACTATCTTCAGCCGCAAGAGCTCGTTCTAATAATTGAGTCATGTTAATTCGTTGGCCTTGATCTAGCCCCGCAAAAGCCACTTCCGAACGAGAAAATTCATTTAATAAATGAACCACGTAAACTTGAGCAGATTCAGTGACTTGGATATTTGATTTGCGGATTGCCACATCCAAGGCTTCCCTGAAATAAGCTTTCATGCTGTTGGCCGTGACAAGCATTGTTTGAGGACCCCCACGATATTTTTCGTCTTTCAAAAGTACTTACGAAATCGCCTTGTGCTCATTGATCCTAATAATCCTGATAAAGTTCCGCAAAAGTTTTATTCCTAAAAAGCAGTTTTCATTTCTAAATTAGCCCTTGACCATCACCCTTAGGGGACTACCCTAAGGCCCGGTGGATTGGATCCACCAAAAGGGTCGATTTTGCGCGAGCGAAACGACCAATCATTGTGGCAGACCTTAGGCTTTGCCAAAAGTTTTATTTAAGAAGGAGCTATTATGGCAATTAAACTTAAACCTCTTAATGATCGCGTTTTGGTCAAAAGAATTGACAGTGAAGAAAAAACCAAAGGCGGTATCATTATTCCCGATAGCGCTAAAGAAAAACCACTCGAAGGCGAAGTAATCGCTTGTGGTCCTGGTCGCTGCATGGACAATGGTCAACTCCGCGCCATGAGCGTTAAAGTTGGCGATCGTGTTTTATTTGCAAAATATGCTGAAACCGAAGTCAAACTTGAAGGCGCAAGCTTCCTCCTCCTGAGAGAAGACGACATTTTGGGTATCTTGGCCTAACACTAAAAAAACTTACGAGGTATAATTATGGCTGCAAAAGAAATTCTGTTTGATGTAAATGCTCGCGAAAAATTACTTAACGGTGTCAACAAGCTCGCTAACGCGGTGAAGGTAACTCTCGGTCCTAAAGGCCGTAACGTAGTTATTGAAAAAAGCTGGGGCGCCCCAACCATCACCAAAGACGGCGTAACTGTTGCTAAAGAAATCGAACTTGAATGCAAGTTTGAAAACATGGGCGCACAGATGGTGAAGGAAGTTGCTTCTAAAACCTCCGATTGCGCGGGTGACGGTACAACAACTGCTACCGTTCTTGCTCAAGCAGTATGCAAAGAAGGCGCAAAATTAGTTGCTGCTGGTCACAATCCAATGGGCATCAAGCGCGGTCTCGACAAAGGTACTGCTGCGATGGTCGAAGAGCTAAGAAATATTTCGAAGCCAATCAAAGACCACACCGAAATCGCTCAAGTTGGTAAGATCTCTGCAAACGGCGATCACACCATCGGTGAAATCATCGCTTCTGCCATGGAAAAAGTTGGTAAAGAAGGCGTGATTACTGTTGAAGAAGCTAAAGGCCTCGAAACTTCGCTCGAAGTTGTTGAAGGTATGCAATTCGATCGTGGTTACCTCTCTCCTTATTTCGTAACCAATCCAGAGCGTATGGAAGCCGTTTTGAACGATCCATTCATCTTGGTATTCGAAAAGAAAGTAAGCAACCTCAAAGACATGTTGCCTTTGCTTGAGCAAGTAGCAAAATCATCTAAGCCATTGTTGATCATTGCTGAAGATGTTGAAGGCGAAGCTTTGGCGACCTTGGTAGTAAACAAACTCCGTGGCACGCTCAACATCTGCGCTGTTAAAGCTCCAGGCTTTGGTGATCGCAGAAAAGCTATGCTCGAAGATATTGCTGCTCTTACTGGCGCAACATTCATCTCCGAAGACATGGGCCGTAAACTCGATAGCGTAACCGTAAGTGATCTTGGTACTGCTAAGAATGTAACGGTTGATAAAGACAACACCACTATCGTAGATGGTGCTGGTTCCAAAGAAGAAATCGCAGCTCGCATCAAGCAAGTTCGCGCTCAAATCGAAGAAACCACTTCCGATTATGATCGTGAAAAATTGCAAGAACGTTTGGCTAAGATGGCTGGCGGTGTTGCAGTAATTCGCGTTGGTGCCGCTACCGAAATCGAAATGAAAGAGAAGAAAGCTCGCGTGGAAGATGCATTGCATGCAACCCGCGCTGCCGTTGAAGAAGGCATTGTTCCTGGCGGTGGTATTGCTTTGATTCGCGCTCGCTGTGCACTCGACAAAGTTAATGTCAATGCTGAAGAAAAATTCGGTATCGAATTGCTTCGTCGCGCAGTTGAAGAACCATTGCGCATGATCGCGTGCAACGCTGGCCATGAAGGCTCCATCGTTCTCAACAAAGTCTGCGAAAACACTGGTTCATTCGGCTTTAACGCTGCGACTGAAACTTATGAAGACTTGCTGAAAGCTGGTATTTTGGATCCAACCAAAGTAACGCGTACAGCACTGCAAAATGCAGTTTCGATCGCGTCTTTGCTTCTTACAACTGAAGCAATGGTTGCAGAAAAAGCTGATAAGAAAGATGCTCACGCAGCTCCTGCCGGTGGAATGGGCGGCATGGGTGGTATGGGCGGAATGGGTGGCATGGGCGGATTCTAATCCCTCACCCTTCTCTCGTAAAAAGAGGCGGCATCTATTTGCCGCCTCTTTTTTTTCCTGTAGCCATTCATCGACAAAATAATAAACCTGAGTTAACCAAAAAGGCCTTATGCGCGCAAAAATAATTGGTACCGGCTCTTACTTACCGCAAAAAATTATCAGCAACGATGAATTATCAAAAACCCTTGATACTTCCGATGAATGGATTTCCACCAGAACCGGGATCAGGCAACGACATTGCGCCGACCTCGCTCTAAATGAAACATGTACCACCATGGGAGCAATGGCTGCAAAGAAAGCCCTAGAAATGGCTGGGATTAACGCACGCAATCTCGATCTTATTATTCTTGCAAGTGTGACTGCGGATTATAAATTGCCTTCTGGGGCATGCTTGATTCAAGAAATTCTTGGTGCAGAACTGGTGCCCGCCTTCGATATTAGCGCGGCTTGTAGCGGTTCTATCTATGGCCTCAACATTGCTGATGCTTTTATTCGCAGCAAAAAATATAAAAATATACTTTTAATCACGTCGGAGATCTTATCGCGTGCGGTTGATTGGCAGGATCGAAATACCGCCGTGCTCTTTGGCGATGGGGCCTCGGCTGCTGTCATTAGTGCCAGTGATGATGATTCAGGCTTTATCGATGTTGATCTGTATGCCGATGGTACGCAGCAAAAAAATATTTGGATCAAAAGCGGAGGAACACTTCACCCTATCGATAATCAAGCATTGGAAGAAAGAAGCGATAAGATTTCGATGAATGGTCGAGAGACCTTTAAGTTTGCGGTGCGTGCGGTTTCCGAAGCTATAGAGAAAATTGTGCTCGACAATCAGATAGATCCTTTGAAAATTAATTTTGTTCTTCCCCATCAAGCAAATTTACGTATTATCGAAGCTATTGCTAAGCGCGTCGATATTCCGATGGAGAGATTTTTGATCAATCTTGACCGCTGCGCCAATACATCAGCAGCATCTCTCTTATTAGCCTATGATGAAGCCAATAGACAACAAAGGCTTAAGAAAGACGACCTCATGTTAATGCTGGCTATAGGAGCAGGCTTCGTGTGGGGAGCGGGATTATATCGGGTGTAAAACACCCACACTCTCCCCCTTATTTTTGCATTTTTTTTGCCATGTCTTAGGCCACCTCTAGAATAGATCTAGAAATGACTTGTATTTTAGGGGGGCCCCTTGAAAAGATTTCACTATTATCCCTTGTTGCTTTTACTAGCAGCAGGATGCGGCGAAAAGAAAGCTGATATCGCTGACAACTCTAGCAATAATCCACCAGAAAATTCGGCACCTGCCAAAGAAGAAGAAAATCTTTCCGACGATAGCGCCTTTGAATTTCGACCTGAAAACTTTGTAAGTGGCGTCAATAATCCCTATTTCAGTATTGTTCCTGGGCGTAAATATTTTTACGACGGCGCAGACCCAGAAGGCATCAAAATCCATAAAGAGATTCTCACTTCTGATCAACAACGCGAAATCGCCGGCGTAAAAGCCCTCACTACGTGGACCCGTGAATGGCGCGATGATAGCCTCGTGAGCGATGTCAAAAGTTGGTATGCCCAAGATAAAGAAGGCAATGTTTGGCTTTTGGGTGAAAAAGAGCAAAATATCTTCGGTGGCTATATTAAAAGCAAAGGCAGCGAATGGATTGCTGGGGAAAATAACGCTAAAGCTGGCGTCATTGTTCCTGCCTCACCAAAAGCTGGCCTAGAGCTTCCTGCAGTATTTAATGGTGCTGAAGAAGAAAAGGCTCAAGTTTTAGGCGTCAGTGAAGCGATAAAAGTTCGTGACGGCGAGCTTTCTGATTGCCTCAAAATCAAAGAATTCTCTAACAGCGAACAAACGAGAGAATTCCATAACTACTATTGCAAAGGCAGCGCTAATCTTTCCCTTGAAGTAGTGCCTGACACTTTCGGTAAAATCGAACTTACACGGATAGAAAATGGTCATCTCAGTGCTGGCTTAAACATTAACTATCCAGAATTCAAAGCTCAACTTGCTGAAGAAAAAGCCAAAGAAATAGCTCTCGAAAGCATTGAAAATGGAGATTCAGTGAGCGCTCTTAACATCGTTCTTCGCAATGATAAGCCTGTGTATGCAGTGGATATTATCGATAAAGAAAAAGATACGCATCGTGTTTTCGTCGATGTAAATACGGGTAATATTTTCTCTTCCGAAAAAGTAAGACCATAAGCTTAATGAATACATGCTTAAGCGGCCTTCGGGCCGTTTTTTTTGCCCTCGAAAAGTTTTAATTCTTAGCGCTACTTATCAAATAAATTTTCGTACCACTTTGAATGGGCGAGCCATTTCCTAAAAGGATTTTCTCAATTTTTACATCGCCCGCTCCCTCATATTTCATAGGATAAAAACACTTCATCACTTCGATCAAACCTACTACCTGCTGAGGCCGCACCATGTCGCCAACTTTCACAAAGGTGGGACTGCCTGGTGCAGCACAAAGATAAAACATGCCATCCATCGGAGCATCAATTGACAAGGAATCATTTTTCTCAGGAATTAGTTTTTCTGCTTTTTTATCAAGCACCTCAACCTGAAACATCTCGTCGCCATAACCCACTGAAGGGACTATGCTTTCAAGGAGTACCCGTCCGCTGATTTCTTTTGGTAGATAAAGTTCAAATGATTGACCAAGACGAACGAGCTTTCCGATGCATCGTTCACGATCAATAAACTCACCATTTTTTACCGAGAGCTTTAAAAAACCAATGCTCGGACAAAGAACGCGAAGGCGAGAATTTTCTTCGTGTATCCGGCATACAAGCTGTTTAGACATCTCATCCTCGAATAAAACAAAATGATTCGTTAAGGCCCTAAAACTCTTTAGTCCGCAAAATCATGTAAAGACCAAATACGGGGGTTTTTAATCCGCCTATAACCAGTGCTTTGATAAGAAGCCTCAACAAAACACTCCAAATAGCAACGGATTTCCGTGGTTGATACCACTTCATCGATGTCCATTTGACTCGCGCTCTTATAAGGATCCATATCTTTTTCAATGCGCTCCACGACCGAAGTCATGCCTCGCTCAATGGCAGCGCGCTCTGTTGGGTCTTTGCTTGCAATCGCAAAATTATCATCCAACTTCGTGTGAAATGCCCCAATGGCCAGGGTTTGCCCTTCCATTACCGCCAAGCGCGAACACGGCGTGCTTATTTGTAAAACCGGATCATAAGGCATGCCCGCCATCGCATAGTACCCCGCCCCTGAAGCCTTTCTTAGTAGAACCGTCATCATCGGTGTTTGATGAGTAGAATTGGCATAGATGAGGCTTGAGCCATAACTCAATAATCCTTGTTTTTCTGCTTCTTGACCAACATCAAATCCGGCCACATCTTGAAGCCAAATAAGCGGTATCCCGTCGTCATTCAGTGCACGACAAAAACGAGAAAGTTTTTTCACCCCTTCTCGATACAAAATACCGCCTGCCCGCTGCTGGCCTTTGTTTTCTGGATGAGGAAAAAGGCTTTGAGCATTGGCTAAGAAGCCTGCATAAAGCCCAGAAATTTTTCCAATTCCACAAAGCACTTCTTGGCCCTCATTTGGTGCATATTCCCAAAAGAGGCTATTGTCGACGAGACGGGCTAAAATCTCACGGATTTCATAACTTTGTTTCGGGCTCACCGGTAAGATACCCGCGATCTCTTCAGTGGCATATTTTGGCGATGCTTTTTCACAACCCCCGCGATAATAAGCCGTAGCGCTTGAGGGAAGTCGCGCGACTTCTTCGCGAATTTTTATGATGAGCGTTTCATCATCGGGCACGCGTTCATCGGCGCAATGGGAAATATGTACATGTACTTGTGGCCCTCCGATATCATGTGAGCTTAAATGCTGACTTTTGGCGCCCCGAATTAGAGCCGCGCCGGCAATCACCATATAAGCTTGCTCTGTCATGTACACGCGATCGGATATGATCGGCATATAGCCACCACCAGCAATACAATCACCACAAACGCCCGCGATTTGCGGCACACCAGCATTACTCAGCAAGCTATTGAGCTTAAAAATGTGGCCCGCCCCGCGGCTGCCAGGAAAAGTTTGCCCTTGTTCTGGCAAAAAAAGTCCCGAGCAATCAACCAAATAAATTACAGGAATGCGTAGTTTTAGAGCTATTTCCTGCGCACGAATAATTTTTTCGGGAGTCTTTGGCCACCACGAGCCCGATGCAACGGTATTGTCGTTGGCAATCACGATGGTCCATCGCTCATGCACACGCACAAAGGCAGTGATAACTCCTGCATTGGGCGAGGTCTTTGCTTGGGCACCTTCTCCAAAACTTAGGCCATCGTTGACGAAAGTATTGATAAAAAGAATAGCATTTTCATCATCGGCAAGTGCTCGTACACGCTCATAAGCACTAAGTTTATTTTTGGCTCTTACGCGCTGTTGATATTCAGCTCCCCAGCCATTTTCCACGATTTTACGTTTTTCAAAAAGCTTCGCATCGAGGGCGGACATTTCGTGGCTGTTGCTTTCGTACTGTATCGTTGCTGAACTTATTGCCTGCCCAATGGGATCTAAGAATAATTTAGCCATCGCGAACTCCGAGCTTTTCGATCAATTGCGAAAAATACTTTTCGATAAAAGAACAATCATAGGCGCCTTTTCTAAATTCATCATTTTTTAAAATCGCTACATGGAAATCTTTGGTGGTTTTTAGTCCTTCCATACTGAAGTTCTGTAAGGTCTTTTCCATCAAGGCTAGAGCCTCCGCACGAGTGGCGCCATGCGTCATGACTTTCGCCACCATGGAATCATAAAAAGGCACAATTTGAAAATTCTCTTTAATATGTGTATCGATGCGCACAGGCCCATGCACTGCACTCGGAGGCAATTTTAAATTCCGAATGAAGCCTGGCGAAGGTATAAAATTATTGCTTGGATCTTCAGCATTGATGCGACATTCGATGGCATGACCTGAAAATTTTATATCTTCCTGCTTAAAAGGGAGTTTCTCATTACAGGCGATGCGAATTTGCCATTCGACAATATCAATGCCACTAATGAGCTCTGTAATACCATGCTCTACTTGAATACGTGTATTCATTTCCATGAAATACAAGCGGCCCTTATCGTCGAGCAAAAATTCCATGGTACCGGCATTTCTATACTTTATTTTTTTCAATGCTTCTCTAATGACCGTGATTGTTTTTTGTCGAAGATCATCGCTAAAACCATTGGCCGGTGCTTCTTCTAGTAATTTTTGATTACGCCTTTGCACCGAGCATTCGCGCTCGCCTAAACAAATAATGGTGCCGAAATGATCGCCTAAGACCTGAAATTCAATATGCCGCGCACGAGCGATGAATTTTTCAAGATAAAGTTCTGCATCAGAAAAAGCGGCAGCAGCTTCTCGCTGTGCCTCTAAAAAAGCATTTTCTAAATCCTCTTCGCGCGATACCAAACGCATTCCTTTGCCGCCCCCACCTGAACGTGCTTTCAAAAGCACGGGGTAGCCCATCTCATTGGCCAATTTCTTCGCCACCGAAAAATCGGAAATAACGCCATCGGAGCCTAAAAGAGTGGGCACTCCGAGCTCTGCCATGGTTGAGCGTGCAACTGCTTTATCACCCATCAATGAAAGATGATGGGAAGAGGGCCCGATAAAACTTAATTTTTGCTCCTCACAACGCGCGGCAAAAACAGCATTTTCCGATAAAAATCCAAAACCAGGATGAATAGCCTCACATTCAGTTTGCAGAGCTGCTTGAAGAAGGGCATCTTGCGATAAATAGCTTTCTTTCGCTACACTGGGCCCGATGCAAATAGCCTGAGTCGCCTCTTTCAAATACGGCGCGTCTTTATCGGCTTCACTATAAACTGCTACTGACTCTATATTTAAGCTATTTAGCGTGCGAATTATGCGGCGGGCAATCTCGCCTCGGTTTGCTACTATTACTCGATGAAACATTCGCTCACCCTCGGATAGATCTTTCCTAAGCTATGACATTTTCACAACATTTATCAAAGAGCCAGGTGCCCAGGCAAAAAAGCATTTTATAGATCACGATAACAGCCTCAAAACACGCACATCATTAAGCTTCATTAGAGCTTATGCCTGCTTAATAGGCAGAATTATTTACTGATGAGTATTGGGAGACTGTTATGAAAAAGTTTTTATTAGTTTTTGCTTCACTATTTGTCCTATCTTTGCAGGCCAAAGCAGAGGGTTTTCTGAGTGGCTTAAACTCCATCGAACAAAAAAATATCATCGCCAGTGTGATGAATGAGCTTAATGCAGAAGGACAATTTGGCAATGCTGATGCTACGACGCTGCAAATGGCAGGAAACCTAGTTCAATCGATTGTGAGTGATCCTCAGCTTCTTCAAAGCTTCGAAAATGGCGATTTAGTGCTCGATGAACAATTCGTGGCAGATTATTTCTTTAAAGATACCTTAGGAAGCATAGGCGGTGCCATTTCCGGTGCTGCTTCAACCTTGCTAAAATTTGTTTCTCCCGTTTTTAACAGCGTGAAGGATGCTGCCGCCTTTATTGTATCCGTCGCGAACCGGACATTGAGCTATATTACAGACAGTAGAATCATTATGGAAACGATTAAAGCGGGTATCAAAGTAACTTCCATATTATTGCCATTCGGTGTAACTGCCGGAGCAACCGCTTTAGCAGGATTGTTTTTTCCTCCTGCTTCTGTTCCTATAGCCGTAGGAGTTTTAGTTCCCATATTAGGTGTTGCCACGACAGTATTTGCAGAAACAGTGAAAGCCGAATACGTTATAGCAGGCATAAAAATGCTTAAAGCCGGTACAGAACTGATGGATACAGTGCTCAATCCACCTAAAAAAGCTGACGAAGCCCCATCGATGCTAGCCATCGAGCAAAAAAATAAACCAGCCTCTAAAAAGCAGATTGGTGAGGCCCTTTTGCTTTCCCTTAAAATGGGAAAAGTCGTAGAAGATTACCTGAATAAAATTGGAGAATCTGGCTGGAAGAAACTATCGACCCAAGAGAAAAAATTGTTCACTGGCTTTCTCAATAGAAAAAATAAACTCGCTGCAAGCATCCGCATAGACAAACTTTAAAGACTAGCCGATGCAAAAAAAGGAGGCCAAAACCGCCTCCTTTTTCATTTAAAAATTCCGCCACATCTGTGATTCTTTGGGCAAAGGACTTTTGTCGTTGTACTTAGCACTCGCCTTTTGATCATAAGGCGTTTTTATCTCGCCCTTAGTTTCAAAATAAATAATTTGTCCAACAGGCATACCAGCATAAACGCGGACAGGAATTTTAGCCGAAATTTCTAAGGTCCAATAATTTTTAAAACCCACATCGCCTTTACCCGCCGTCGCATGGATATCTATACCAAGACGACCCACGCTGGACTTGCCTTCCAAAAAGGGCACGTGGGCATGCGTTTCCGTATATTCTTCGGTAACACCTAAATAAAGCTGATCAGGCTCTAAGACATAGCCCTCTTTAGGAATTTCAAAATAGCGAATAGCATTGGGCGTTTTAGCATCGAGAATTTTTGCTTCATATACCGCCAAGGTTTTTCCCAAATGCACATCATAGCTATTCGTGCCGAGGCACTGATCGCGATAAGGCTCAATAACAATGGAGCCTTTTTTAATCTCTTGCCGTATCGCTTCATCCGATAAAATCATGGTGGGTCCTTTTTAATCAGCTTTATGGCGCCTCATATGGCATCTTTCACCTAAAAGCTGAAGACTATGGGGTGTAGAATTAATCGAAGTGTTTAGAATGCTCCTCTTCCTAGGGCACCCTACTCCGCATGCCTTTTTGTCATTGCGAGTCCATGCAATAGGCTGTAGCTCGCAATGACGATTTAAAAAGTTAGCCTTCAAGGTGATAATTAACGGGAAGCGCTGGAATTTCTTGATTTAACAAGCTCTGATTGTTAGCTCAAAATATGAAGCGAAAATTCATACAATTAGCCTTATTTTTAAGCCTTTTTATCGCTCCCACAACGATAGCTAAGTTCTCGGGCATACCTGTGCGCGCAGATCCTCCACCTAGCCCGGAAAAAGTTGAAGATGACGATAGGTTTGAATCAAACGACGCTGATGAGCCAATGCCAGACACTACTGTCACTCCTGAAGATATCGAAACGCTCGTGTCTTTAGATAGGATGGGTGAGAGGCTCACCAGAAGCGAGGAATTTCGTCTTGAACGCATAGCACACCTCTTTCGCCGTATTGCTGAAGGATCGAATCGCGATGCTAGGCGCTTACACGAAATTGTTCGCAAAAATAGATTTGGAAAATCGACGCGAATAAATTTATCCGCGGCGATTCTCCTTGGCGATCTCGATAGGGAGAGAAAAGTTGATGAGGATTTTCTTATGCATGCAAAGAGGATTGCCACATCATCGAGCTTCTTACTTCCCTTTTTGTCTCGCGCCCTTTCTAAAAAATTAAAACGCGTCTTAAATAATACGCCTCGAGCACTGCTCGATGAAGTACGAGAGCTTCGTAATCAGCTTCGTTAAAGACGGGCGTCAAAAATAAAGGGCCAACCAAACTGCAAGATATCCAATAAAAAGCATTCTTTTTCGCTTGCGCGTGGTCTCCATAAAAACAACTCGTTATTGTCGGTCAGCACCACGATTCTTTTTCCGTTCGGGCTAATACGAGCCATTTTTATTTTTTCTTTACGCGGCCATGCGCTCGAGTTAATAAGCTCTCCATTCAAACGCCAGATATGACTCGCATTGTTATCGATAGAAAGCACAAGCTGTTTTTTCTCATTAAAATATGTTGCTAAAACAGTCCTATCAGAGCCCTTTATATGCGCAATTCTTTGGCCACGTTCTAACACTTCGATAGAAAAATCAGCATTGTGCTGAATGCAAAAAGGAGTATTGCGTTCAGCTACCGCTATAGTTTTAACGCCTAAAAACTGCAGCTGTTGATTCTTTAAGCGAGCTAATTTCCATTTTCCGTCCTCGAAAAAGATAAGCAGATGTTTATCATCATGAAATTGAATATCGGAGATAGGTTTAGCACTATAAGCGCTGGGCAAGGGAAGCTCTTTAGTATCATACTCGGAAGCAAAAGCGCTCATTGCCACAAAAAGGCAACTCAACAATAGCCAATTAAATTTTCGCATCATAAAAACTCCAATTTTTTTTAGCCTACCTAATCTCCAATTTCTCTTAAGGGCATGGGGCTTTTTGAAAAATATCCGAACTAGACAGACGAAAAGCCATGACCTATCGAATGCTTTGTTTAATTTTTCGAGGATTTAAAAAATGAAAAAAATTATTTCTCTTTTCGTCTTTATGATTTCTCTTTCAGCTTTTAGTGAAAGTGCTGAACGACGATTTTCCCTTTCTGCTGAGCCACTAAAGGCAATTCACGGCTCTTTAGCCAGTGTTTTTCAGTACAAACTAAATAACTATATGGCGCTGAGCGTGCCGGTTTTTGTTGGTACCGATTGGACTTCAACGCGTTTCACCTCGACCTTAGAAGTTTTCGCCAATCAAATATATAGCTCAAGTTTTCTCTTTGGCGGAGGCGGTGTTGGACTTAGATTTTTGCTCAACAATAATGGTATGAATGATGGTTTTTTTGTTGAGCCACGACTCGCCCTTCATGCGCATAAATTCGCCGTATACAATGAGGACGTTCGCCTTATAAGTTCTCAGCGTCTAAGCCTAAATCCTTCCGTGGTTGCTGGATATACGTGGTTTTGGGATAATGGCTTTTACCTCAGTGCAGGACTTTCTCTTGGACTTAGTTTTCACATGAGCAACGACGTTAATGTGCAAGATCAACTTGCCCAACGTTTAAAAAATAGGGCTTCCGTCAGACGTAAGCTGTGGGCCGATACAAGTCATTTTTTAATGACATGGGATTATGATGTAAGCATCGGTTATTCTTGGTAGAACAGCTATTCGTAAAGAAAGCATGCAACTTGCTGTTTTGTGCCAATCTGAATTAAGTTTGGCACTAACTCTTTGCACTTAGGCATTACATGCGGACAGCGCGTATGAAACTTGCATCCTTGCGGCGGGTTCATCGGGCTTGGGATCTCACCGCTTAATAAAATACGCTTTGATTTTTTGGTAGGATCAGGCACCGGCACCGCACTTAAAAGTGCTTGGGTATAAGGATGCTTCGGCTCATCATACACCGTTTTGGCATCGCCAATTTCAACGATATTTCCAAGATACATCACAGCAATGCGTGATGCGATATGGCGTACCACGTGCAGATCGTGGGCAATAAAAAGATAGGTAAGCCCTAAATTATATTGCAAATCCTGCATGAGATTTATGATTTGAGCCTGAATAGAAACGTCAAGAGCAGAAATAGGCTCATCACACACCAAAAACTGCGGATCTACCGCGAGCGCACGTGCAATTCCAATGCGCTGTCGCTGACCTCCAGAGAATTCATGAGGGTAACGATTAAGCGATTCGCGACGTAGACCTACAAGCGATAATAATTCTGCAACGCGGTTTTTTCGTTCATTCGCAGTAGCGCCAATTTTATGAATGATAAGTGCTTCTTGGATAATATTTCCGACAGTCATGCGGGGATTTAGCGATGCAAAAGGATCCTGAAAAATAATCTGCATCTTACGCCGCAAAGCGCGCATCTCATCTTTACTCGCGTGAGTGATATCCTCACCTTTAAATGAAATACTTCCAGCGCTCGGTTCCAGCAAACGTAAAATGCTTCGACCCAAGGTCGATTTTCCGCACCCCGATTCACCCACCAAACCGAGGGTTTCTGATGGAACAAGATCAAAGCTGACATCATCAACGGCTTTGACGATAGTTTTGGTGCGCCTTATCAAGCCGCGATAATGCACAAAATATTGTTTGAGATTCTTAACCTCTAACAGCGGCAAATTTTCAATGCGCTCAGCCATGGGAAACCTCGCTCAAGCGGCCGTTACATCTTTTGACTCCCAGCTCGTTATTCTCGCCTTCAGGAAACAAACAGCGATAACTCCGTCGATCGCCAATATGTGTCAAGGCAATATCATGCCTCAAACATTCGTCTTGGCGCTTAAAACAACGATCATAAAAACGACAACCTTTCTTTAACTCTGAAAGATTAGGTACGACGCCCGGAATAGTTTTTAAGCGCGGTTTACCATCCGGGCCGGTTATTTCTTGGCCCAAAGAATAGCCAGGTATGGAGCTAAGAAGTCCCACGGTGTAGGGGTGCTTCGGATCTTTAAACAGATCATAGACGCTTGCTTCTTCAACAATTTGTCCGGCATACATGACGGCCACACGATCACAGCTTTCAGCTACAATTCCTAAATCGTGGGTAATCAGTAGAATGCCCATTTTTAGCTCTTCACGAAGCTGATTGATGAGCTCCATTATTTGCGCTTGAATGGTCACATCGAGTGCAGTGGTCGGCTCGTCGGCAATCAATAAATCGGGCTTACAAGAAAGGGCCATGGCAATCATCACGCGCTGACGCATGCCGCCTGACATTTGATGGGGGTAATTGAACACACGCTCTTCGGCGGCGGGTATGCCGAC
Source organism: Myxococcota bacterium (assembly GCA_052034245.1). Lineage (GTDB taxonomy): Bacteria > Myxococcota > UBA727 > UBA727 > JABDBI01. Next base: position 26,189 of record JBPOIV010000173.1, read on the forward strand.
AAGGCGTAGCATCTCAATACTTTTTTGCAGCGCTTCTTTTTTATTGAGACCCTGGTGCAATCGTATAGCTTCCATGATTTGATCACCCACCGTAAAAACCGGATTGAGCGAGGTCATGGGCTCTTGAAAAATCATCGAGATACGATTGCCGCGAATTTTTCTTAAATTTTCTTGAGGCATCGTTAGAAGATCGGTGTCTTCAAAAACAATGCTTCCCTTCGTAATTTTGCCCACGGGTTGGGAGATGAGCCGCATGATGGCAAGCGCAGTCACACTCTTTCCCGAGCCTGATTCGCCCACAAGGCCGACGGTCTCTTTATGCTGAATTTTGATATTCAGACCATCGACGGCACGAATTATCCCATCTTCAGTATGAAACTCCACCACCAAATCATTGATTGCTAAAAGTGACTGACTTTTATCCATAGGCCCCTGCTCGCTGGTCTAGAACTTAGTGAGCTTTCAGAAAAAAATTCTCCGGTTCTACTTCTGGGCCATTAACTTCCAGTCGCAGATATTCCAAAGATAATTTTAAGCTTCGCTGTTTCCCGCTGACACTGACCAGCAGGGATTTCGCAAAATAGCTTCCATTGACCATATCTATATTCTCATACTGCACACGATAGCGAAGCTTTCTTTTATTATGACTGAATTGTATCTCTTTAAAAATTTCTTGCGCTGGATCAAAAAAAGCCATCGCATGCCATCCATCATCTTGATCAAGCTCGATGCGCCAGAGGCCATCAGAACGCATGATCTTTAAATTTTGTGCAGCCCTTAATTCGATACGATTAAGGAAAAAATTAATCAGTGATTGAGGATGAAAGGAAACATCAAAAAGCTCCACCACACTCTGAGGAGTGATCGGAATCTTTTGGTAAGGTGAAGCGCTTTGCCCGCTAAAATCATAAAAGGTGATGTACTGACCATTGCTTGCGATCAACTGAGCGGGACTTTCAAAAAAAGATCGCAGTGACCATAAAAAGTAATGAGGGGCTTTTGCCACCATATCAGCTCGTTCATGAAAAAACTGCCCAAAAAGTCCCGTGCCCTTCACATCAAGGCTGCCTCTGACCTGCTTGGTGCGTGAGCTCGCTTGTTCAATAAGCGTAATACTGTGCTCAAGTTCGTAAGGATTGGAAATGAGTACAAATTTCGGAGCGCAGGAGCTGAGCAGCAAGAGCAAAAAACCCGAAAATAAACTGCGGGGACCCATTCTTGCACCTATAGCAAAAGTCCTCGATAAGAATCGATATTTTCCAAAACTTGTCCCACACCGTCCACTACTGCATGTAATGGGTTTTTCGCAATGTAGACGGGAATACCGCACTTCTCCGATAACAGTTTATCGATACCCTTGATATTCGCTCCACCACCACAAACGATGATGCCGCGCTCGATGATATCCGCCGATAACTCGGGCGGCGTATGTTCAAGGACAGCTTTTACGGTTGAAACAAATTGACGAATATTGTCTTGCAAGGCCTCACGCACCTCAATACTCGTGACCGTAATAGAACGAGGCACGCCGGTGATTAAGTCACGGCCTTTGACATCAATTTGCAGCTCTTCATCCAGAGGATAGGCCGAACCGATCTTCATTTTTATGAGTTCGGCAGTTCTTTCACCAATGAGAATATTGTGGCGTTTACGAACAAAATTTACGATCGATTCATCGATTTTGTCGCCCGCAATACGCAAAGTTTGCGAAGCAACAAGGCCACTTAAAGAGATGACGGCGACGTCTGTCGTACCCCCACCAATATCAATGATCATAGAGCCGCGAGCATCGCGCACAGGAAGTCCCGCCCCTACTGCTGCAGCCATGGGCTGCTCGATCAAATGTACTTCGCGTACCCCTGCGCCAAGAGCTGCTTCACGCACTGCTTTTTGTTCGATGGAAGTAATCTCAGCGGGCACCGAAATTAACAAGCGTGAACGAAAAAGCATACTTTTATTAGTAGCTTTCTGAATGAAACGCTTGATCATTTCTTGCGTAACATCAAAATCCGCGATTACCCCATCTCGCATAGGGCGGATAGCAACGATATTACCTGGCGTTTTACCAAGCATCTCTTTGGCATCTCTGCCTACGGCCAATATTTTATTTTGGCCTCCGTCTTTAATAATAGCGACAACACTTGGCTCATTTAGGACTACGCCTTCACCGTGGACATGCACCAAGGTATTCGCTGTACCAAGATCGATGGCGAGCCCGACATTGAACATGCCTGAAAATCTTCTAAACACAAAAGCCACCCCACATTTATGGATGCACTAGTTCATACCAGAATAAATCGACATTAGCTAAGATACTAAGAACTAATAAGATTCTTTTCTTATTTAACTGTATTTTGGCGCTCTCAAATTAAAATCGCAAAAAGCAGCATCCAAGAAGCCAAGACAAGCAATGTCATGCGTATCGATTTTAGCAAGCACTGGTCAGCAATTATTCATTCTCTTTGCCAAAATAATGATCGCGTAAATAATGAAGGAGCTGGTGCACAAAGAAGGGGCCGTTATAGACAAAGCCCGTATATATTTGCAAGAGATCCGCACCGGCATTGAGTTTAGCCAAGGCACCCGCACCATCAATGATGCCACCCGCACCAATTAGTTTTAGCCGAGGATGATAGTCCTTGGTCACACAGCGTAACAATTGCGTGCTGCGTTCAAACAGTGGCTGTCCCGAAAGACCTCCTGGACCGTAATCATGAGTACTCACAAGACCATTTCGTTTTGCGGTAGTATTTGAAATTACCAAGCCGGCAAGATCATAGTCCAGCGCAATATCAGCACACGCCAAAGCTTCTTCGTTGCTAAGATCTGGTCCTAGTTTTAGAAGAAGAGGCAATTTTTTAGGAAGGCTTTCATTGAAATTACAAACCGTATCAAGCAAGAGTCCCAAACTATTTCCTGTCTGATATTTTTGGAGTCCTTGGGTGTTGGGACATGAAACATTGATCGTGATGTAATCTGCGACATCATGTATTTGCTTAAATACCCGCAGATATTCTTCAGGTACTTCATCGATATCCGAAAAATTAGATTTTCCTAAGTTAACGCCGATAGGAATAAAGAGCTTATTTTTCTCACGACAGTCGAGCAAATTTGCTCTTAAATTTGCCACACCTTTGTTATAGAAATTCAAACGATTAATAATGGCTTTATCTTCAGGCAACCGGAATATACGCGGCTTTGGATTTCCAGGCTGGGCCTGCTCAGTAATTCCACCGACTTCAATAAAACCAAATCCGAGCGTTTGCAAAGCAGGCAAACACTCGCCATCCACATCGAAGCCCGCGGCAAGACCAATGGGATTTGGAAAAGACAAAGCGAATACATTTTTTTGAAAAGCGCTGTTGCGTGCAATATGCGCTTTACCCAAATCACCCTTAATAAACATGGAACTCATTTTCAGAAGCATGATGGCGCTTTCATGCATGTGCTCAGCATCAAAAGAAAAAGCTAATTTCCTGATCATGCGCCAGGCCAAACTAGGTTTTTCAATGAGGTCAGGCCTCGAAAAATCAATGTCGTTATACATAGGCTCACTCGTTTCTTAAATCGCTCGGCGAAGGAATACATGAGGCTTGGCAACTTGAAAATCTGGCACGGCAAAAATGCGGCATCTGGCCAGTCTTGCCAAATCTTCGTCGCTTTGCTCTAACGCGACTCATGCAGCAAGATGTTAAGTGTCCCGAAAATAGTTTTCTAAAAGCTCACCACATTACGATAAGGCGCGAATGTATTGTAGGTGTCTATGAGCAAGAACGAAAAAAGGTGCAGGAACTTATTTTCGAGCTCGTGATAAACCTGAATGCGCCCCTATCCGCCGAAACAATCAAAGAAATATTTTTAGCGCTGGTGATCGAAACAGGTGAGAAAAAATTTAAGCTCCTTGAGCGTATTGCCTATGAAATCTCAAAGGGCCTCCATCTGAAGTTGCCCCTTTCGACTAGCTTTGCTCTCGTCATTAAAAAACCCGCAGCCATTAAAAATGCGAGCTATTGCTATTTAAAACTATGCTCCGGCCCAATGGCGCTGTGCCCCTAAATAGTCTTGAGTAATCGCAGGGCCAGTGCTAGCTAGATGCAGGCACAGACGATTCTGCCAAAGAGGCCTTGAATGAAAATAATTATTTTTCTTAATTTTTTATGCTTCACCCTGAGCTCATTTTGTGAAACCGCGAGCGAAGCGAAAAAGGAAAAAGAAGCAGGAAATGCCTCGCCCATAGCGGCTCAAAAAAGCGAAGAAGCAACAAAGGTACCGGCAAAAGAGCTGCAGCCCGCCATTAAACCAAGTGTTATGCCTGCGAATGAGCCTAAAAAACATGAAGAGGAAGCAAAGAAGCTACCCGTAAAAAAGTTAGCACCCGCGACTGACGCCAAAAAACTTGAAGAAGAGGCGAAGAAAAAAGCACAAGAAGCAAAGGAGCTTTCTCAATTAGCTGATGACATTCAGAAGCGCTATAATGAGACAAGATCAGCTATTCTAGAGTTTGAGCAGCGTTACACCAGCGCTTTTTTATCCCAAAATGAAGTTTCAAAAGGAAAGGTTTGGTACAAGGCCCGAAATATGTTGTGGCGTTATGAAGAGCCCAAAGATCGTCAAAAAGAATTTTATATCGAAGGGAAAAAGTTTACCTATCATATTATCAATGACAAATTGGCCTTTACTCATGACTGCTTTGAAAAAGATACGCTTTCTGCCTCGATATCTTTTTTGTGGGGCCAAGGAAAATTGAAAGAATCTTTCACTATTCATCCCTTAAAAGAAACTTTGACGAACACAAGTTTAAAGTGGCTGACTTTGATTCCCAAGGAAAAAAATGCGCCGATAAGCTCTATCTCGCTTGGTGTTGACCCAAAAACTGCGGTCGTTCAAGAATCTATTGTTACAGATTTAAGTGGTGGAAAAAATAGTTTTAGATTTTCTAAATTTGTAGCCAATCCAGTGATTCCCGAAAAGATTTTTCACTTCGTGCCCCCTGCTGGTCTAAAAGTACAGCCCATGCCCAATGTGGTCTGTCCAAAAGCACCTCCACCCTCAAAGGCGCCATCCCCACCAAAGGCCAAAAAATAAAAAACTATCTAGGGCTTTAAAAAGCGAACTTTTGTTTAGCCTCATTAATAGGTACACTAATCCATATCTTTCATGTGAGCGTCTGCAATGAGCGGTTTCGGCATACTTGTCTTTAGCCTTGTGAGCATCACCACCATCGATGTCTTGCTCGGCCAATTACAAAAATATAATCGCGAAACCAGCTATTTTAAATCGCCGGGCCTATGGGTAAAGCTTTTGCTCGCTCTGGCCCCTCAACAAGGCATTTGTCATAAAGACATCGCCATTAAACGATTTTTCATCGCGCTTTTTACCTGTTTTATTTTGCTTCTCGCCCTCAGCATGCTTTTGAGCCAAGGATTTTATCATCAAAAAAATATGACCACGGTTATGCTGTCGCTCGCACCCTTAATGGCTATGCCTTTTTACCATTTTCTTTTTGGCATTTTGGGGACCAACCCTATTTCGATTTTTGCCAGCATACGTAACTTCCGGTTAAGAGGGATTTTGGCCATTATTATGAGCGCCAATATAATCTTTTTTTACCTGGCTCATGAACCTAATTTATTCAATAATTTTGTGCATTTCTTTTTCTTCTTCAGCGCCCTTTCTTATATTTTCTATCTCGCCACTCGCTTAAGAGCTAAGCGAACCCATAATACTAATCATGATGAAGATAATGACGTAAAAGGTGCTGGCTTTCTTCATTATCTCACCATTGTGCTAGAGTTTTTTTATTATTCTATTTTGATCTTTTTTGTCTTCTTACAAAACATTATAAATATCTTTGCACCTGAGCAAGCTCTTATGTTAACGGTGCCTATTTCTCTAGCCATACTTTATATCGCTATTATTATCGTTGTGAAATTACTATTTATTGAGCGATCTCCTCCAACATTGGACTTTTATGAGGTAATAATTTTACCTTTATCTTTCTTTTATTTTTGTTTTTCTTTTCTCTATCAAAGCATGACCTAATAGGATGCTTTGATGAGTACTGCTCATGCTACAAAAAAACTCAGCATTCGCCGCGTAGCCATTTCAAGCTATTAGCTATTATTATGCAAAATTATCCACCAAATTATTTCTTACTTAAATTATGATTGCACTTAGTGGCTAACCCTTATTTAGAAGCCGGGTTAAAAGCAATAAAGGTGAATAAAATGGCAGAAAAAGTACTCGATAAAAAAGGACAAAAAACTCCAGCTAAAGGCAATCCTACTGCTGGTCAAAACAAAGGCACCGAAAATAAAGGCGGCAACCGCCCAGAAGCCTCCAAAAAAGGCAACGACGGAAAAAGAAAATAATCGTGAATTTCTTAGACCCATCCGGACACTCATTGTGTTTGGATGGGTTTTTCTTAGGCAATGGCAATGGCGTCGATTTCTACCAGTACGTCGCGGGGCAAACGCGCAACCTCAAGACAAACTCGCGCAGGTTTGTGTTCAGCAAAAACCTTTTCATATTCCTGATTCATCTCTGAAAAATCATTCATATTTTTCAAATAGACAGTGGTTTTAGCCACATAGTTTTGATTAAGGCCAGCTTCCTTTAGGATCGCCAATAAATTTTTCAGCACGACCTTGCTTTGGTCCTTGATTCCCTGAGCTTCCACCTGACCAGAAACTGCATCGATCGGGATTTGGCCCGAAATAAAAAGCACTTTTTGACCTTGGGCCATAATCGCTTGAGAATATGGTCCAATGGCCTTTGGAGCTTCGGCCGATTCAATCTTTTTAAGCATCATCCACCTCAAACATCTTACAAAAGTATATACGCTCGCCATCTTTTGCTTTTTCAAACTTTTCGCGCCGGTGTGCCGCTACAGGATAAAGCACTCCACACTGTTCTCTCTCGGCACAAAAATGGCGACAATCCTCACAACATTCTTTGAGGTTATAATGTTCTTTTTCTCGGCGATAGCGCTCATCCATAGAAAGCCACATAAATTAGGCCTCCACAAAATCTTTCAAACTGTACAAGGCATGAAGCTCTATGCCAGCCGCGGCTAAACTTTCGCGTCCGCCTTGCTCACGATCAACGAGAGCAAACATGGAATCGATAATTAATCCAGCCTTTCTTAGTTCAAGAACAGCAGCCAAAGCTGAGCTTGCAGTGGTCACCACATCTTCAAGCAAAAGAACGCGCATATCTTTGGCCAAGCATTTATTGCCTTCGATTTTTGCTGCCATCCCATGATCTTTTACTTCCTTTCGCACCGTACAGCCCGGAAGCTCACGCCCACGACGGAAAGCTGCAGCTGAAAGTGCCATGGATAATGGAATAGAGCCCATAGCCATCCCGCCGGATGCACCAAATGAAGTTCCGCGTTTCTCGATTTCAAGCATTTTTTGATAAAAGAGCTCTCCGATCAAAAAATGCGCCTCTCCGCGAAAATAAACCTGTCGGCAATCGAGATATATGGAACTCTTTTGACCGCTCGCCAAAACTACTTCGCGTCGCTCTAAAGCAAAGTCTTCCAAAAGCTTGAAAAGACGCGCATCAAGTTCACCTTGGCTGCTTTCTTGTAAATGCATGGGATCTCCTTAAAAGGTAATCACCACCTTACCAAAGTGTGCACCAGATTCTAGATGGGTGAAAGCAGCTGAGGCATCCTTGAAATCAAAGCATTTATCGATCACGGGTTTGATCTGAGCATGCTCAATAACCCGATTCATGGACATAAAAAGGGCTTTTGAGCCAACAAATACACCGTGAATACGCAGCTGACGCATTAGAATCGGTCTTAAATCTATAGCCTCGCTGGTGCCACTAAGAATACCAATAACGGTCATGACACCGCCCCTTTTGAGACACGATAAAGCCTTATTAATCGTCTTCGCGCCGCCCACTTCTACGACGCCATCTACCCCTTGTCCTTGGGTAATTTTCATGACTTCTTCTTGCCATTCTTCATGCTGACGATAGTTAATCGTATGCGTTGCACCAAGCTTTTTTGCTTGTCCAAGCTTATCATTTGAGCTCGAAGTGATGATGGTGTTTAGATTCATCGCTTTGGCAAATTGCAAGGCAAACAAAGAAACGCCGCCCGTACCTTCGAGCAATACCGTATCACCAGGATTAAAGCTTGATTCCTGCGTAAGCGCATTAAAGGCGGTAAGTGCTGCGCAAGGTAGCGTTGAGGCCTCGGCAAAATTCAAAAAGGACGGAAATTTCACGACTCCTTGCTCATTAAGCACAATAGATTCACTAAGCATGCCGTCAAATGGGCTTCCAAGGGTATTAGCCTGGGCTTTTTCATTGGAAATACCAAAATCCCAATCCTGAGAGAAAGTGCCGCATACGCGGTCACCAACTTTAAAATCTTTGACCTGATTACCGACTTCAATGATTTCTCCCGCGCCATCGGAAACAGGAACAAGAGGCAAAGATTGCTTGGGATTATACCAACCTTTGATCACCATCAAATCACGATAATTGAGTGAGCACGCGTGCATTTTGATACGAACTTGATTGCTGCCAAGTTTTGCCTCAGGAACTTCGTTCATCTTGAGTTTATCGAGTCCAAATCCGCCAACTATTTGCCATGCACGCATGATTACTCCTAAAAAAAAGCCTTTCTAAAAAGAAGAAAGGCTTGAAGAAAAACCACAAAAAATTTTAAAGTTCGATGCTTGGGCTCTCGCCACCAACATTCTTCTTCACTGAAGATGCACGAGCTTTTCTTGCGCCCGCAGCTTTCTTTTTAGTGGCACTTACTACGCGTGACGGCGAGCTTTTCTTGGTGCTCGTCTTTTTTGCTGCGGAGCTTTTTGGTTTCTTTGCAGTTTTCTTTTGCGTAGCATTGCCGATGTGATCAATTATTTTTTCGATTTCCGTCGTCAATGGCTTGGGCAACTTTTCTTTATGTTCGTGCCATTTTTGCAAAAGATGAATCATACTCATCTGAGCTTGTTTTTTGGCTTCCGTCGTGACTTGATGGACTTTCTTTTCAAGTCCTTTGTAATTTCCTTCATAGAGCTTCATTAATTTATCGAGCTCTTTTTTTGCTTCATCTTTCACGTCACAAACGCGCGTTTGCAACTCTTCAAGTACACCTGCTACTTGCTGCACAATTTTGATGTGCTCCAAGCTTTCAGGCAAAGATTTAAGTATATTCGAACTGGTTTTGCTGGTTTTTCTTGCGGAAGACTTCTTTGCTGTGGTCTTCGCCGATGTTTTTGCTCGTGGCGCCATAATGTTCCCCATATTGTGAAAATTACTCGACTACTTAGAGCCTAAATGCTTAGGATCTTTTGCCCTCGATAAAAAGGCCTAGTTGTAAAGAATTGAAAGATCTTAACTGTTTAGACAAGAAATTAAAGGCAAACTATATTCCTTTTATTGATTTATTTAAGTCTGGGGCCTAAATATTGCTGCCGGGGAAATTACTATCTCCTAAGCTTATGATTATTTTAGCCTTTTTATTTTCCCCTATGAATGTTTTTTAGGATTATCTTCCCGTTCGTTTAAGCAAAAAATCTACAATATTTACCCTGGCGTCAATAATAATGTAATGCTATATACGAACTGCTCTATCTTTAGATGCATTAATGAAAATATATAAAAAATATAGGTAATTTCATGAACGAAACAGAAAAAACTAAATCTTTTGCCGCCAAAGCGCGCGATTTGTTTTGGCCCATTTATGGTTCCGAACATAAAATTTGGCTTCCCATGGCTTCGATGGTGGGGTTGATTTTGTTCAACTATACCGTCGCAAGAAACATGAAAGACGGCCTCGTTATTACCGCGACTGGCTCTTCGGAAGTACTTCCTTTTCTTAAAGGTGCGGTGGTTTTGCCTGCAGCCTTGGTGTTCTTTTTTATCTACGCAAAACTTTCCAGTCTTCTTAATAAGCGGGCTTTATTTTATACCATTATCGGTGGATTCTTAGTTTTCTTCGTATTGTTTGCCACCGTTCTTTACCCGCTCCATCCTTACCTTCACCCGACAGAAAGTGCTGATCAGCTTCAAGCATGGCTTCCTGCTGGACTCAAAGGTTTAGTGGATGTTTATCGTGTGTGGACCTTCTCTCTTTTCTACACCATGTCCGAACTTTGGGGCGCTGCCGTATCAGCGTTGATGTTTTGGCAATTCGCTAACGACGTTATTCGTGTGAAAGAAGCTAAGCGTTTTTATGCTCACTTCTATTTGCTCGCCAACGTATTTACCGCCTTGTCTGGTGTGGTGGTAAACCAACTTTCGCAAGTACGAAAAGGCCTACCAGAAGGCGTGGATCCTTGGGGTGTGTCGATCAACTATCTAACCGCCGTGATGACTTTGTGCGGCCTCTTAGTTTTGGCGATTTATTTTTACCTCAACAAATATGTTTTCAATGATGAATATCTTGCAAGGGTTGCTGCAGAGAAGAATGAAAAACCAAAGAAAGAAAAGCTCAAACTTTCTACTATCGACGGTATCAAGCATCTTCTTCGCTCCAAGTATTTGGGTCTGATTGCTCTTTTGGTTATTTGCTACGGTGTTACTATCAACCTCGTTGAAGTATCCTGGAAAGGCCAAGTGGGACGTCAGTTCACTACCGGTAATGAATACACTGCGTTCATGGGTTATTTGTCGACTTCGACTGGTATTGCAACCATCATCGCCATCTTCATTGGTTCTATCTTGGTACGTAAGCTAGGCTGGCGCTTTGCTGCTTTGGCAACTCCAATTGTATTGGGCGGAACTGGTATCATGTTCTACCTTTGCGTACTGTATCCAGAACTAGTTTCACCTCTTGGTATTGCTATGAGTATTTCGCCATTGTTCTTAGGCGTGCTTATTGGTCTTGCCCAGAACGTGTTGTCGAAGAGTATCAAATATGCGCTCTTTGATCCTACCAAAGAAATGGCTTATATTCCTCTTGATGATGAGTCGAAGATGCGCGGTAAAGCTGCGATCGACGTGGTTGCTAATCGCTTCGGTAAATCGGGCGGTGGCTACATCCAAATCGCACTCTTTGCGACCGTTGGTCCTCTCAGTGTGATTACCCCTCATCTCGCGTTGATCTTTACTCTCTTCATCGCTATTTGGATTTTGGCAGTATGGTCATTGAGCAAAAAGTTTGAAGCTGCGTGCAAACAACAAGACGCTGCAAAATAATTAATTTCAAACTTTTTCAAAAAAAAGCCTCCCTTTGGGGGGCTTTTTTATTTGTCGATTGTTCACGAGCAAACAACAATAAAAAAAAGAGGTTATTAATGAGACTATTTGCTCCATTAATTCTATTGCTGAGTTGCTCGTTGTCTCTCACCACTTTTTCGGAATATTCTGAAGACGTAGACCTTAAATGTCCGCCATGGGGTGAGCAAAGTGATACTGCATGCGAAGATAGTTCCGATGATGGCGATGTTTCGTGTGGTGCGGAAAGTGAAGATTACGGCGATGACACCTATTATCCTGAGACCAGACGTAACAAACATCGTTATTGGTACCAGCAAGGCTTTGACTGTGAAAGAATAAGAAAAATTTCTAAGCGTCGTTTAGAAAAACAATATGCCCAATCGCGTCGCGATAAAGGTAATCGTAGGGCGGCGAAAACAGAAAAATGTTTTAAAGCTTATTTAAAAGCTTTAGGGGACCTACAAGATGACGAGAGCACTTCGCCTCAAGTCAAAAGCGCAGCGGAAGGTGAATTCAGAATTCCTGCCCACCTTGAAGAGCATGCGATGAAAAATGCAAATCCTTGTCCCAAAAGACATGAAAAACACCAACGAAGGTCTGCTTCAGAATTTAGAAATTATCGAAACTAAGCTCGTCGTTTCTGCGTATGCAACAACACCCGCGGATTGTTTGCCATTGCGAGTGTATTTTTTGCGATTGCAAGCGCACTTTTCGTCATGACCCGCATATTTTTCGTCATTGCGAGCTTATATTTTTCGTCATGACCGCATATTTTTCGTCATTGCGAGCTTATATTTTTCGTCATGACCGCATATTCTTCGTCATTGCGAGCGCAGCGCGGCAATCCACGGAGATTACCAAAAAGTTGGTGATTCATCCTTGGATTGCCACGGCCAGTACCTGGCCTCGCAATGACGTGCTGAGATGGTGATTCCATTATTTCACACAAACAACGCCCGCTGATTCTTCATCATGGC
>JBPOIV010000307.1:0-10790 GCA_052034245.1 Myxococcota bacterium
ACCGATGCCCCGCGGTCATTCGGACCAGCTCTAAAGGTGGTAATATCGCAGGTTTCATGTCGCCCCGTTAATCGTTCTTCAAGGCCTGCACCATAATTTTCGATATGTTGTTTATGGCGAGCGCTTAAGCGTTCTACAAAGTTCTCAATCGTGGCCCAGCCAGTTTTTGGATCGCGCATCGCTCGGGTTGAAAAATTAGTATGAGCACCAGCGCCGTTCCAATCGCCTTTTACCGGTTTATTGGCGAAGCTCACTGTTACCCCATGCTCTTCAGCAACGCGATGAAGAAGCCATCGACCAATCCAAAGATGATCAGAGCAGGTCAAAGGATCTGCACTTTCTTCTTTGACACCACGAAAACCGATTTGAAATTCCCATTGCGAAGGCATCACTTCAGCATTGATTCCGAAAAACATTAAATTTGCTTCCAAGCAAAGCGCCATATGCTCTTCAGCAATTTCTCGACCGAAAACACGGCCTGCGCCCACGCCACAATAATAGGGCCCTTGTGGCGCCGGTAAGGATGCTTCTGGCCAACCCAGAGGACGATCATCTTTAAATAAGGTATATTCCTGCTCAAAGCCAATCCAAGGCTCAAGCTTAGCCTGATTGTCATCTAAGCGGTTTCGTAACAATGCACGCGTATTCGAAGGCACTGGCTGTCCGTCAATATGAAAGACTTCGCACATGACTAAATAATGCCCTGGGCCCCGAATTGGATCATCCACAAAACTTACCGGCTTCAACACCAGGTCCGATTTGTCCCCCGGTGCTTGATAGGTTGATGATCCGTCATAACCCCACATAGGAAAATCATTTAATGAAGCCTCTCCATGGATTTCAACGATTTTGGTCTTACTTCTCAGCATATTGGTAGGTTTTGCGCCATCAAGCCAAATATATTCAGCACAACTAAACATGAGGTACTCCAAAAAAATTTATGAGTTAAGGCCGGCTAAATGCATCCTTAGGCTCGGAAACCGATCCTGCCCGAACACGAGATGATCATCTACCTGAAAAGTAGGCACACCAAATACCCCTCTTTCTATCGCTTGCGCCGTATTATTCCTTAACTGCGCCTTTACGCCGTCATTTTGGGAATTTTCTATTAAAACTTTTCCATTAAAACCTGCGCCATCCAAGACGCGACATAAAATGCTTTCATCACCAATATCAAGATTATCTCGCCATGCCGCATCAAACATGGCTTCGCCAGCTTTTGGCTCAAGAATGAAAACCCGGTTTGCCATTACGCTGCGCAAAGGAAAACGATCATTAAAGCAAAAATTAATTCCGCGATAGTTCGCCCAATCTTTCATGTCTTTTAAGTAATAAGCTGCTTTATGAGGATGCGCGCTGAGCATCGGAATATCGTGCACTTGACGCTCTTTAAAAATAGCCCCGAGTAAAATCGGAATGAAATTAATATTTGGCTTTTCTTTGATCACTTCTTTAAAAGCCAAATAACTATAGGGGGAAGAAAAATCGAAATAAAAATCCAGAGCTTTATTTTTAGTCCATGGGCAATCAGGCAAAAGGAGCCCGAGATCTCTGGCAAAAAGTGCCATGCGATCGCCGCCAAAATAAACTCGCTCATTGATAAAAAAACTGGGCACGCCAAAGATTTTTTTATCAAAAGCCTCAGCAGTTGCTTCAATCAATAATTCTTTTCCGTGCTCAGGCGCCATCTCACATGAAAATTCTTTAGCGATGGATGAAAGAACTTTATCGTCTTCAATGGCAAGACCCTCTTGCCAATAGGCCTGATAAAGTCTGGCTGTTAAGCTTTCGCGTATTTCAAGAGGAGCAGCAATGAGCATGCGCATGGCTTTTAGCGTGCTTTGCGGGTGTGACGCAGGAAAGTTTAAAGGTGCACCAAAATAAGCAGCTTGTCTTTGGATATCTTTTTTCAGATATGCCGATTTGGCAGCGGACATCGAAAGATTGGGATTTGTTGGCTGCTCCATGAGCTTAAAAAGCCCTCCCAATAAAATAGGCTTTAATGCCAGGGCTTTTTTGTTGAAAACATCATGGCGATGAAGAAAACTAAAAGCCATGTAGGCATAGGGACATACGATGTCATAATAAAAAGCTCTCATCATTGTACTCCTGCTACTAAATTCCACGTCGCCATACCACCATCGAGATGATAAACATTGATGCCGCGCTGTTTTAGAGCGAGATGGGCAAGATAGCTGCGATGTCCAGATTTGGAAAAAAGCACAATGGGACTTTCGCTATCACGAAGTTCGCCAATACGTTCCCGCAAACTCTCAAGCGGTAAATGAAGACTTTTTGTCGGGGTCTTTGTTTTAAGCGAATGAGTTTCGCCCACGTCTACTAAACGAAAATCGCGATTGTTGGCAAGCCACAACGCGAGCTGCTCGGCACTTAGGGTAAACTCACTATCGGCGATGGCCATTTTGGCTCGCATCGCAGCATCTTTCAGCGGGTCAAAAGAAGGGCCTGAGTCTGCAACATAAGCCATGTCGAGATCCACGAGTTTATCAGGGGCCCAAGCTTCGGAAATAGCAACGGACAAAAGATCGATCGGTCTTTCGACGCCATTTTTGCCAAAGACTTCTCCACCCACAATGCGTTGAGTATTTTTATCCACCAAAAGTCGTACGCACATTTCTTGTTGATAGATAAATGTATCAGCAGCAGAACCAAAGACGGTGGTAGCAATGATATTACCTGCGCCCAAAAGCCCACGCGCTTCTTGCTCAGAAAGACCGGTACGGGCGAAAAAAGTGTCGCCGATTTGCGTGATCAAACTGCCACAAAAAGGTTTGAGCGTTTCCTTTTCTTGATCGTGAAAAAGAGCGGCATTATGGCCGGCAATATGTGCTGTGCGTAAAATTATAGCCGGATGCGGCATCCAGCATCGCTGATTACTCACAGCCATCGGAACGCTGACCGCACTTCCGCAGGCATACACCTCAGGCAAGGAAGTACACAAATTATCATCGACACGGATCAGACCCGCTGCATCGATGGCAGCCCCTGCTTCGGTCAATAATGCAGTACGAGCGTTAATACCGGTGCAAACCACGACGAGATCGCTTTTTAGTTCAGGGCCTTTGGTGAGGCTTAAAATATAATTACCTTCATTGGTAATTTTTGCGCTTACAATGCTCGTATCAAGAAGTACATCGATATGTTGTTCTTTCAATTTGCCAAGCATGCTTTCTGCAAAACTTAGAGAAAAACTCGGCATCACACGTTTTTTTTGCTCGATGATCGAAACATTAAATCCGCACGCCTTTAATGCTAAAGCAGCTTCAATTCCATAAAAGCCCAAGCCCACCACGACTGCATTTTTAGCGCCTTCTTTCAGCGCTTGTTTTATGCGCATCACGTCGTCGATATCGCGAAAATGACAAAGGCGCGGTCCACTTAAGTTTTCAATGCCTAATTTGTTAGAATGTGCGCCACCCGCATACACCAATGAATCAAAAGGAAGACGTTTTATTTCGCCTGCACTCTCTATGCTGAGACACCGCGCATCAAGATCAAGACTGCGTGCGCGCGTGCTCGTAAGAATTTCTACGTTATAGCGACGTTGATAATATTCGTTTTGTTCTTTCAACGACTGAAGAAAATCATTTTTATCGAGCAGTTGTGAGCGCAAACTTACTTGCGCCCACGACACATAAGGACTTTGTTCGACTAAAATAATTCTCGCACTTTCATTAACTTGGCGGGCACGTGCAACAGCGCTCGGTCCTCCATGAGATCCACCAACGACAATAATTGTTTTTCTTTTGCCCATAGTACCCGCCTTTTTTGATTATGCTCGTTCGATCAATCCTGCCGCACCCATGCCGCCGCCAACACACATGGTACAAATGCCATAGCGAAGCTTATGACGTTCCATGTAATGCAAGATAGTGGCGATTTGACGTGCTCCCGTACAACCTAGTGGATGTCCCAAGGCAATAGCACCGCCATAAGGATTCACCTTTTTTGGATCGAGCTTTAGTTCATCGATGCAATACAACGCTTGCACCGCGAAAGCCTCATTTAACTCGAAAACATCGATGTCGTCAATTTTTAGGCCGGTACTCGCAAGCAGCTTTTTGACTGCCGGAACAGGACCAATACCCATGATGGTAGGATCTACGCCTGCGGTGACGAAAGCGCGAAAATAGCCACGAATCTTTTTCTTCGAACTTTCTGCAACATCTTTATGCATCAGCACCACAGAGGCCGCACCATCACTAACTTGAGAAGAATTGCCCGCTGTCACCGATCCGCCCATTTTAAACACAGGCTTTAGGGCCGCCAAAGCTTGCAAAGTCGTATCACTTCGGGGACCTTCATCATGCTCAATCCAAAAACTTCTTTCTTTGCCTTCTTCAAAATCTTTGACTTCCACTCTCACGATTTCTTCGGCAAAGTGATTATTTTTGATCGCCAGGCATGCTTTTTGATGACTCTCAAGCGAAAATTGATCCTGACGCTCTCGACTGATAGAAAACTTTTGGGCCACTTCTTCGGCCGTAAGTCCCATCGGCAAATAAGCCCCCGGATAATTTTCGATCAGATAGGGATTTGCGCTTGGTTTATGGCCGCCCATCGGAATCATCGACATAGATTCTACGCCGCCACCAATGCCCGCACGAATTTGCCCCACCTCAATCGATTTTGCGACATCAGCAACTGCATGTAAGCCGCTGGCACAAAAACGATTAATAGTTGCCGCTGAAACATTGATGGGAAGCCCAGCCCGAAGACTCATAATCCGCGCCACATTCATGCCCTGCTCTGCTTCAGGCATTGCACAACCAACAATAATATCGTCGATCTCATCACCGCTAATATTAGCGCGTTTTAAGGCTTCGCCTATGGTCAGCGCACCAAGCTCATCAGGACGCGTGCTTTTAAAAGCTCCTCGACCACCTCGACCAATCGGAGTGCGAACTGCTGCCAAAATTGCTACGTTTTTCATCATCATAGTTTTCCTCGCCTTAACGCTAGTTCCGTAGGGGTTTATTGTTTTCAAGCATATAAGCTATTCGCGCCATCGTTTTCTCTTCGCCACACAGCGACAAAAATGCTTCGCGTTCAAGATCGAGCAGATAATCTTCGCTCACTTTCTTCGTCGAATCAGTATTTCCGCCGGTCATTACATGAGCAACCTTGAGCGCAATTTTATAGTCATGCTCGGAGATAAATTTTCCATTCAAAAAGGAACGTAATCCCATAGCAAAAGTAGCAGCCGCATTCTTTCCTGGAAGCCTAAAATGTCTTGGAGCTGGCGGAATATAGCCTGAGCGAGCAAGTGCAACCGCCAAGGTACATGCATCATGCAAATGATAGCGACGATTCATAGAAATCGTATCGGAATCAGCAAGATACAAAAGTTCTTTTGCTTCTAAAGCGCTCGTCGCCACTTTCGCCATGGCAACTGTTTCAAGACTACGCATGAGCAAATGTTCGGTCACATAGGTAGGACTATCAATAGCACCCTTAAGCGTACGCGCGACCATTTCGATGTTGCCACCGCCGCCAGGAATCAAGCCGACGCCGACTTCCACCAAGCCCATATAAGTTTCTGCATGAGCGTGAATGCGATCGCACCACATCGATAATTCCGTGCCACCACCAAGAGTCAACTGAAATGGCGCCGATACGGTCGGTATCGCGCTATATTTCAGACGCTTACAAGTATTTTGAAAGAGCTCCACAATGCTCTCAACTTCCTTCCACATTCCTTGACTTGCGCCCATATAAAGCAGCAAAAGATTCGCTCCGACGCTAAAATTGGCGCCATCATTTGCCAGCACCAATGCTTCGAATTGCCCACTTTCACAACGATCAATGGCCTCATTGATTCCCTGCAAAACATCCTGATCGATGGAATTCATCTTGGTGTGAAATTCCATAATGAGCGCGCCGTTACCGGCATCGATGAGGCTGTAGGCATCAAGATCAGCCACAACATTTTTGGCATTTTTCTTCAATGCATCGATGCGCCATTCTTTAGGGGAAAGCGTGACTTCAACTTGGTCTTTTGTTTTCGGATCATAAACATACTGAGCACGATTATCTTCGGTATAAAAACTTTCGCGTCCTGATTTGAGCATGCTTGTCACCCATTCAGGAATTTTTACGCCTTCACGCTCAAGCATCTCGGTGCTTTTTCGCACACCGATAGCATCCCAGGTTTCAAAGGGCCCCATATCCCAACCAAAACCCCATTTTAAGGCGCGGTCAATGTCGGCAATAGAATCAGAGATTTCACCTACACGACGAGCCGCATAAATGCAGGTATCAAGAGCGAGTTTAAAAAAAAGCTTTCCTGCGCGATCATCAGCATAGGCAACGCTTTTTACTTTTTCTTTCAAATCACTCAGATGACGAATTGCACCGATGGATTCAAAACGCGCTTTCGCTTGGTCGCGATACCTTAAAGTAGTTGGATCAAGAGCTTCGATTTTATCGCCTGTTTTTTTATAAAATCCTTGTCCGGATTTTTGTCCAAGCCAACCGTTTTTAACCATTTGTCGAAGAAATTCTGGCGTTTTAAAAGTCTCGCGACATTCATCGTCTGTCAAACTATCATAACAATTTTGGGCAACGTGAATGAAGGTATCAAGACCAACGACATCGGCAGTACGAAATACCGCGCTCTTTGGCCGACCCAAAGCAGGGCCAAAAATTGCATCCACCTCTTCAATGGTATAACCCTTTTCAGTAACAGCCTTGATTGCTTCCATCATCGCAAAAACGCCAATGCGATTAGCGACGAAGTTTGTGGTGTCTTTGCCGATTACTACGCCTTTGCCTAATTTATTCTCTCCGAAGGATTTCATCGCTGCGACAATTTCAGGCTTAGTGTTTTTGGTCGGCACGATTTCTAAAAGATGCAAGTAACGCACAGGGTTAAAAAAGTGCATTACTAAGAAACGCTCAGTGAACTGTTTGGAAAGCCCTTCGGTCATAGCAGCAATGGACAAGCCTGAGGTATTGGATGCGACAATGGTTTTAGGGCCGAGCAAATTTTCCATCTTTTTAAAAAGAGCTCGTTTCACATCTAAGTTTTCGATGATGGCTTCGATTACGAGATCGGCATCTTTGATGTCGGCCAAATTATCATCAATATTACCCACTTTAATGCGTTCAGCAGTGGATTTAGTGAACACTAGGATAGGCTTACTATTCTGGATTTTTTTTATTGCTTCTTTCGCAACTTTGTTACGGTCTTTATCGGTGGAAGGAATATCGAGAAGCGTACATTCTATACCAGCGTTAGCCATATGCGCGGCAATCGCTTGGCCCATAACACCCGCGCCTATGACCGAAACTTTTTTGATCGCTGGATAAAGGGCTCTTTCATTGTTTAGCATGCCAAACCTCACTTTCCTGAGTTTGATGAATAAAATCAGATCCTTAGGCCCGTGGTAACACAGCTAAATTGCCTTGACCACGCACTTTCTGGCGATTTATGAGTTAGAATCTGTATAAAGGCGTGCTTAAGCCCTCTATTGACGAATCTTAGCAAGATTGCTATTGCTTAAAGTCTATTAATAAAAAAGAAATAATTGATATTTAAAAATGATAAAAAACGGCGTACTTCTTGGTGTTGAGCGGGGTTAAAAATGGGATTGAGCAATAAACATTTCGATGACTTAGATGACTTTAGTGCTTTCGAAGAAAAACTCGATTGTAGCGATGAATCTGAATCACCCGAAAATGGACCGAGCAGCGCTCTTGCATGGCGAAAAGCTTTGATCGAAAAAGCAGTCGGCAATGTTCGCAAGGCCATGGAAGTAAAAACTGATATTAAAAGTGCCTATAAAGTAGGCCAGCTGCTTTTTGATGATGAAGCGCATAAATTTGGGCGTGTTGTAGAATCTCGACCGGGCTTTTTGAGCTTAAATCTCTTGGGCGGCGGAAAAATCGTCAAAGAAGATATCAATCGCCTCGAATTTGTTCGCAAAAATCGCGCTGATTTGACCTTGCAAGAAATGGCCGACCATCTAAAACTTACTGAAGTACAGATTATTGGCCTTTTGAACCAGCTCGAAACCGAAAATGAAACTGAGACTAAAGCTGCATCAAAGCCGGCAAATAAACTCAAGATAAGTACACCGATAAGTGCACCAGCTAAAGCTTCAGTGATGAAAAAAGCTCCTGCACCTACAATTAAAATCGCGGCTAAAAGTACGGCAAAACTTCCCGTTAAAGTTGCGGCTAAAAAGAATGCTCCAGCGAAAAAAGCTAAGCTTTCATTGAGTTCGGTCAGTAAAGAGCATTCGGTAAGTTTTGCGAAGTTGCTTCCCAAAGGCGCCACAACCGATCCGATTCGCGATCCAAATGGCTACATCCAACAGAATTTCCTTATGATGAGCAACAAAGAATTGGCAGTCGCTACAGGCCTTTCCGAACATACTGTTCGCCGTAAATTGGGCGAATGGGGCTTAAAGCGTAAAGACTTTGTTAATAAGGCTTAAGCTTCCTTTTTTGAAACCTGAGCGTAAGAAGACCTGAGAGTCTTTTTACACTCAGGTTTTTCTTATTGCACATCAGATTATATGGCGAAAAATTTATGCATCTTAGGCCATACCCTAGATTGCTTCGCTTTGCTCGCAATGACGCGCGGTGTAGCACTGCATTCGCCATTATGACGCGGAGCGTAGCACTGCATTCGTCATTATGACGCGGAGTGTAGCACTGCATTCGTCATTATGACGCGGAGTGTAGCACTGCACTCGTCATTATGACGCGGAGCGTAGCACTGCACTCGTCATTATGACGCGGAGCGTAGCACTGCACTCGTCATTATGACGCGGAGCGTAGCACTGCATTCGTCATTATGACGCGGAGTTTAGCACTGCATTCGTCATTGCGAGCCTCGTTTACGAGGCGTGGCAATCCAGCTTAGAGCCCCGACGATGAGTAATCGCTACGCCCGCAATAGTGACCTCGCTTCCGTGCCCCACGCGCTATAGTCTTTTTACACTCAGGTTTTTCTTATTGCACAACAGATTATATGGCGAAAAATTTATGCATCTTAGGCCATACCCTGGATTGCCTCGCTTTGCTCGCAATGACGCGCGGTGTAGCACTGCATTCGTCATTATGACGCGGAGTGTAGCACTAGACTCGTCATTGCGAGCCTCGTTTACGAGGCGTGGCAATCCAGCTTAGAGGCCCGACGATGAGTAATCGCTACGCCCGCAACAGTGAGCTCGCTTCCGCACCCCACGCGCTTTGGCTGACCTTACTCATCGTGAGCGACAAAATTTCCATCATGCGCAAAGCTTCAAGCGCGTATTCTTTGGGGCAAAGAGCCATGGAGCCGAGGAAATGGCGCGCTACGTTTTCATGACCTCCTTCGTCGTTAATTTTCATGTGCAGATTCGCGAATTCAGCAGCTTTTTCAAACCCACCTTTGATGAGAAGCTGCGCCAATGGATCTACATCTTGAAAATTATTTCTTTCAAAGGCATCGATGGCCATACTAAATGCCAAAAAATTACGCCCTGCCATAAATTTTAAGAGCATCATTAGCGCCCGAGTTTGTAGGCGTACTTCTATATCCTCAGCCTCTTTTCCAACATGCATGAGCGCTTTGGCCAAAATTTTATCGTGTCCTCTTTCTTCTTTTATAAAGTTTTCGACAAGGCTGCGCGCGTTCTGCGCAATACTGAGGGCCGGCACTAAAGCTTCCTGGCATTTTTGGGTGATATAATGGTTTTGACGCAGGAGCCGGCATACGGCTTCTTTGTATTCTTTTTTATCGAGCTTAGCCAAATCGCTCAGCATTTCGTTGCCGCCATCGCTGCTCATAAGTTCTAGTAAGTGAAATCGGCGAGCGATGCTAAACATGCTTTCAGGATGAATTTTATCATCGACCGTGGAAAAATTGAGCGCAGCTTCGTGATCCCAGAGGAATTCTTTTCTTTCTAAAATACCAAAGAGTTCATCGAGCTCTTCTTCGCACAAACGCTCGTCGCCCTGAAGAAAAATATGACGTGCTAGGGATTCGAAATCACCTTCGATAAGCGAAGTATCCAATCGCTCGTGAGTAGCAAGATCGAGAGAATTTTTTTGGCTGGGTAAAATATAGGCCACGGGATATTGATGAAAGAAGCGAAAAAATTCCGTAACCAAGGGCAAGTCATAGGCAGAAAGATTCCCTGTCCCCATTTTTTGACATAGCGTGGTTAATTTTTCGTCATTAAAAAACTTGCTGCTCGTGGTGGCCTCCAACCACGGAGCTTTTACCTTTAAGGTCCCCTTATCTATTTCTTTTTCAACCGAAACTTCATCATAAGGCCAGTAATTGTAATTCATCATGATCTTACCTCTGCATCTTAGCTACTTGGCGCCAATACAGAGGCAAAGATTTCGCCTAAGCGATTTATTTCCAATTAAAGCTGAGTAACGTTTGGAGGCATGCAGCTTCCGATTTGGATTGGAAATGCTTCTTCCGATCCTTCAGATCCTTCTTCGGCGCCGTTATAATAGCGATGTGTAGTAAGTGCCATTTGTCCTTCGGCGCAACCATTGCTTAACAAAGTGCGTCCAAGAATACTGTTGTTGTTACTTTGGTCGCAAGTAGCAGCTCTATACGCAGGTGTACCCACATCTTCATTTTGAACATCCCAATAATCGAGACAATAGGTTTTCGACGCTACTGGTGCTGGTGCCCAAAGAGCGAGAGCTGAGGTTGCACCGGAAAGAGCAATAATAGTTGCAGAAATTGTTTTTTTCATTTTTTCCCCTAATAAAACGAATCCGTTTAAAATTTTTGACGATACTTATTTCATGCTATT
>JBPOIV010000256.1:0-6209 GCA_052034245.1 Myxococcota bacterium
GACCCCCCCCGTTGCCATCCGGCCCCTCACCGTTGTCATCGGCGGGCTGCACCCGAGGAACCATACGCCCCCCGACCCCCTACCCTGTGGATCCGCGGGTCACGCCCGAGGATGACAATCCAGGTTCGACGATGGCAATACTTGGTCCGACGATGGCAATACTTCGTTCGACGATGATAATTTTTTGCGCGATGGTAACTAATGCACGTTGAAGGGCATTTCTGCCTCAGCCTGGGAAGAGAAATTTTTCCAGCCTGAACCCAAATATTTTAACAGAGCTTTGCAGAACGGACTGGTAAAGTTTCTCTGGTGTCTTAAATCCTTTTTCTTATGAAAACTAAACTTACCATTTTGATCAGTCTGCTGTGCGCAAGCACGCTTTATGCAAAATTTATTCTCACCGTGGGAGAGCGGCTAAAAGATGGAGCGCAGATAAATGCTTATGATGAAGATGAGGAAGACCCTGCACTACTGAGACAAAAAGCCCAAGAAATTATAAAAAATCCCTTAGCGGTTTTAGCGCAAAATCAAGTAACCATTGCTCATCTCGATAATTTTCTCGACCTTTTTTCTAATTTCGTGACAAGAATTAACTTCGAGCATCGCGAGAATCCGCTTTTCATGCTCAATGAGTGCAGAACAGAGACTTGCCCACTTACGCGAAAAGAAGGGGCCCATCCTTTTCGCGATAACTTTAGACAAAAAATTCTTGAATATGCAGACTATATCGAAGCGGGCGATTTAACCGTCATCATTTACGCCAGCGATTATTTATTTTTCGAAACACAAATCCTTCTTTCTCTCCTCGCCTCAGGAAAAAACTTAAGGGCCGTAATTTTACTCGACCAAAACTCTGGGCAATTTCTGGATCATCTCCCCTTTCAAGGTCAATACTTCTTAGATCCAAACGGATTTGCGCTCCTTGATGATCCTAAAGGCATGCTTAAACACGCTTATCTTTTAAGACAATTCTTAGATATTTTAGAAGAGCATAATAATAAACGACGTCCAGAACTTTATCTGTACACCAAGGCCGAAGGATTGGCTGAGGACCTTAAAAACCATAAAATTCCCCATCCTCAATTATTTTTAGCCACCGACTTCGTTTACGACGAGCAAAGCCTCAACAAAGCGAAGAAAGATACCTCGACCATAGGCATGCAACTGCCGGCTGGAGCCATGCTCGGATTATTGTTTACCACTCAATTTCCAGACCAGCAAAGCCCTCAAATTCATACTATTTTAACCAAGACAGGATACGCTTTCCTAAGTGGGCAAGTATACATTCAATCACTCTATGAAAAAGTCGAGCACCTAAAAGAAAATGGGCTCGACACGGAGATCGAATACGAGCACGCCGAGCCTACTTCATTTTCTGCTCGTCTCCTGCAACCACTATGGAAAATTTGGCAGTGGACCACCAGTTGGATAATGCCGCAGTAATTTCTTCCGGCGTGATTTGTTTAATACGATTAAAAAACTGCTCACGCCACAAAAAGGTGCGGCCAATATCGAGATCGTTGGTCAGCGCATTTACTAAATACCCATCATTGGCGAGATTATTTTCAAAACTCAGCCACATACTTTCTTGAGCATTTCTGAGCTCAGTTTCTGTAACACCTTCGCTTAAAAATTTCTCCCACTCTTCTTTCACGGCATTCTTTGCACGGGAAATACTTTGCGGAGCTGCCATGGCATAGATATTTAGCGAAGCAATTTCTTCGTGACGTCCTACTTCAAGCCAAGATCCTGCACCATAAGAAATTCCTTCGCGTTCGCGGATGCGATTCATCAAACGAGAATTCATGTTCTCGCCAAACATATAGTTGGCCAGCTTGAGCACTGGATAATCATCGTTATCATCGCGCATTGGAAAGTTATAAGCATAGGCAATCATCGCCATTTCTTTATCTTTGGTAGAGCAAATGACTTCTTGCGCATCATTCTCAATAAAACGTTTTTTTACTCGTTCATAAGATAAATTCTTGGTGCAATTAAACCAACTTGAAGCCTGATCCAAAATAGCTGGATCAGCATCGCCAATGAGACCCAAACTTAAATTTTGCGTCGAGAACAAGGTCGTATAGGCTTCTTGAACTCTATCTAAGCTCATCGCTTTCAAGGTTGCTATGCGCTCATCAAAAGTGGGCACATAAAAATAATCATTTTTAGGCCAAGGATGCTTTAAGCGGTCCAGTTCGTGAAAAGCTACACGCTGAGGGTCACTTTTTATTTCTTCATAATCATCAATTTCTCTTTGTTTCACGACGGCAAATTCACGTGCATCGAATCTTGGATTTTGCAAAATATGGGCAAGAAGTTCCAAAGCGTCGCCTATATGACGTCGTTCACTTTTCAAGTTCGAAACGATTAATCCCGCATGGCCATTTAAATCCATAGTCGTCATTAAGCTATCGAGCTTGTCGCGAAGATCCTGAAATGGATATTTTGTAGTTCCCCGCCATAATACTGCAGGCAAGAGAGCTAGCTCTTCTTCAAAGGGCACCAATGCTTCTTCATAGCCATAACGAATAACCAAATGAGAACGAGCTGCTTCTCCGCGAGTTTTCTTCGGTAAAAAAGCAAGCTGTTGCCACGCATTTAATTTGGCGCGTTTTACTTTGGCCTCAATATTTTGAGGGCTAGCAACAAATACCTCGCCTTCGGACAAACTCTCATCAGCTTTAAGCTCGGCCAAAATAGCATCGATTCCAAGTACCCGTTCGATCTCCACTCTTTCGACGTGCGTTTGTGGCACAAAAACACCACTGGTTCTGTTGCTTCTTAGAAAATAGCGTTTAGCTACGCGCTGTACATCTTCAAGAGTAACTTTTTCGATTTGCTCTTTGTGCCAAAAGAACAAGCGCCAATCACCGCAAGCAATAGCCTCACTTAATTTTAAGGCCACTTCTTTGCTATTCGTCATCGATTGGCGAAAACGCTTTAACTGACGGGCTTTGATGCGCTCAACATGTTTTGCTTCCAAAGCATCGGCAGCTTTGTTCTCAATCAAATCAAGGAATTGATCGCGAATGGCGAAAGCTTGTCCCTCGTCGATGGGCCGCAAAAAGCACATGGCCATGCCTGGCTCACACAAGGAATAGACTACCGAAAATAATTCGGAGGCAATGCCTGTTTCAACAAGTTGCTGATATAAAAGTCCACCGGGCTCGTCGCAAATAGCATCCATAAAAACTCTTAGGGCCGCATGATCGTCATGCGAGGCCGCGGGAATATGATATGCCGCTGCCACACTTCCTATATCACCCACACGCTCAAGCACCACTTCGCGCGGCCCATCTTGTGCGGGCTCTTCGGTATAGGTTTGCTCAAGCGCCCGTGAAGGTTTCCTAATGCTGGCAAAATACTGATTGATAAGATCAATAGCGCTTTGCTCATCAAACTGTCCAGCCACCACCAACACGGCGTTATCGGGCTGATAATAATGTTGATAAAATTGGCGCAGGGTTTCTGCCGGAACACGCTCGATGTCGGAGCGATTACCGATGGTACTTTTTGCATAATTATGCCAGCGATAAGCGGCCGACATCACTTGATCATGCAAAACGTGCACAGGGTTGTTTTCGCCCATTTCAAATTCATTTCTTACCACCGTCATTTCTGCACTTAAATCTTCCTGCAAAATGAGGCTGTTGATCATGCGGTCTGCTTCAAGCTCGAGGGCAAAAGCGAGATTTTCTTTGGTGGGGGTTAAGGTCTCAAAATAATTGGTTCGATCGAACCAAGTGGTCGCATTAAATTGCGCGCCTTTATCTTGTAATAGGCCCTTAATATCGCGTTTGCTTGTAGTGCCACGAAAGAGCATGTGCTCAAGCAAGTGTGCCATACCCGCCTCACCACGACCTTCGTGACGTGAGCCAACGAGATAGGTCAAATTTACCGTCACATTGGCCTGGGATGGGTCTGGAAATAACAATACTTTTAATCCATTGCTCAAGACATATTCATCGATGCCCTGAAAAGTTCTCACAGCAGTAAAAGAAGCAGGCAATCTCATAGCTTTCGACGCAGTACTCATTCAGACCTCACCAAAAATAGTCGATGAAGCCTAGCAAGGCAAAGAGGCTTTGTTAATACGTAGGTTTTCTTTTCGTAAACGCAATAACTGCGCCGACTAAAAAAAAAGGCCCTGAAGAGGGCCTCTAGTGTCATCTTGGTGTCATTAAGGGGCTTCTAAAACCAAGGGCCGGTCATTTCCTTGCTCATCACCATACACTTTCATTTCTTTGCCCGTGATGCCGCTATAGAAATCGACATAAGGCCATGGCTTATATCTTTTATCTATCAATTGTTCTTTCAGACACTGCTCTTGTGGGGCTGCTTTACAGGAGCCAGTCCTACCATCCAATAACAGTTGCGATTTTTTTGCTTCATAAATTTTCCATTGGCGCTCATCAAATTTTTTCCGGGCAGCAAGGTAGTCAGGGAAAAAACCTTCAATGTCTCGCCAGTAGACCGAACGCTTCAAGCCTTCTTCAAGAAAGGACCTGAAAAGCGTTTCAATTTTCGAGCGCTGAGCACTGAATTTTGGGTCGCTATAAAAGGTTTCGAGATCAATGGGCAGACTGCTTGTAAGCTCCACGTGTTTATCCGATGGATCTTTAGCCGTAGGGCTAAAGCTGAAGTCAATAAAAAGTGCTTTTTTCGCCAAAGATGGTGCTTTGTTAACAATGGCTTCCATGCCATGATCTCCACCCGAATCAAGCTCGAGAATTACTACGATTTTGTCGATATTTTTAAGCGGGGCTACCAAAGTCTCATTAATATCGAGAGTGCCCGGAATAGCGAGTGTCGGGATTCCATAATGGCGCATGGTGATTGTATCTGACTCACCCTCCACGATAAAAACCGTGCCTTCTTTTTCATAACGCGCGAGATTTTCAATACCATACAGCACGCGCTGTTGCGAAGCCCTTAGGCTCCCATCTTCATTAAATAGGAAGGGTGGAAAGCGATCTTGCCCTGGTTGGGCCGCATCCATCGAAGTTCGAAAGCGGTAATAATCCACTTTTTTCTCGTTAGGATTTGTCGATGCCTTGTACGTATACATTTTTATCCCAAAGAGGGGACCAAAGCGTGCATGTGGGAAGATGCCATCTTCAAAGCCCTGAGCCCTAAGCTCGTCAATAGGAATGTTCTTTTTCCTAGAGAAATCCTGCAATGTTGCGTTGGGAATAATGTCGAATTTTGTATATACTTCACCAGTTTTTGATCCAGCTTTTGGCTTATCACTTAAAACTTTGTCAGCGACATCTTCAACATATTTTTTATTTTTCAACCACTTTGCACGCTCAGAAGGATTATAGGCACTCGCGATAGCTCGTACTTTTTTGGTATTTGAGTCGAGGAGATAGCCAGGTTGGGTCAAAGCTACGCCTTGGCCCACAAATTTATTAAAGAGTGCAGTAAACTGAGCCTTTTTTTGCGTATCATTTAGTCCCTTAAAGTCATTCGGATCTGAAGGATTTTGAAAGACCGCGGTATGAAAATCGGAAGCATCGCCATAGGGTCCCAAAATCACCAATTTCACGCGACGAGCGAAATCTTGATAATCAGGCTGATCTTCAATGGAAATTTTCCTAAAACAATCTAGTAGAACTTTGCCGCCGGTATCTGGTTCCAATAGCACATAAATATCCTTAATATTTTTCAGATATTTCATATAATTATCATGCCATTTTGAAGCTCCACCAAAAGCAATAGCGGGAATACCGTGATACCACAACGAAAGCGCCGTCGATTCGCCTTCAACTAAAAAGATACGATTTTGCTCATAAGCTTGTGCCAAGCGCCATAAGCCGTAGGGTATTTTATTTTGATCGACAGGTTTTTTATCTTTGCGACAAACACTCATCCCATAAGCATTTTTGATAGGAGGAGAAAGCTCGGTGAGCTTTTCATAAAAACGCAAAATCTTATCTGGTTTTTTGTGCGACATTGTCAAGCGCGCCACAAAACCCATGTTCTTTAAATAGCCCTCACGCACAAGCTGGTCAGGGTCACGATTATAGGAAAATCCCGGACTATAAACGAGATATTCTAGACCAGGGACCGGCATATAAAAATTGGTTCGCACCACATTGGGCAATAAGAGTTTTGTCCTGGTAATACCATCTTGGCCCGTCTCTTCCAGGACCTTGGTTCCCCAAATGGCTTCCTTACCCGTCGGCTTCACCCTATCGGCGGTC
>JBPOIV010000004.1:0-4818 GCA_052034245.1 Myxococcota bacterium
ATGCAAATTATCCAATAAAAAAAGTGCGGCACGAAGGTCGGGATAAGTTGTATTAATGGTCTCAACAAAATTCTTTTTGGTTCTTTTTACTAAATGCCTAAGGCTTGAATCCATTTCTTCCGTGCTAAAAGGCAAAAATGTATCAAAGATAGCATTGCTTACTTTTTCTAGTTTTTTATTGGTGATGGGCACAGAGGGCATACTGAAGCTTTTTGCGCTCGCAAAGAGAAAAAGGAAAAGAATTATTTTAGGAAAATACATGGGGGGTATCCTCAAACAATTAGTCAGATTCATTGGTCCTAGAAAATGCTAGCGTTTGACCTTCTATTTTGGCGAATACCGACGATAATTTCTTAAAGACGTCATTGCCTTTTGTTTCTTCTAGATTACCTAGGATGCCTATTTAGGCGAACAGGTGGAGATCTTAGGTGAAAAGCGCGTGCTATATTTCTCTTTTTTGTATCGCTATTACGGCTTTGGCGTGTCAGATGAGCGCGAAGGTTCCGCGCAGCGTGCATCCTCATGCTTTAGCGCCAAATGAAAATGACGCGGCATCTTTTCTTAAACGCGTCGATAGTGAGCTTCGGACACTATGGCCCTCTCGTGATCGCGCATCATGGGTTAATCAAAATTTTATCACTGATGATACTGAAATCATGGCTGCTGCCGCCGAAACTAAGGTGGCAGAATACATGACCAAAACTATCAAAGAATCCTTGGCTTTAAACATCAGTCAGCTCAGCAAAGAGCAAGCGCGGATGCTTCACCTCTTGCGCGTGGCACAAATTATTCCGGCGCCGAATGATGAAGCAAATGCAAAGGAGCTTGCACGCTTACAGAGCGCTATGACCAGCGCTTATGGCAAGGCACAGTATTGCCCGACCAAAAACAATTGCAAAAATATTGACCAACTGAGCAAAATAATTGCCACCAGCAGAGAGTATGAAACATTAAAGGAAGCATGGCAGGGCTGGCATGATACAGCCAAGGATATGCGAAAAAATTATGCTTCCTACGTGGCGATCGCTAATCAAGGTGCAAAAGATATTGGTTTTAGCGATGTCGGAGAACTGTGGCGTTCTTCTTATGATCAAGACCCCAAAGATTTCGAAGCAGATATTGAGCGATTATGGAGCGAGCTAAAGCCATTTTATGAATCGCTTCATTGTTATGTCCGCATGAAGCTTAGAACGCATTACGGTGCGAAAATTTCTGAAGCTACCATTCCTGCGCATGTACTTGGAAATTTGTGGGCGCAAGAATGGCAGCACATCTACGATTTAGTTGAGCCGTATAAAAATGAGCCAAAACTCGATATCGATAGAGCTCTCGTAGAAAAGAAATGGGATGCCCAAAAAATGCTTCGCTTGGGTGAGAGTTTTTTCACTTCACTCGGATTGGATCCCTTACCAAAAACTTTTTGGGAACGCTCCCTTTTTACCCGCCCAAAAGATAGAGAAGTCCTGTGTCATGCAAGCGCTTTCGATGTAAGCTGGAATGATGATTTGCGCGTGAAAATGTGCATTGAGCCCAAGGCTGAAGACCTTTTCGTCATTCATCATGAGTTCGGGCATCTTTATTATTATCACGCCTATCACAAGCTTCCGATGCTCTTTCAAAATGGTGCGAACGATGGTTTTCACGAAGGCATCGGCGATACTTTAACATTGTCCATGACGCCCCATTATTTTAAGCAAAGTGGTCTCATTGAAAAAGTGGCTGATAATCCAAGAAGTACCATTAATCAGCAAATGAAAATGGCGCTCGATAAAGTGGCTTTTTTGCCTTTCGGTCTCTTAATCGATAAATGGCGCTGGGATGTTTTTGCGGGAAAAATTAAAGAAGAAAATTATAATCAAGCGTGGTGGGATTTAAGAAAGAAATACCAAGGCGTTCATGCTCCGATGGAGCGGGGCGAAGAATTTTTTGATCCGGGAGCAAAATTTCATATTCCGGGAAGCACTCCTTATATTCGCTATTTTCTTGCACGCATTTATCAATTTCAATTTCATCGCGCCTTGTGCAAAGCCTCAGGCCATAGCGGGCCTCTCGATCAGTGTTCTATTTATGGCAATAAAGAAGCTGGCAAAAAATTACAGGCTCTTCTTCTGCTCGGAGCGAGCAAATCCTGGCCTGAAGCAATGGCCGAATTAAGTGGTGAAACCAAAGCCGATGCAAATGCACTGCTGGATTATTTTAAACCGCTTCAAGACTGGCTAAAAGAGCAAACTAAAAACGAAAAATGTGGCTGGTAAAAGCTTCTTATTTATCGGAGATGTTTTAATAAAGTTGTTAATTTTTTTGCGAAATAAAAAATTTTGATGAGTCGTTTCGATTTGAGCTACCAGTTTTTCGGAGTCTTTAGAATGAAAAAGATCTTTGGATTTTTTTTGCTGACAACTATTTGTGCTTTAAAAATTAATGCGGGCCCTGCTAACGTCGACGAAACTCTTACGAGCGCAGGAACAATTTATGAGAGCTATTCAGCGACAATTCCTACTGATGAAGTGACTAAGAATTCAGAGAGTAGCGTAACTGCAGGGAGCTCTGACAGCAACGAGAGTGAAAAAGAAGAGCTTTTTGCACTAGCAAAAGAATTAATCGTGGAAGAAGGCACGTTTAGCCTAAAAGACCAGAATCCAAGTGAAGAGCCGCGCAGGGTAGGTGAAGAAGCCCATACTTATATCCTCTTTCCCCGCTATGGTGTCACTTTGCCAATCGCAAACGAAAGAATTGAAGATTTTGGCTACGCTAAATATCTCTATGCTCCGCCAAGCAAATATGAGATCGAAGCAGGGGTGAGAGCTCTAAGCAATGTTAATCCACTTGTTTTGCTAAGTCTCATGTATTTTGGAAAGAAGCATACCCTTCCGAGTATTTCCTCTGAGCTCATTACTTTTGGCGGCTTCAAAAATCGAACGCATTTGGTGCGAGAAATCCAGCAAATGGGGACCGATAAAAACTATCTGTATTCTGAGAATGGGAAGAGCTTAGAGCGAGCCTTATTAGAGCATTTAACTATTTATCAAAGCTTTGAAACAATCCAACCTTCTTTAAAGAATGAGCTTAGGAATTTTACCTCCTTGCCTGCAACTGAATTTATAAACAAGATGAATATTCTCCAAAGAGAAAATAAAGAAGCGCAAGAAGAAGAACAAAAATTACTCGATGCAAAAAATATTTTCGAAAATCTAACTAAAAATCCGCTAAACATGAAATAAATCAGTGACGCTGAGCGCTAATAAAAAGATTATATTTCTATTCCTATGTGTGGAAAGCGAGAGTTTGAGGTCTGGAAATTGGTTTCCACTCTAAGCAAAGATAACTCCCAATTCAACATCAGCGGAAAAGAAGGATCGAGCCACGCGCATAACATAAACTCTGTGAAAGCTTTTTTGAGTCTCTTCACCTGCTCCTGCCGTACAAAAGAACTTATACAAGACTTTCCGTGGATGCTTACTATAAAGCTCTTGCCGGAAAAAACAGAATAATATCCCCATAAAAAAAGCAGCCTTTTTGGCTGCTTTTTAACTTTGTACGCTAAAGCTTTAGTGAGCAGGGCTATAAGGCTTAATCAAATCAACCTCATAAAATGCCCGTCCTTCTTGGGCAAAACGAGTGATGACGATCTTAAAAGTATTGAGTTCGGTATGCTCACATACTTCATTCACTCCGAAAATCTCAAATACTTTTAGCTCATCTTCAGCAACCGGAGCGCTTGCCACAAAAGAGTCCAGGAGGACTTTTTTATGATCAAGCTGCATATCCGCGATATCATGCAAGACATTCAAAAGCGCTTCAACTAACTGAATAGCCTCGGGCGAAAGCGCTCTTTTTGCTTCGACGGCATCGGTACTTTTAACTTGTTTTTGTAAACGTATATGGAAAGTGCTTAATACGCGTCCTGTATGATAAACGTCTTTGCCTTCGATATCATAAGTACGAACACCGCGGTCGGTGCTCATACTTGCACGGGTGACGATGCGCTCAGCTCCTTGAGAAGGAGGCTGAATATCGCGTACGACACCATCGGAAAGTTTAATAAGGAGCTCAGCGGCTTCGAGACTATCTTGGTCTGGATAGATTACGCTGTTTGCCCACCCCAAAGTCGATAAAAAAATAGCGGTTGTGAGCGCCATGAGACGCACAGTGTGATTCATCATTTCTCCCCCCCCGGAAGATCTTTAGAGAAATGATAACGAGAGTTCGGGAATAAAAACAAATTATGGGAGCAAGTATGGCCAAAAGACTAGAGGCAGGTCCTAAAAATTCCTTTTATACCCTTTGAAAGCCTATCTTTGATGAGGAGTTTTAATCATATCCTCCCTCGCTCTAGCTCGCTCCGATGCAAACTAATTGGGAACAAGGTTTTAAGGACGAGCATATAAAAAAGGGCCTCCTATGAAGCCCTTAATCAATTACCAACCGCACTTCGTTTTGAATTTTAATTTTTTCTCTTTAAACCAATTCTTGACCCTAGCGCGTTTCCCGGGCGCTTCTCGCTCCACAGCTGCCTCAAGTTGAGCTGCTTTATCTACTAGCTGAGGATCGGGGCAAGAGTCGGTCATTTGATCAAGATTTAACTGAATACTATCAAGTATGTTGCTCACACTGGCGTAGATGTCCTTCCCTGGGACTCCCCAAACATGTTGAAAAGACAAGGTTTCTACTTTAGGTAAGAATTCATCACAATTTTCTCCCGCTTTTAGTGTGCCGGCTTGTAGAGCTTTCACACACAACTCGTAGGCAAAGTCCATATCTTTTTGTGTCAAAGCATGCAAAGAAAGAGTGAAAAAGCTGATTAATAATCCAATAATA
>JBPOIV010000169.1:0-16959 GCA_052034245.1 Myxococcota bacterium
GGTGCAGAAAATGTATTCCATGACTATGTTCAAAGCTTAGCCGGAAGCAAAAATCCTGAGGACTTTGTGAGATTAAATACTTTGAAAAATGCACTGAATATCCTGCATTCTAAAAGCTTCGGCAGTGGGTATAAAAAGGCATTATTAGGGAAAATAGCTTGGAACTTGAAATGGGTCGAAAAAATTTGCGATAAACTCAATGAATACAAAGCTGAAAGCTGGTTGGAGGCCAATTATCCTGATGGGCCACAGCCTGCAATGCTTGATTAGTTTTTAATTTCTTAGCTAAGGTGCTTAAAATGCACCTTTTTTATTTTTTATATTCTTAGAATTATTTTATTGAAAAAAATCACGTATTAGTTTTAAAAATTAGCTAAGAACGGCTTTGAGTGATAGAAAATTCAAGCTATCATAATAAAAGAAGTTGAGTGAAGCACTGGTAGTTGAAGGGTATATGAAGATAATTTTTTTAATTTTCTCCGTTGTTTTTTTCGCGGCGTGTAATGAGCTTCCGCTTCGTCGGGATCTTGAAGCACCGGAAGCACCGGTAGAGAATGAAGAAAGCTTTATCATAGGCTATTTCAAAAAATTTGCGACTAAAGACGTGGTTGAGCTTCCCGATCCTTCCGCGCTGAATAACAAATATTACGTGGCCGGCATCGAGAGCTTCGGCATGGTTGGCAACAAACTTGATTATTTGCCTTTACTCGCTAAGACTTTTAGTTTCTTTCAAGAAGCAGCTTTTACTGATTCTGCGAACATAGTTCCACTGATAATGCATGTTAAAGACAACAATGTTGTTTGGGGAAACGATGATCTTGGCCTCGTTTTTTCTAAAGCCTCGACGAAGGATACTCACTATCGCTTAGAGAAATTTTGGGCCCCAAAGGATAATTTATTGACCTATGCGCAATTGATTCATTTTAGTACCTCGCTCGATAAAAAGAATATGTCTTTTAGCTTCTCGCTGCCTGCCTATGAGAAATTTAATCAAAGTTTTGTTGTCGTCGTGTATTTAGCGGCATTTCCTGATCCTCTCGAGCAGAAAGCATTTCATCGCGTTGCTGAGCCTTTTACAATGTTACAAAGTGAAAATGGTCAGGCTTATAGACTGCCGCCTCAAGAAGAGGTTGTTTTTAGCTTCTGTACTTATCCAGGCATGCCAAAACTACAGCGCGAGAACCTAAGCGCGAGCATTGAGCAAGCGGTAGAAGACTGGAAGGAAGTGCTGGGCACTAAACTATCACTGCGTTACCGAGGAGAAAGAAGTGATTGTGAGCCTCCTGGCAATGTATCAGCTGACTATAATATTTATGTCATTCCCACGGTAAAAACCTATGGCCCCGGCCTTAGCGCCGGAACTTATGTATACGATAGGTTTAAAAAAACCTTCCTGGCTGGCGGTCCGCATATTTTGCTTTTTCCTCAATGGAGTGATCTGAAGTGGGAAAGAAAAGGGCCTGGCCTTACTGGAGCCTCGATTACACGGCATGAAATGGGACATATATTAGGTTTAGGGCATCAAGAAAAACTGAGCTCTACCATGAGCCATTACAGCCCAGCTGGAAAACTCACTGATTACGACCGGGAGGCCATCAATGCTCTTTATTAATGGAGAATATATGTTTTGAAAGAGCTAGGGCTGGAAAGAATTTTATTATGTGTATTGATAGGGTGTTTATTTGCAACAATAATTGTTGATCATTTTTTAGTTTGTCACATTGATGCTTCTCGCGTCAAAAAATGCGGAAAAACTCATGGGCTATTTTACATCACACTACCACCGTATAAACGGGCCGCTATGCTGCGAAAAAGTCCAACACTTTAGCGCATAAAAACCGCGCTTAGCGAAGAACTTCCTGGGCAATAGGAATTTTTTTATTATTGCCGTTTTTTCTCTGAACATTTGCTCCCTCTTCGGCGCGCAATAAAGCCCTGCACAGGATTTTATTGCTTTGCCGATTGCTGTTTGGAATCGAACTATTAGCTTCGCGCACAGAGGCATTTTGAAAGGCCTTATTGTAGTTCACCCTCGCCATGGAGCATTTATGGGAAAAAATTTCCTAAAATTCTTGAGCCTAATCGTTGCCACAAGTCTTAGCTTTGCAAGCTTTGCTGTGGACATCGCGCCTAATAATTATTCGCTTCCTGTTGGCATGGATGATGCCGAAAGATTGACTTTCCAACACAATTTGGCTTTACCGGTGAGTGAGGCTCATCTTTTGGAATGTGGGTCTTTAGAAGGAAAAGTTGTTTTTGACGTCGGCGCAGGTGGCGGGGATATGACGCTGGTTCTAGCAGCAATGGTAGGCTCGGGTCATGTATCAGCCTTAGACGAGAGCGCTGAGCAGATCGCGGTAGCACGCGCAAAAGTGGAAAAAGCGGGCCTAAGCAATGTCAGCTTTATTCACGCCAATATTATGGATCCGCAATTCGCGACCAATTTTTCTGAGCATCTTGAAAAAGCAGACCTCGTGTTTACTCGGTATCTCATGATGCATCTTCCTAACCCTGACATAGCGATTCAAAATATTTATCTGCTCCTAAAAGCAGGGGGAAAATGGCTTTCAGAGGAAACCGTTATCGATGGATTGCGATCAAATCATGCTCCGGAATTTATAGAAATATATAAAGATTTTTTTAAGAACCTTTTTCCTTCCTCCGAAACTTATCGAAGCCTTCCTGCTCTCGCAAAGCAAGCAGGATTCTCGCTAATAGCTGATCGCATTGAAGACCGAAAAGTAAGCCCTCCGGATATGAAACAAATATTCCTAAATCACCAAAAGACCTATCAATTGGCCATTCATCGAGGAAAATTAACGCAAGAGATGCTGAATGGTTGGTGGCATATAGTTTCGTTGGTTCCAGAAGACGCCGAAATATTTCTTAATGGTCTTCATTGTTTAACGGCGACAAAATGATCTAGGGCCATGTTAACTTTGGCCTATCGCGAGCATGCATATGTAATTAAGGTGCAGAGCATAAGATAGGCCATTGTCCTAGCCTTGCGGGAAAACTTAAAAAAATATGAGCATTCCCTAAAAATACATTTCCTAGCTTTCCGTTCATGAAGCTAGGAATAGTGAGCTTCTTTCTGGGCTTAAAGATAAATGGAAAAGAAAAAGATCCTCATTTATGGGGCTAATGGTTTTACTGCTCGACTGATGCTTCCCAAGCTTAAAAAAAATTTAAGCTGCGAAATTATTCTTGCGGGAAGAAATAGGGAAGAGATTTCGGTGCTCGCTAAAGAACATGGGTTTCTGTTTCGAATATTTAGCTTAGATCATGCGGCAAGCATCGAAAAAAATATCGAGGACATTGACCTATTAATAAACAGTGCCGGTCCTTTTAATAAAACGGCGCTGAGCTTGGCCGTCGCTTGCATCCGACATAAGTGTCATTATTTTGATATTAGCGGTGAGCTCGAAGTTTTTCGTACGCTGCATACCCTAAATGCTCAGGCTACAACGAACAAAGTATGCTTGATTCCCGGCATGGGCTTTGACATTGTGCCCTCAGATTGTCTCAGCGCTATGTTGGCAGAAAAGGTGGAAGATCCTGAAAGCCTACTCATTGCTATTATGACCAAAAATACCCAAGCCTCTCACGGCACGCTTAAAACGGCATTGCTAGAGGCCGGTATCTCCACGCTCGCGAGCCGCTCTCAAGGTATCGTTGTTGAAACCAGCGAGCTTTTCAAAGACATTGATTTACATGGACGTTCGATTTCATGCATGCGCGCACCCTTAGCCGATTTGTTTTGCGCGTCATTGTCGACGGGTATTTACCATATCGATACCTATCTTGCGCTTCCTAAACAAATTAAATGGTTTTTACCGGCCATGGGGCTTATTAAAAAACTGAGTGGGCGACCCTTATTTAATCGACTATTCAGCGCCGCTATCGAAAGACTGCCCAACGGACCCTCGCCGGAGCAACAAGAAAAAGGGTGCGCGTATATCGTCGGAGAACTACGTGATAAAGCAGGTCGCACCCTATGTGGCATTTTAAAAACGCCCGAACCATATTGCTATACCGCCGATGCGCTCATTAAGGGAGCCGCATATTGGCTTCAGCATGGGCTAAAACCTGGCTTTCAAACGCCAAGTCTCGCCTTTGGCCCAAACTTTGCACTCGAGGTTAATCCGCAAACCACCAGCGTCCAATTTGCGAAATTATAATAGACATAGCCGAGGGGATTGCGATCAACTTTTACCCAGTAGGAAACATGCCTATGGGCTCCTTCATCAAGTTCACTCTAAGAGCATTAATTGAAAATATTCGTCGTTAAAATCGTCGTACTTCAGCTTTAAATCCGCTTCATTTAAAAGTGCATCATAATAAGAACTATTTTTGTTGGGAGCTTTTCTTAGAACCGCATTCCGCAAATCACTTTTTGGTGCCAGCCATTTAATAAGTTCAAGGTTGCCTTCAGAAAGAGCAATAGCGAAGGGGCTCCACCCCTCGTCATCTTCCCCCTTAAAATTTATATTATATAAAGCAAGAGTTTCAAAAAATCTCATATCCTTCTGACGACGACAAGCAATGTGAAGCGTAGTGTATCCTTTAAATAATTGATTCCGAATATTCCTGGAAAGCCCAACATGAGGATTTGCTCCATTGATCAGTAAGCTTGAAAAAATCTCGAAATCAGGATTTTCTAAAGCGATACATCGTTGAAGGAGAGTAAATTTTAATCGGCTATCATAATGATTCATTAACTCTTTAACTTTCTCTGGACTCATAGCCGTGGTTTTATTTAAAGCTTTTTGAAATTTGGAGATATTATTTTGAGCGACCGCATTAAAAAGATTTTGATAAATCTTAGTTTCCTCTACGGAAAGCGTAGCAAAAGAAAAGCAGTGCCAGAGCATGACGGAAGCCAATAAGTATAATTTCATTTATTCCTCGACGTAATTCTAAGTTTGGAACTCTGTAGTGAGTGGGGAGCTTTTAGTGTCGATATTTTTTTAAGACAATAACCGCATTTTCTCAAATGCCAGTATGCAGAAAATTTTTACGTCGGTATCAGCTGCGCTGCCCATACTTTTTCTTAAAATATATAATCATGGCCATCGGTAAAAGCCTTTATTGAATAATATTTTTTGCAGCGGGTAAATAAATAAATTCCGTCGTATATCCTTTCTGCAGTCATTGCTTTGAAAAACGAAAGGTGCACATTCTTACGCCGATGCCGCGAGGGATAACTTCATCTTTTGGCGCCACAGCATCGATCTAAATGCAGATTCAAGGAAAGGACATTTATTCTTTTTTCTCCAAAAATTCCTATTTGTCTTTCTTCGACAAGTTGCTTTATGAGCTCATGCATTTCACGGCGCTGTTGATTATCAAATCCTCGGGCATCAGCCACGCGATCCATTTGCATCGTGGCTGCTTCAAGCGAGATATGAGGATCAAGTCCGCTTCCTGATGCGGTTAATAAGTCCGCAGGAATAGCGTCTGTTTTTGTCCCATGCGCTTTTCGAAGACTTTCTTGTCTTTTTTCAATGTGCTCTTTAAGAGTTCTACTCGTTGGTCCAAGATTACTGCCAGCAGAACCTATAGTTTCAAAATTGCTTGCCGAGGGTCGGGGCCAAAAATATTTTGTTTCCTTAAATTGCTGAGCTATGAGTTCACTGCCAACAATCTTGTTGCCGTGCATAATCAATGAACCATTACTTTTATCGTGCCAAAACATCTGCCCTAAGCCAGTTATTAAAAGTGGGTATGCTACGCCTGCAAGAAGGCTTAAAACGACAAATAAGCCAAGTCCTTGAACTATCAATTTCATATTTGACTCCTATGAAACGAGGCCAATAAATACGATCATGACGTCGATAATTTTGATGCCGACAAAAGGAGTAAAGAGACCACCTAGACCATAGATCAGCAAATTTCTTCTTAAAATTGTTGAAGCCTTATGAGTTTTAAATACAACTCCTCGTAGCGCCACCGGTATCAAAAACACAATCACTATGGCGTTGAAAATCACTGCACTTAGGATGGCGCTTTTGGGAGAATGCAAAGCCATGACATTGAGAACACTTAAAGGGCCTTCATTGCCGCTTGCCGAAGCATAAAGATACATGAAGATTGCGGGAAGAATGGCAAAATATTTGGCGATATCATTGGCCAAACTAAAAGTGGTGAGCGAGCCGCGAGTCATCAACAGCTGTTTCCCAGTTTCTACTATATCTATAATCTTCGTGGGATTACTGTCCAAATCAATAATATTACCCGCTTCACGAGCAGCTTGTGTGCCTGTATTCATGGCAATGCCGACATCCGCCTGCGCGAGGGCTGGAGCATCATTGGTGCCATCGCCGGTCATCGCTACTAAATGGCCATTAGCTTGCTCTTCGCGAATTCTCCTCAGCTTAGATTCAGGGGTGGCCTCGGCAATAAAATCATCGACCCCCGCTTCAGCTGCAATTGCGGCTGCTGTTAAAGGATTATCTCCTGT
Source organism: Myxococcota bacterium (assembly GCA_052034245.1). Classification (GTDB taxonomy): domain Bacteria; phylum Myxococcota; class UBA727; order UBA727; family JABDBI01. Next base: position 6,464 of record JBPOIV010000169.1, read on the forward strand.
AATCATAATGGTTTTAATACCGATGGCTCTAAGCTCTTTAAAGCGCTCTTTGATGCCGCCTTTCACCATGTCTTTTAAATAAATAATTCCTAAGACCTCATCATTTTTAAGCACCGCGAGAGGAGTGCCGCCGAGAGAGCAGATCTTATCGGAAGCTTCCTTCAAATCTGCAGGAATTTTTTGGCCTTTGCTTATTTTATAAATGGCATCGAGGGCGCCTTTACGAATGCGAGAGGTGATATTGCCCTCGTTATCGAGCAGATCGATTCCGCTCATTCGTGTTTCAGCCGAGAAAGGTATAAAACGCGCATGGGCAGGATGAAGACGATCGGCGCGAAGTTGAAACTGCTCTTTTGCCAGGACGACGATGGAGCGCCCTTCAGGCGTTTCATCAGCCAAAGACGCTATTTGTGCCGCATCCGCCAAAGTCGTGATAGGGCAGCCTCGAGCGGGAATAAACTCGACTGCCATGCGATTGCCCAAAGTGATAGTGCCGGTTTTATCGATAAGTAAAATGTCAACGTCACCCGCAGCTTCAATGGCGCGGCCGCTTTTGGCGATAACATTTTTTCGAATCAATCTATCCATGCCAGCAATGCCGATGGCACCAAGCAAACCGCCAATAGTAGTGGGGATCAAGCATACTAAAAGAGCCACCAACACAGGTACGCTCACTATGCCTGAAAGATCTTGTTCTGCAGCAGCCGCGCTGTAGTCGGTAAAAAATTTAAGCGTCGCAACGGCAAGTAAAAGAATGATAGAAAAAGCGATTAATACAATGGTCAATGCTATTTCATTTGGCGTTTTTTGACGTTTGGCATTTTCTATCAATGCAATTATGCGATCCAAAAAAGTATTACCCGCATCGGCGCTAATACGAATGATAAGGCGATCGCTAATCACTTTGGTGCCCCCGGTAACAGCACTTCGATCTCCGCCGCTTTCGCGGATAACGGGCGCTGATTCACCGGTGATTGCGGACTCATCGACGCTTGCTATACCTTCGATGACCTCGCCGTCCGCAGGAATAGAATTTCCCGCTTCACAAATAACGATATCGCCAATACAGAGCGATGAGGCGGGCACTTGTTTTTCGACGCCATCAACCAAAAGTCTGGCCTGCAGATTAATTTTACTTTTTTTCAGGGTTTCTGCTTGGGCTTTTCCTCTTCCCTCAGCAAGAGCTTCCGCGAAATTGGCAAATAGCACCGTAAACCATAGCCACACAGCGATCTGAAATTCAAAGCTTGAAAATTCACCCACAAAGCATGAATAAACCACCACGAAGGTGCTGATAAATGCCCCCACCCACGTCACAAACATCACCGGATTTTTGATGATGAGATGAGGTGAGAGTTTTTTAAAAGATACTTTAATGCTGCTCATTAAAATATTTTTATCTATTAATGAAGCGACTTTTTTAACCATACTTACCTCAAAAGGAGCGTCCGCTAAGCATCAAAAAATGCTCTACCAAAGGACCTAGGGCTAGGGCGGGAAAAAAAGTCAACGCGCCAATGATGAAAATGACCGATGTAAGAAGAAAGGCAAAAATCGGTGTGTCTATAGCTAGGCTTGCTGGCGACGGAGGAATGAGCTTTTTTTTGGCCAGATTTCCTGCGATCACGAGGACAGGAATGATAATACCGAATCTTCCTACCAGCATAGCGAGGCCCAATCCCACATTATAAAAATTATTATTGACGCTAAGGCCGGCAAATGCGCTGCCATTATTATTGGCCGCTGAGGCCCAAGCATAGAGTATTTCTGAAAGGCCATGCGGGCCCTTATTACCTAAACTCTCGAGCCCAAAAGGTATTACAGAAGAAATTCCTGCGCCCAGCAAAATAAACGCGCTTGGCAGAATCAGAGCGAGAACTGCCATTTGCATATCCAAGGCTTCTATTTTCTTGCCCAGGTATTCTGGCGTTCTTCCCACCATGAGGCCGGCTAAGAATACGGCTAAAAGAACGAAGAGCAGCATGCCATAAAGACCTGAGCCGACGCCGCCAAAAATTATCTCTCCGAGCAAAATTTGCAGTAAAGCCATGCCGCCGGCCAAAGGTGTGAGACTGTCATGCATAGCGTTGACCGAACCATTCGAAGCTGCGCTTGTGGCAGTTGACCATAGAATGGAATCACTAATGCCAAAACGCAGCTCTTTTCCCTCGAGAGCCGGAGTCGAATTAAGCGCGGCATTGGGAAGGTGTTCCGACCAAAGACTGACAAAGAGCGCAAGCCCAAAAATCAGCAGCGTAACGCCATAGAGCATGAAAGCATGCTTGCTATGTTTTATCATCTTTCCGAACATGAACATAAGAGCGGAGGGAATAAGCAGAATCGCAAAAGCTTCAAGGAAATTGCTCAGGGGCGTAGGATTTTCGAAGGGATGAGCACTATTTACTCCAAAAAAACCGCCACCATTGGTGCCAAGCTGTTTGATGGCGATTTGCGATGCGGCGGGTCCCATAGGTAAAATTTGTTCGGCGCCTTCAAGAGTTGTCGCGCTGACATAGGCAGAAAAGTTTTGGATGACTCCTTGGCTGATAAATAAGAGAGCGAAAATGATGGACAGTGGCAGAAATATATAAAGAAATGAGCGCACAAGATCGACCCAAAAATTACCTATAGTGGGACTATTTTTTCTCGTTAAGCCTCGAATGAAAGCAAGGAGTACGGCAACGCCAACAGAAGCGCTAAGAAAATTTTGCACGCCAAGACCCAAACTTTGAACCAAATAGCTCATCGTGGTTTCGCCCGAATATGCTTGCCAATTCGTATTGGTGACAAAACTAACGGCAGTGTTCCATGCCATCGCGTAAGGCACAGCTCCTAAATTCGCGGGATTCAAGGGCAAGAAGTTTTGCACAATTTGCATTAAGAAGAGCGCAATAAAACCGAAGAAATTAAAGCTAAGCAGGGCAAAAGCATATTTTTTCCATGGCATTTCTTCTTCTGGGTCAATGAAACACGACCGATAAATAAGTTTCTCAAGAGGGAACAATAAGGGCGATAAAATGACGCGTTTGCCACTGAGGGCATTCGCCATATATTTTCCCAGAAAAGGGCTCAACAAGAAAAGAAGACCTAAATATACAGCGAGGGATAAATAGTTTTCAAAGCTCATGAGATAACTCTTTTAGAATTTCTTGGGATTAAACAGAGCGTAAATAAGATAGATGAGAAGAAGTGTAGCAACGACACCTGCTAATACGAAATCCATGCGTATTCCTCTGCCATTGCATGCGTTTGCTCGTTGGTAATCACGCTCATGGCCCATCATTGATCACCTATAACTCTCCTCCCGCTTCTTTTATTTTGCAAGACTAAGTTAATTAGTTGGATAGTGGCTTTTTAATAATCCTTGTGCTCAATAAACGAATAAAAAGCCCCTAAGCCGGGATTATTTGTATAAAGTTTTCTTAGGTGTTGTTGTTATGCATAACGTGGAAGCTGATTCTTTATGAGCGATATTGAAATAACCAATCGTCTAGACCCTGATATTTTGCTTTCAACTATTACAAAAAAGAAAACTCGATCTAAGGGTGGCAAGCTTCATTTATTTATTGGTATGGCTCCGGGTGTTGGAAAGACTTATGCCATGCTTCTTGCAGGGCAAGAGGCAAAGCGAAGTGCTAATGACATCGTTGTTGGCGTTGTAGAAAGCCATGGTCGTAAAGAAACGGAGCAACTAATAAAGGGTTTGGAAATCATCCCTAAAAAAAAACTCATTCATCGTGATATTGAGTTTAGCGAGATGGATATCGACGCCATCTTAGAACGACGACCCGGCCTTGTCCTTGTAGATGAGTTAGCCCATTCCAATATTCCCGGCTCGCGTCATGCGAAGCGCTGGCAGGATGTATTTGAGCTCTTAGATGCAGGGATTGATGTCTATTCAACCATGAATGTGCAACATCTTGAAAGTCGCAAAGAATCGGTTGAGAAAATTACTCAGATAACTATTGCCGAAACAGTTCCAGATGTAGTGTTGGACAGGGCCTCCCAGATTCAGTTAATCGACCTTTCCGTTCAAGATCTCTTGCGTCGATTAAAAGAAGGAAAAGTATATTTAGGTGAAAAAGCAGACTTTGCCGCGGAAAATTTTTTTAAAGAAGAAAAATTAACGGCATTGCGCGAAATCGCGCTTCGGGTCGCTGCAGAAAGAGTCGATACAGAACTGCAAGCTATGTCGACTGAAAAAGATGTAGCTTCCTGGGGCGCGGCCGATCGCCTTATGGTTGCCATAGGCTTTTCATCCACGAGTGAGACTCTCATAAGAGCTGCCAGGAAAATGGCATATAATCTTGATGCTAACTGGATCGCTGTGCATATAACGACCAATGAGCTTGCTACCGAAGAAGAAAAATCCGTCCTAAAAAAGAATCTTGAGCTTGCACGAAACTTAGGGGCAGAGGTCATCACCCTGAGCGATACGCACGTCGTGGACGCACTGGTCCGCATTGCACGGCAAAAAGATATTACGCAAATTATAATTGGCCGTTCCAAGCGAAAATGGTTGGCCGATTTCTTTGGACAAGCTTCTCTTCATGAACAGCTAATCGAAAAAAGCAGTCTTGATATTACGGTCTTAGGACCACGCCCACAAAAAACGAATAAGCTCTTTGAAAAAATAGGATCCATAACTATTCATTCGACGGGCGCTTCTTTGATTAAGGCCATGATCTCTTCATTGATGATGCTTGGCTTGAGTGCGCTCCTTGCTCCTCTCATCGGCTACCGATCAGTCGGTTTTTTATTGTTACTCGGTATTTTAAGCATCGGTCTTTTTCTTCCACTGGGCTCGGTTTTATTTGCCAGTATTCTCCTCATGTCAGGCTGGAATATTTTTTTCATTCCTCCAATCGGTACTTTGGCTGTGAAAGAACCGGAGGATATTTTCTTATGTATTTCCTTTTTTGTTGCAGCTTTAGCAACGGGAATACTCACCCGAAGAATAAAATTCCAACAAGAAATTTTAGTTAATCGTGAGCTTCGCGTCCAAGCAATCAACCAAATATTGCTCGATATTGCCACTGCTACCACAACTCAAGAGCTGCGCTTAAGTGCTTTACATCGCATTGCGAGTTTTTTTCATGGAAGTTGTGATTTAATTTTACGTAATAAAGATAATTCTTTGTCGCGGTTTTTGGGAAGAAATTTGGCCTTAAAAAATGAAAGTCGAGAGTTGGCCGTAGCCAAATGGGCCATGGATAATAATAAAGCAGCGGGCCATTTTACGGAGACGCTTTCTTCGGCTGATGCGCTTTATATTCCTCTGCAAGGCTCTTATGAAATGATGGGAGTGCTAGCCTTTCAAGCTTCAAAAATTAAAGAACTTTCATTGGAAGATGTCGACTTATTTTTCTTAGTCGCTCGACAAATTGCTATACATTTAGAAAGACAAAAGTTTCGCACAAAAGCCCTGGAATCCACTCGCTTAGCAGAATCAGAAAAATTGCATCAAAGGCTCCTAGAAATAGTAATGCAAGAAATTAAAGACAATTCTGCCAAAAATCATGACTATGCAAAATTAATTTTCGCGACCGAGAATTTTCTTTTAGTTTCCAGATTGATTGTCGGCGTATTCCCTCTCAAAAAAGAGCCGTGGACGAGCAAAGGAATAATCAATTTAGCAATAGCAACTGCTCAACGCGTGCTAGGAAGCGAGGACTTAAAGCTAAGTGTTATAGATGATGGTCAGGCACTACAACTTAACGTAGAACAAGAAAGCTTAGTGCAAAGTTTAGCCACCATTCTTGTCAGCCATTGTCTCGATGCACGCCAGTCAGAAATTCTCATTGAGCTAAAGAACGAAAAAGTAATTATTGCTCATTTAAATCCTGAAATCGCAGAAGAAAATTGGTCAAATATTTTCGATTTATTCGCGAAATCAAAAAATCACCCCTATTTTAACGGCCTGCTTGGGGTGTGGTTGGTAAAGGCTATCGTCAAAGCGCATGAAGGAAAATTTTCGCTAGAAAGTAATTCGTCTTCAGGTTTGACTCTGAGCATAGAATTACCAAAAGGCTGATGCAGCAATCTGGCCTACTATTTAGGCCAAAATTACAGTGCAGCAGCTATCTCCTTTCAAGGAGAAATCTATGAAAGTATATTTATTTTTGTCGGCTTTAATAATTAATCTAAATGCATTTGCGATGAGTTTTGATGAAGAATGTCAACTATTACGAGGCGAGCTCACCAAAGCTTTAAGCGCGCCGCATTTAAACAGTAAGTATCTGTTTGAAAATAATTTAATAAAATGCTTTTCTGCAAAGATGCTCGTGACGAATAATGCTGGTGATCGAAATTATACTGGCTTCATGGATATTCTTAACGACGCCACGACGGATATTTTGCAGATTATGGCGATCTCCGAACAAGTCGATGCAAGCATTGCCCATGTTAATGGCCCCTTGGAAAAATCACGGAATATGGTGGGCGCGATTAATGTCTGGCAATTTTTCATGCACGGTGAGAAATTTCACGCTGTGCTAAGCGGTTTTGGCGATGAGGATTGCTATTATACGACGGTATTTAAGGGTGAAGATACTCAAATAGTATTGATGGGCGCAGAATAGCGAAGAACGCAGAGTACGATAGCGCCGTCGATAAACAGCCGCAAAACTCTTATAATTAGCGATCAAAAAGCCCAGCACTTCACGCCTTCTCTAAAGAGTAAGCAAGCAGGTGAGGGGCGATATGTTCATTTTTTTCCAAAACAGCCAAAGGATAGGAATTCTCCTTTAAATAATAGTGGCGCCTTATTCCTGCAAAAATTCTATCTCTAGCTCAGAAAATTCTTTGATTATTTGGCTCTAAATGTTGGGCTTGGGTAGATTAGGCAAACTCAAAAAAAGGACTTTATCTCACCTATACCCGCTCTATTATTTAATGCAGCGTTGAAAAAGGTTTGCCTAGAACTTTATTCAGTATAAAGGATCTAGCAAGCTTGATTGATTCAATCTCTCAAGACGTTAAAAAAACAATAAACCGCTTAAAACGGTTTATTCGATATTATTTTCAATATATTCCATACAAATAGTTAGTTATTCCACGCAAAGGACTTTTGATGAAGTTATTTATTTGTCGAATAAAAGAGTTCCTACGCATGAGGGAACCAGGAATATCAAATTGCGAGGAATCATCCTTCAGAGCATGGCTTTTAGCAACGAGGGCCACTAACGATACTTCCCTTCGTCCAATTTCTTGGAGTAGATAATCTCTATCGCCTATGCCAGAATTTTCCTTTGGATCACCATTGTTGAGGATTGCTAATTTTTCTTCAACGATATTTTTAGTAGCCCCTAATTTTTTCGTAATATATCTATCCTACCTAAGAAATTGTTGTCAGGTTCATGCTTGCCAAGAATAGTTAAATATAGGTCTTCAGCTGATATTATCATTCGTATAAGATCGATTGTATCTTTTAAATATATTTTCCCTAATGAATTACTAGGTCCAGCTAAATTAAATGCACCATCATAATATGTAGCGCGATTTTCAAAGAGTGCATGAGCTTTTATAAGTTATCCCCAACACTCCAAACCTTACCAACTTCATCAAGAAAGAAACTATAATTATTAGCTCCGGCAATAGCAGTTATTTTAGGTAAATCGGATATTTTTTTCGGAGTCCATGTATCCCTATTACTGCGTCCTAACTGTCCATGTGAATTATCCCCAACACTCCAAACCCTACCCTCTTTATCAAGAAAGAGACTATAATTATTACTTCCGGCAATAGCAGTTATTTCAGGTAAATTTGGTATTATTGCCGGAATCGTTCGGCTAAGGGTGTTACCGTGTCCTAGCTGCCCACACAAATTATTCCCGACACTCCAAACCCTACCCTTTTCATCAAGAAAGAGACTATGATTATAACCCTGCGGCAATAGCAGTTATTGGGGGTAAATCGTTTATTTGTTCAGGACTCGGTCGATTATCCCCATCACTCCAAACGACACCTTCATGAAGAATAAGAACATGAATCGAACCTGCCGAAACAGAATTTGTTGCGTTGGAGAAAGAAGAAATTAAAAAAATATTAACGATAAAGAAAGGTAATCCACCCATTTTTAAGCTCGCCCAAAGATAGAGATGTAAGCGCTATAAAGCCATTTTTAATTTCTGCATAGGTGTAATACCACCGAGGCCCATGTTAGGCCGTTCGTTGTTATAATGCCAGAGCCATCGTGTTGCTTTTTCTTGTACCTCCTCGATGTCGTAAAAAATATCCTGATTAAGCCAATCATAACGAACGGTTCGATTAAAGCGCTCCACATAAGCATTTTGCTGCGGATTACCCGGCTGGATATAGGCAAGTTCAATACATTGTTTTTCTGCCCAATCCTTAATCGTTCCGCTGATATATTTAGGACCATTATCGCATCGAATGCATTTTGGGTTTCCCTCGGTAGATAGGTAAAACAAACCGCTTTTTTTATTTTTCACGCTCTATCTAAACCTTTGTAGCGAACCAAAATTTTCCGTGGCTTTGGAATGATCGCGACCAGTCGCTCTAATAGTTCGAAGGGCGTCAGCAATATCTTTTCTGTCCCGTCTCTCCATGCGCTTTTGAGTATTAAGATCAAGCGTTTCCCGTCCGGTGCCTTGTTAAGGCGTTCTTTCGACAGAGGTGGGCGCCCCATGTATCGCAGCGCTCGCTCTAACCCTCGCGGTCAAAAGCCTCGATGGGTTTCGATGCGTGCAAATTGAAGCCCAGAATCGTGCGATCATCGCGCCTATCTTGGTTCATCAACTCTGCTGATACTAAGCGAAAAAGAGGTTTACCCGGCTAAAAAAGCGATCATCTTCTTTGGGAAAACTTTCGCTTGAAAGTGCTGCGATTTGCAAAAGTCGAATAGCTGGGCGACAAGCGCGTTTGGGAAAGGGGGATTATGCGTGCCCCCCCCACTGTCACCCCATAAAGGTGACAGTGGGGGGGAGTATGGTGCCTAGACGGCGGGATTGCGGACAATCTTTTTTACCAATTCCGCTCGGCAAAAAACCTAACCGCTGTTGCGAAATATATCGCAAGACGAGGATGGCGGTCATCGATTTGCTCGAATGCTTTTTTCCAAGCTAAATCAATGAATCCCGTTGCGTGAAGGACGTAGGATTCTTTATCCGGGGTCCAGATTTTTGAAAGCCATTCAAAATGGCGCCGAATCAAGGCCTGCACCTTCTTATCCTCAACAGAAACGTTGCCTTCCATCAAAATCTTGAGTTGATTGAAAATATCCACCCATTCTTTTGAGGCCACTTCCCACGCCTCTTTAGTCCAGTTTTCAGCGTTAACTTTTGCTTCAGCAATTTGCTTTTTCGCCTTTTCGCCGTACCGATTCACAAGGTATGCCTCATATTCCATTTGTTCTTCAGGCGAGAAGCCACTGAACATTTCTTTATCATTCATGATTAATTCTCCATTTAATCGTTTAATTGTTAGGTCGATGGTAGCCATCAGCGCATCTATTCGTTGTGATTTCAAAAGAAGCGCCTCTTTATGGGTTAAAAGTGCCTTGGCCTTATCAAAATCTGGTTGGCTAAGAATGGTTTGAATCTGCTTAAGTCCAACGCCAAGCTCGCGAAAAAAAAGAATTTGCTGTAAAAGCAAAAGCTCTTTTTCTCCATAATAGCGGTAACCATTTGATGCTACATGCGCCGGGGCCAATAAGCCAATCTCGTCGTAAAAATGCAGCGTACGCACGCTTACGCCCGATAGTTTGGCTAATTTTTTCACGGTGTAGGCCATGTAACCCTCCATCAACTGTTGCCTGCAAGTATGGGGTATGACGCAACGTGAGGGTCAAGAGGTTTTCGCACCTTTTTTTCTTTACGCCGAAATAAAAAAGGTCAACAAGTTATTGAACCCGGCCTTGGGTGGCAATTCGCCTAAGATCATGTTTTGGCACTTGTTGCGCCTTTAAACGGTTGAACTATGGTTTTATTCGATATGGCGGACCCATAAGCAGGGTTCTGTGAACTAATCCAGCAGCCGATTGATATTTTGGCTTCAAATTTTAGGCTTGGGTAGATGCGTATTTTGGAAAAAGGGCGTTTATAGTTCCTATCCACTGGGGCATATACGCAGTTATTTACCAAGAGATACCCCTATTGCGCCATACCCAAGAAAACCAAGTAGATAGTTAAAACAAACCGCTTTTTTTATTTTTCGCGCTCTATCTAAACCTCACCTTTAAGCCAAAATAACAATCGATTGTTATTTTGGCTCCACATCCTAGACATTGGTAGACAGGCCCTTTTAAAAAAAGGGCTTTATTCTACTTATACTCAAGATATTAAGCGTTTAGTGGGTGGTGAATTTCTTCGCATCCGTATAGGCGTCGGAAGACCAACTTTTAAGGGTGATGAAGCGAATTATGTTTTAAGCCCTTTTAGCGATAGCGAAATAAAAATCTTAGAACCGGTGCTAAAAAAATCGGTTGAAGCCGTCGATTTGCTCATCAGTGCAGGGCTCGAAAAGGCGCAGCAACA
>JBPOIV010000100.1:0-6374 GCA_052034245.1 Myxococcota bacterium
GATACTGCTCTTAAAAAAGAAAATTTTAAGCCCGAGCTCAGCGAAGAAAAAATCCCACAACTGCCCTCGTTTTCTGAGCTCAATTTGGCAGATTTAAGCCAAGAAAAAATCGCTGTACTCTCTAAAGTTTTCAATAATGAAATCTGCCCTTGTGGGTGCCCAAAGAGTTTTGCTCAATGCCTAGAAATGCCTCAAGGGTGTAAAGCGGGCATAATTCTTGCCCAGTGGGCGGCTGACCAACTTAAAGCGGGGCATCCTGAACGCTTCGTCCTTCAAGGGCTCAGCGAGGAGATTAATGCTGGCTATCTCGTCAGCCCTTTGCCGGTGAAAACCAGTGGTGCTTATCAAAAAGGCAATAAAAAGGCGCCCATTATCATTGTTGAATTTGCCGATTTCGAATGCCCCGCCTGTAAAGTCGCTCATCAAGCGGTCGAAGATTTACTTAAAAACAATGAGCAAAAAGTGCAGCTTTATTTTATGCACTTTCCTCTAACTGCGCATCCTTATGCCGAAAAAGCGGCCGTCGCGGCGGAGGCTGCGGGCCTTTTGGGTAAGTTTTGGCAAATGCATGATCTTTTGTTTAAAAGCGATAAGCCTTTGAGCGATGAACAAATCATTCTTCTTGCACAAAAGATTTTTGCTAAAGACCAACTCAAAAAGTTTCGCAAAAATCTCAAAAAAGAAGCCCTTTTGAAAAAAGTACGAGCCCAGCGTGAGCATGCTATGAATGACCTAAAGCTGATGGGCACGCCTGCCTTTTTATTTAATGGCCGGCCTTATAATCTGGCGCTTACTGAAAGTGGTCTAAAACTGAGGCTTGAAATGGAGCTTTTACGCTCAAGCATTAACTGCCGCATCGATGGTAAATAAATGTTTCCTTTTTCGTCTAAAAATTATGTTTTGCTCTTGCTCGATGGAGAATCGCCTCTTCGTGAGTTTTTCAGGCCTTTTTACGAAAATGCTAGTTCCTTTATTGCAGTAGATGGCGCGGCGAGTTGGGCCTTAGAAAATGCGATTGCGCCCGATTTAGTGATAGGCGATCTTGATAGTTTTAAGCGTCGAGATTCAGGACTCGCCTTAGAACAAATAGCAGAACAAGAAAGCAATGATTTTGAAAAAGCGCTTCGTTATGTCATCAACAAAGGGCACCAAAATATTATGGTCTTCGGTGCTTTTGGCTTGCGCGCTGATCATCTTTTGAGCAATTTCTTTGTTTTAAAAAAATATGCTCATCTTGCGCAAATAGTTATGCTTGAAGAGAAGCAGATGTGTTTTATGTGCCCTGCGCGTCGTTTGGTCCGTATTTTCCATGAAGAAGGAGCTTATTTATCACTCTTTCCCCTGGGCCATGCCATTGGGCCGATTAAGAGCCAAGGCCTTCTTTACCCCTTGGATAATGAAATGCTTTCTCTTCATCATCGCATTGGAACGCTCAATAAAATTATCGATGATGAAGTGGCTGTATGCTCAGAAAGCGAGGGGCTTTTAATTTTTGTGCCCTATCATGATGCTGTTCGCATCATCATCGAATAAGCTAAGCGTGCTCATAGCGACCAAGAATTTCTTCCACCAACTCGTGCATTTGAGGGGACAGCGATTTTTGTTCTGCGACTGCACTTTCGGTTATTTTTAGACAGCGATTCTTAAGATCGGTTTTTTGATAGAGCTGAGCAAGCAATTTTTGTTCAAAAGCAAAACGAAAAAATTTGCTCAGACGCTCGATGCGGCGAGTTTGCCGCAAACTCAGAGACATGCTTTGCCACTCAGTAATAACATGCTCTAAAAACGCATCGACACCTTCATCATGTAAGGCGCTTAAAAGAAAACTAGGTTTATGAAGCGCTGTTTTTAGAGTGTTAAAAGTCGCTTTGGCAAGTACTTTTTGTTCATTATCGTGCTTGTTGACAACGATACAATCGGCTCGCTCAAGAATGCCTTTTTTCAAGGCCTGCAACTGGTCTCCAGCGCCTGGCTGCATGAGCAGAATAAAATAATCCGACAAAGAGTGGGCTATGGTCTCTGATTGACCCACGCCCACCGTCTCGATGATGATGGCATTAAAACCAAATGCTTCCATTAAAAAAATAACATCGTGACTCGCCAAAGAAACCCCGCCTAAGACTGCCCGCGATGACGAGGGGCGAATAAAAATTTTCTCTTCTTCAAGTAAATCCCCCATGCGCGTTTTGTCGGCCAAAAGGCTTCCGCCATGAATTTCACTGGCAGGATCAATGGGCAAAATGGCAACGCGAAAATCTTTTTCACTTAGTTTTTTTCCCAAGCGATTGATGAGAGTACTTTTCCCCACGCCCGGGGGCCCCGAAATAGCGATGCGCATACTTGACGTGGAATTTTTTAACTTGGCTAAAAATAACTTAGCCGCTTTTTGATCTTCATCACGATCAGATTCCACCAGAGTGATAGCTTGCGCTAAAGCGCGACGATCTCCAGCTAAAAAAGCTTTTTCTAAAGCAGGTAGTTTCACGGTCTGGCCTTTTTGCTTAGATGCTCAATCACGCGCGCAGCCGCCACCAACACGCTGGTGCCCGGACCAAAAATATCGATAACACCCAGGCTCTTTAATGAGGCGTGATCTTGCTCTGGCACGACACCACCAACGACAACCGAAATATCATCAGCTTTTAATAATTTAAGTTCTTTTATAAGCTCTGGCACCAAAACATTATGGCCGGCAGCCAAGGTGCTCACGCCGATTACATGAACATCATTATCCACCGCTTGTTGGGCAATGCTTTTTGGCGTTTGAAATAGGGGCGATAAATCCACATCAAAACCTAAGTCAGCAAAAGCACTGGCAATAACTTTGGCTCCCCGATCGTGGCCGTCTTGTCCAAGCTTTGCCACTAAAATACGCGGTTGTCGGCCACAACTTTGCGCAAAATTTCTTACTTTATCCTGCAACTGACTAATTTCTTCGGCATGGGCATACACGTCTTTATACACTCCTGCAGAGCTTGATACTGCGGGCTTAAAACGACTAAATACCGTCTCTAAGGCCAAAGAAACTTCGCCCAAAGTGCAGCGTTTTCGCATGGCATCAATGCTCAATGCTAAAAGATTAGCATTAGTGCTCGCTCCTTTCACCAAAGCTGCTATTGCCTCATCGCAGGCTTTTTGATCGCGATTAGCCTTAAGCGCGGCCAATTTTTCCTGCTGCTCTTTGATGACGCGGGCATTATCGATGGCGAGAATTTCCACAGGCTCTTCTTTATCGAGCTCGTACTTATTTACGCCCACCACTACTTCTTTTTTGCTATCAATTAAGGCTTGACGTTTAAGTGCCGCCTCTTCGATCCAGCGAGAAGGTAGCCCCGTTGCCAAAGCCTTTGTCATGCCACCCATGCCTGCAACTTCATCCATAATTTTTCGCGCTTTATTGGCAAGCTCATTAGTTAAGTGCTCGACATAGTAAGAGCCACCGAGAGGATCCACCACCTCGGTAATATGTGTTTCGTGCTGCAAAATCAGTTGAGTGTTGCGCGCAATGCGGGATGAGGTTTTAGTGGGCAAAGAAATTGCTTCATCAAAAGAGTTGGTATGAAGTGACTGCGTGCCCCCTAAAACCGAAGCCATCGCTTCGATGGTCGTACGCACAATATTGTTGAGGGGATCTTTGGCGGCCAAGCTCCAGCCTGAGCTTTGGCAATGAGTACGTAGGAGCAAGGATCTTTCATCCTTGGCACCGAGTTCTTTCATGGTATGGGCCCAGATTTGACGTGCAGCGCGGAGTTTTGCTATCTCCATGAAAAAATTCATGCCAGTAGCAAAGAAAAAAGATAAGCGCGGCGCAAACTTATCAATGGGAATGCCACGGGCACAAGCACTTTTTACGTATTCGATGCCGTCCGCGAGAGTTAAAGCGAGCTCAAGGGCTAAATCCGCACCCGCTTCGTGGATGTGATAGCCACTAATGCTAATAGAATTGAACTTCGGCAAATAAGCAGTGCAATAATCGATGACATCAGCCACAATACGCATCGATGGCTCAGGCGGATAAATAAAGGTATTACGCACCAAAAATTCTTTCAAAATATCGTTCTGAATGGTGCCGGAAATTTTTTCTTTGGGCGTACCCTTTTCTTCAGCGGCCACAATAAAAGCCGCAAGCACCGGCAAAACTGCGCCATTCATGGTCATGGAAACGCTTACTTCACCAAGATCGATAGCTGAAAATAGTTCATGCATATCAAGCACAGAATCGATCGCCACTCCGGCTTTTCCCACATCGGCAAAAACCAAAGGATGGTCGGAATCATAGCCTCTGTGGGTAGGCAAATCAAAGGCCACAGACAGACCCTTTTGTCCCTTCTTGAGGCCTTCGCGATAAAATGCATTCGACTCCCTCGCGCTAGAAAATCCGGCATATTGACGAATGGTCCAAGGGCGATGGGTATACATGCTGGCACGAATACCGCGGGTATAAGGGAAAAAGCCAGGCAAAGATTCATGATCCAAAGCCACATCTTCACTCGTATAAAGCGGCTTTAAGGCGATATCTTCAAGGGTTTTCTTATGAATACTTTCTAAAGGCACCCCATCAAGCTCGCGCTTTGCCAAAGCTTCCCACTTTTGCCAATTTTCAGAACTTTGATCTTGTTTTTTCATTGAATGCCCTCGAGCAAGGCACAATTTTTAGGAAGTTTAGATGTTAATAGCAATAACCATTGCTGCTAGAAAAAAGGAATATTCTATACGGTGAAGTTATTTTCATACTTGATAAGTTGCATGCGACATGACATAAAAACACCTTTTTGAAGGTTTTATGCGATTTTTTTTTATTATAGTTTTCTTATCATCACATCTTTTTGGTGTTGAATTATCTCTCAAAGAACAAGCTCATTCTTTCCGCCAGAAAAAGCATGTAAATCCGGTGGTAATGAGCGAGGATCCCTACCAAAAAACTTCTCATGAACTCGATCCTCATGCGGTCTGCGCTATTCACTACGAAGAAGATAGAATTAGTTATCGTACCGAAAGCTATCCAAATAAAGTGGCAGCTGACGAGGCCAAGGGAATTATTACCCATTATGGCGCTTGCGGCGCCTGCTCCTCTTTGCAAGATCTTGCGGTCTATTTAGAAAAGCCAGATCTTACGAAGCCAGGGAAAAAATGCGCCATGCTTTCGTGGCTAAAATCGGCCAGTGTACTATGTTTTAAGAGAATAGGCTTTAGTGAGGCCTGTGCCGAAACGTGGTATTACAACGCTAAAAATACTGTCAAAGAATGTTTTTGGACCTGTATGGGATCCCTCGTGCGTTTCCAGCCAAGCAATCTTCCTGATGGCTCCCTAAATGCATGCCTTAAATGCGACGAAGAAAAATCCGGTCCTGGCTTCAAAAAAGCCGCAGGCAGAACGCGAAGAAATTCAGGTATCATTTCATCAATTGGTCGAGATGAAATCGAGATTAAACCAATTAGGCATGATTATTTTTAAATGAAATATTTTTCAAATATTCCTTGGTTCATGCACCATTACTAAGGAGTAATAAATGAAAAATTATTTGTTGAATTTTTACTGTTTTTTAAGCCTTGCACTTTTTAGTCAGCTTCTTCTTGCCGACCAATAATTGCTCATGTTGTGCTCTGGAATAAATAACCAAAAGGCCCAGGTGCAAATAAAAATTACCAAGACCTTTCATCATCTGGAACCAGGAATGGAGCCGGCTTCCAGCTATGAAATTTCGCATAGCTATATCGGGCCAAACAGCATTGGCTTATGGGATAGAGCTGGAAGTACGGTGATGGGGTCTATTATTTTGTCCGAAGAAGAAATGAGTTTGGCTCTCAAACAAGAAGAAGCCATGTTCGTAGTCGAAAGAACCCAAGCTAATGTCAACCACTCATTCTCTTTGTCCATTCATTTAGAAAGCAACAAAGCTTTAATTGCTCATACGTCAGGCAAATCAATCTCCTACGGGATGACCCTGGTATGCGCTGGAAAGTTAGCCCTGTAGGGATAAAGCGGCGTTCTTGCCCGATGGCTGTCATTGCAAAGGCCTATTTCACTCCGTCATCGCAAAGGCCTATTTTGCTCCGTCATTGCGAGCGTAGCGTGGCAATCCAGAGTGATTACCAGCTTTCCAACTAATCCTTGGATTGCCACGGCCAGTTCCTGGCCTCGCAATGACGTGCCGATTGGTTAAGTCGATGGTTTTACTAAACAAGCCCAAGAATGCCTATTATACTCCGCATCGCAAAGGACTATGTTACTCCGCCTTTGCAAAGGACTATGTTACTCCGTCATTGCGAGCGTAGCGTGGCAATCCAGAGTGATTACCAGCTTTCCAACTAATCCTTGGATTGCCACGGCCAGTTCCTGGCCTCGCAATGACGTGCCGATTGGTTAAGTCGAT
>JBPOIV010000287.1:0-19428 GCA_052034245.1 Myxococcota bacterium
AAAAACGCCCCTTACACATAAATGGCTCGGAAAGTGCCATCAAAGGCTCGGAAAGTGCCATCAAAGCATCGGTAAATTTTATGCAGAGGATGAAGAATATGCGAAAGCAGGTTTGGCTTATATCGAAGCGCTTAAACTTGATCCTAAAAGTTGTCTAAATGATTTAGGAGCCATTTTAGTAAAACTAGAACTTTATGCATCTGCCATGAAACTTTACAGCACAAATTTTAACACCCTCGCATTGGAAAAATGCAGTAAAAAGCTGCTTAAAACCGAGCAAAGTCCCACAACTCATGCTCAAGTCGCACAAGCCATGTCAGATGTTGGCCTTGGAGAAAAAGCAAAAGAACACTACATGCACGCTGCCTCTCTGACTGAAAATGAGGCAGAAAAAAACCAATATTGGAGAAATGCTATTAATGTATCAATGAATTCGTCCTTGCCAGAAAAACTACGGCGCGGGAACGTGCTTTCCGAGAACGATTTAGAAGATTTTTATAAGCTTATTCAGACTATCTCCACAAAGTAGTGCTTATTATTTATTGAATCTGCTAGGCCTGCCACAATAAGGACACGCAGGTCGGAGTTTGGGCTTGCTTACTCTCCGGCCTGCATCGACATCTTAAGCATATATACTAAGACGCGGGGGTAAATAAGCTTATATTTACAATAGTATCATCTTCAAAAGTTGTCGGCATGCTACCAACTAACTCGCTTGGGAAAGGACTAGAGGCGGGAACTCCACCTGTTGTACTTTGTAATTTATATAATGAATAACTAGGGAGTGATGAGGCAGCAAATTGTGTTGTGCCCCATAAAACACCATTTAGATCAAATACCGACCATAGTTGTCCTGGTGGTTGGGGGGTAATGGGACTGCTAATCGATCCCGTTGTAGCATCGTTAATACTTGCAAAATCTACCGTAAAGGAATTTCCCGGGCGATAGGTTGCATAGATAAAGTTATTAAAGATTTGTAGGCCATTGCCTGAATTCTGAAGATTTGAAGTGTTTATAGTTGTCACGATAATATTGCCGCTACTATCTATGGTATTAATTTTATAATCATAGCCTAATGGATCATTATTAACGGCATAGTAAAATAAATTATTATCTATACTATAAGTAACCTGAGGATTTAAATTAATATACACGTTAGTACCAACAAAAAAAGGAGTTATGCTAAGCAAATCAGGGAAGGTGATAGAATATAAATACATATATTCTACACTGGTATTAGAATCAAAATCGCTCAAGGCGGCAAATATTTTTCCTGCAGTAGTATCCAATGTCGCGCTGATAAAATATTTATCTGTAAGTCCCGCTATAGTTCCCAAGGGTACATAAATAATATTATTTGAATCACTATAATCTATTGAAACAACATGATGAACAATTGACCCAGGACTACCACTATCTAAAATAGCATATAAAGTGGTCGCTACCGTCGTCAAAGTGGTACTGCCAGATACCTCTGCGAAGCTGGCGCTGATGCTGGTGCTTCCTGGGCCAACTGAAGTAGCCAAGCCATTGGAACCTGCAGTATTGGAAATTGTGGCACTGTCAGAAACAGAAGAAGCCCAAATTACTGACGTGGTGAGGTCTTGAGTTGAGCTGTCAGAAAAAGTGCCGGTCGCAATAAATTGCTGTGTATCACCAACAAATATGCTTGGATTTTGGGGTGTCACAGCAATTGAAATTAAAACGGCATCAGTGACGGTTATGGTCGTATTTCCTGAGAGTGCGCCTAGGCTTGCAGTTATTTCCGTAATGCCCACAGCTATTGCGGCAACCAAGCCTTGAGAATCTAGCTCATTAGATACCGTCGCCACAGTAATATCAGAAGAACTCCATACCACTGACGACGTTATATCTTGTGTACTACCATCTATGAAGGTGCCGGTGGCAATGAGCTGAAGTTCTGTGCCTATTGCAATACTGGCTCTGATCGCCTCGCTAATGGTAATAGAAACAAGCTCGCCCGATGATCTACATGTGTTATCTAAACAAATAAAATCTGCGGGACAGTCAGCATCATCTGAACAAAAACTATCATCGTGATTTCCTCCACTATGGCCACCAGGAAGGGAAATGTTTGGAGAGCCCGTTGCTGGTGGAAGGACAATGGGAGGTGGGGGAATTAGCGGAACATCCACTTTTCCTTGCTCATTTGCATCACCTGTCTTGTTATTAGAGACTCCCGTCAGTCCTTCGGATTCATCTGCACGTTCCGCACCCGGGACGAAAGACTCGGCGCGCCTATCGCCTGAACCATCACAACTTATGAAGGCGAGTATAATTGGCATGAATAAGCCTAATGCCAAATTTTTTTTCCACATACTCACCAGCCTCTGCAGTCGTTGAAATGCCATAGAGTTAAGCTCAACACAGACTCAATTCACTTACAAGAAAAAGCTCGTTTTTTTTGCTGCAGTAGATTTTAGCTTGGTGACCGTCATACGCCTTGAGCGGAAGAATAAGGTGCAGTCAAAGTGTTAGAATTGTTTTTAGTGTTTAAGTTTTAAAAACATGTAACGAAAAGCAAAGGCCATAGATGAGATATTTTTTTGGAGAAGACTTTCTCAATAATTTTTCTCTAGGCATGATTTTTTGTGCCGGTATTATTGCTCTTATTCTGCGTTTCCAAACATCTCCCTATGGTCGTTATGCCAAGAATTCTTCTTCATGGTACGGCCCAAATGTTCCGTCACGGTTTGCGTGGGTAGTGCAAGAATTGCCAAGCTTTTTATGGCCGCTGTATTTTTTAGTGGTTGAGCGGCCTGCTTCTTTGGTGGCAAGCTTTATTATTTTTCTTTTCTTAGCGCATTATTTTCAAAGAACTTTTATATTTTCTCTGAAAATACGTACGAAAAATGGCACACGACTCGTACCTTTTTTATTGGCCTTTATTTTTTGCACCATCAACGGATTTCTACAATCAGCCTATCTGAGTGCCTATTTTAGTTTTAGTGGGACCCTAGGCTCGTGGCTTCTTCTACTCCTAGGCTTTTTGTTTTTTATTTTCGGCATGGGTATCAATATCCACTCCGACTATCTTTTAAGGAATCTTAGAAAACCTGGCGAAAGTGGACATAAGATTCCGAGAGGCGGCTTTTTCAACTATGTTTCAGGCGCTAATTTTTTTGGCGAAATAATCGAATGGTTGGGATTTAGCATGATGTGCGCATTTTCTTTGCCTACGCTGGCTTTTTTGTCTTTTAGCCTTGCGAATATTGGGATGCGCGCATGGCATCATCACCGCTATTATTTAGAAAAATTTCCTGATTATCCTAAAAACCGCAAAGCTATTATTCCTTTTCTTTGGTGATTATTTTTCTAAAATCCCTTTGGGCATTTGACCATCTTTACAAATATGATTGACCGATGCTTGAGCAACTGGGTAAATAACCATTTCCGCTACATTCACGTGCATAGGTCTGGTCACACAATAAAGCACCGCATCAGCAATATCATCCGCCACCAGAGGCTTAAAACCTTCGTATAATTTATCACCCATTTCTTTGCTATTCCAACGCACTTCACTAAACTCCGTGTGAGCAGCACCGGGCGCAATTTCAGTCACACGAATATCTTTACCCAACAAATCAAGTCGCAAAGATTTGCTGATAGCGCGAACGGCATGTTTGCTCGCCGCATAAATGTTTCCGAGAGGATAACAATCTTGCCCCGCTACCGAACCAATATTGACGATGTGTCCTTGATTTCTTTTTACCATCGAAGGCACTATCGCCCGCGTTACGTACAAAAGTCCAAGAACATTGGTTTGAATGATTTGTTCCCAATTATCAATTTTGCCATCCTGAATGCGCTCCACCCCAAGAGCAAGGCCCGCGTTATTCACCAAAATATCGATGTCATTCCATGGCGCTTTAAGACCAGCGACAAGTGTTAAAACAGCCTCTTTATCTTGCACATCGAGTGCTAAAGATAAAATTTCTGCTTGATGCTCTGCTTTAAGTTTTGCTTCTATCTCACGGAGTCGCTCTATGCGGCGCGCGCATAACACTAAGCGCGCTCCTGCTTGGGCAAACTGCTCGGCACAAGCCTTACCGAAACCGCTTGATGCGCCGGTGATAAACACCACTTTATTTTTTAAGGACAAAGACATTTTTTGCTCCAAAAAGATTTTGATCGATCTATAGAACGCTATGGCCATTTGTCGAGGTAATAATCTTAGAAGAAATAAATATCCTAAGCTCCCTGATTTAAAGGCCGTAAGCTTTAACAAATTTGTCACAAATTGTTTCATCTAGAACACAGATGGGAAGCTTCTTAACCTTTGAGGAATTTGCATGGTAATTTCACCCTTAACCGTAGTGTTTCTCTGCGTGCTCTTTGCCATACTCTACGCCCTATTTTTGATTCGCTCCGTGATGGCCGGTGGCGTTGGTTCTCAGGCCATGCAAGATATTGCGCTCGCCATTCAAGAAGGTGCTTCTGCCTATCTGAACCGTCAGTACAAAGTTATTTTTGTCATCGGCGTAATAATTGCCGCCGGGCTTAGCTTTCTCTTAGGGCCCTATGTCGGCATGGGCTTCGTTGTTGGCGCGGTTTTATCGGGCATTGCAGGATATATCGGCATGAATGTCTCCGTGAGAGCCAATGTGCGTACCACTTTTGCAGCGCAGCACAGTTTAAAAAGTGCACTTAAAGTATCCTTCGATGCCGGCGCTATTACAGGACTTTTGGTTGTTGCCCTTGGTCTTTTAAGTGTGGCTGGTTATTTTGCTTATTTAACGCAAATGGGACTTTCAACCAGAGCGCTTCTTGAAGCCCTTGTTTCTTTGTCTTTCGGTGCTTCTCTTATCTCTATTTTTGCGCGTTTAGGTGGCGGAATTTTTACCAAAGGTGCTGATGTAGGCGCTGATTTGGTCGGAAAAGTTGAAGCTGGCATTCCTGAAGATGACCCAAGAAACCCGGCCGTAATTGCTGATAACGTCGGTGATAATGTTGGTGATTGTGCAGGCATGGCTGCTGACTTATTTGAGACCTATGTCGTGACTCTCGTGGGCTCAATGCTTCTTGCAGGCATTTATTTTACCGGCCCTAATTTAGAAAAAATGCTCATGTTTCCGATGTTGATTGCAGGCGTTTGCATCATTGCTTCTATTGTTGGCACTGCTTTTGTTAAGCTAGGGCCTTCACAAAGCGTTATGGGAGCTCTTTACAAGGGTTTTATCACCACTCTCGTGATTTCCTCGGCCTCGATTTTTTATCTTTGCTATACCTGGATCGGTTTTGATCATAGCTTTGTCGTTGGTACGACGGAATTTTCGGGCAAAGAGCTTTTTATCTGCGCAGTTATTGGTTTGGTGGTTACCGGACTTTTGATGAAGATTACTGAATATTACACCATGACCAATTTTCGCCCGGTCAGAAGTATCGCTAACTCTTCTCTTTCTGGACATGGCACCAATATTATTCAGGGAATTGCCGTATCCATGGAAGCAACCGCGCTACCGGTTATCGTGATCAGCGCTGGAATCTTAGTGTCATTTCAAGCCGCAGGACTATTCGGTATTGCGATTGCCGCAACGACCATGTTGGCTGTTGCAGGCATGGTGGTCGCCTTGGACGCCTTTGGCCCCGTTACCGATAATGCGGGCGGCATTGCACAAATGGCGCATCTTTCCGAAGAAGTTCGAAAAATTACGGATACTCTTGATGCTGTCGGTAATACTACAAAAGCGGTAACCAAGGGCTATGCCATCGGCTCCGCAGGCTTTGCGGCTCTCGTACTTTTCACGGCTTTCTTAACCGATTTGGGCTATTATTTCCCAGAGCTCACCATCAATTTTTCTTTGGCCGACCCTTATGTCATCACGGGTCTCTTCATCGGCGGCTTACTGCCCTACTTATTTGGCGCTATCAGCATGATGGCGGTAGGACGCGCGGCTGAATCGGTAGTATTTGAGGTCCGTCGACAATTCACCGAAAATCCTGGTCTAAAACAAGGCATCGGCAAAGCTGATCACGGACGGGCCGTAGATATTCTCACCAAAAATGCTATTCGCGAAATGATAATCCCGTCACTCTTACCCGTTTTTGCGCCGGTTTTAGGGTATTACGTGATTTATTTTTCTGTTGGACAAACACAAGCATTTATCGTTCTTGGCTCGATGCTTTTGGGCTTGGTTATAACCGGAATTTTCGTGGGCCTCTCCATGACTTCCGGAGGGGGCGCGTGGGATAATGCCAAAAAGCACATCGAAGATGGTTTTTGTGGCGGAAAAGGCTCGGATGCCCACAAGGCCGCAATCACCGGGGATACGGTCGGGGATCCTTACAAAGATACCGCAGGGCCTGCCATCAATCCTATGATAAAAATTGCCAATATTGTCGCGATCTTATTGCTTGCAACTTTGGCACACATGCGTGCCTAGGCTTCCTTAAAGTTCGTGAATGAACTTTTATAGGCCGCTAAGGCCTTGTCGGAAATACTTAAAGTGCCTAAGTTAAGCCCTGTAAAGGCTTTATTTAGGCAAGTTTATGGCAAAAGAAGATTATTACGAAATATTAGGTGTTTCGCGCGACGCGACGGAAAGTGAACTTAAAAGTGCTTATCGAAAACTCGCTCATAAATATCACCCTGATAAAAATCCTGGCGATAAAGAAGCTGAAGAAAAATTCAAAAAAGCTTCGGTAGCTTATGGCGTGCTCAGTGATGCACAAAAACGTGCTCAATATGATCGTTTTGGCCATGCCGGCATGGGTGGCGGTGGCGGCGCTGAAGATTTTGCCGGCGGCGTTAATATCCAAGATATTTTTGGCGATATCTTTGGCGATTTTTTTGGCGGTGGAGGAGGCGGTGGCTCACGTAAACGAAGTCGTGCAGAAAGAGGCTCTGATTTACGCTACCATCTCAGCATAAAATTCGAAGAAGCAGCATTTGGTGTTGAAAAAGAAATCAGCATTAAACGCAAAGAATCATGCGGAACCTGTGAAGGCTCAGGAGCAAAACCGGGCACTAAACGCGAAACCTGTCATTCTTGCCATGGTGCTGGCGAAATTCGCATGCAAAAAGGTTTTTTTGCCATTTCGCAGGCATGCCCAACCTGTAATGGCCAAGGCTCTCGCGTAAGCGACCCCTGTACGGCGTGCAAAGGCTCAGGCCGGCAAGCTATGGTGCGTAAACTGAAGGTCAAAGTGCCTGCGGGCATCGAAGAAGGCGTTCAACTTCGTTACGTCGGTGAAGGTGAAGGCGGCGTTCAGGGCGGACCTCGTGGCGATCTTTATGTTGCTGTGGTTATTGACCCGCATCCGATTTTTACTCGTGATGGCACCAACGTTTTATGTGAAGTACCTATTTCTTTCGTGAGCGCGACCTTAGGCGCTAAGATTGATGTTCCTACACTCGATGGCCGTGTCTCGATGAATATTCCTGCTGGGACACAAACAGGTTCTGTGTTTAGATTAAAAGAAAAGGGCATTGTACGAATGCGCGGTGACCATAATAACAAACGCGGTGACCAACTCGTTACGGTTAAGGTTGAGGTACCAAAAAAACTTAGCCAAAGACAAAAGGATTTGCTTAAGGAGTTTTCTGATCTTTCACAAGAAGAAACTCATCCTGAACACAAAGGTTTTTTTGAAAAAGTGCGCGAGCTTTTCGGATAATAGGCTATAAAAAATGGATCAAAAAAAGATAAATGAAGGCAGTGAAGAAGCATCTACAAGTATCAAAACTACTGCCGTAGATACTGGGCGAAGGATCGAAATTAACACCCCAGCCCCCCGCTCCACCGTGTTACGGCGTCCACGTGATGAGGGCCGCCAAAGTCATGAGCGTCGTGCGAAAAAAGCTCCAGAGGCACCTGAAAAAGTGGTAGCAGAGCAAGAGAGAGCCGAAGAGCGCATAGCACCTACACATGCGCCCGCTGAAACAAGCAATTTTCTTAGACCAGTCGAAAACGAGCCGCGCGTTATTTCCTATGTCGAGCCCACGGAATTCGATGATAGTGGTGACTTTGCCTCGATGCTTGAAGAGAGTGAGCAATCAAAGAATGTCTCGGTGCGACTTGGCGATAAAGTCACTGGAAAAATTATTCACATTGGCAAGGATCATGCTTTCGTATCACTCGATGCGAAGCTTGAAGTTGCCATCGCAACCGTTGAACTTCTCGATAAAGATGGCCAGCTCAAATATCATATGGGCGATACCATTAGCGCCTATGTGAGTTCAGTGACGGGCGGCATTACTATTTCAAATAATGTGGCTCAATCAGGCATGGATGAGGCGATGCTTCACGAAGCAATGGCCAAGCGCATGCCGGTTGAAGGCAAAATTATTGGCCAAAATAAAGGTGGCTTTGATGTACAAATTTCTGGCAAACGGGCTTTTTGTCCGATTGGTCAGATTGACATTAAATTCGTTGAAGATGGCGCGAGTTTTATCGGACGCAGCATGGCTTTTTTGGTCGAGCGTGTCGAAGAAGGCGGGCGCAATATCGTCGTTTCTCGTCGAGCATTGCTTGAGCGTGAACGTCGTGATCAGGCCTTGGAAACCATTCGTAATCTTGAAGTCGGCAAAAAATATGATGCCGTCATTACCCGCGTTGCTGATTTTGGTGCCTTTGCCGATATCGGCGGTCTAGAGGGCTTAATCCCGCGCTCCGAGATTTCACACGGTCGCATTGAACGTGTTTCTGATGCGGTGGCATCTAATGACCGCGTCGAAGTGGTGGTCTTGAGTTTTGAACTGAATGAAGCGGACCCAAGTAAATCACGTTTATCTTTTTCCTTGAAAAAGGCTAAGGAAGATCCTTACGCCCTTTACTGGAATAAGATTCAAGAAGGCACGACCATGGAAGGGCGTGTGGTGCGACTTGAAAGTTTTGGCGCCTTTGTTGAGCTATTTCCTGGCATCGATGGTTTGATTCATATCTCGGAGTTATCGGAAAATCGTATCGCTCATCCAAAAGAAATTCTTTCGGTTGGTGATCCAGTAAGCGTCCGTATTTTGAGTGTCAACAATGAAGAAAAACGCATTGGCCTATCTTTGCGTGAACCAGTCAGCAAAAAGAAAGATCTCACGATTGATGCCACAGCGAAAGTAGAACGCGGTCAAAAAGCCTCGGGTACTATTTCTCGGATTGAGCGTTATGGCGTATTTGTCGAGCTAGAAAGCGGCGCAACTGCCCTCTTGCCACAATCGGAAACGGGATTGCCTAAGAATGCTGATTTGTCTCGAGCCTTTAAAATCGGCGATAGCATTGAAGTTGCGGTAATCGATGTTGATGCACAAAACCGCATTCGCGTTTCCAGCCTCGCTCGTCAGCAAATGGAAGAAAGAGATAGCTTCTTGCAATTTCATCATAAAGAAAATAGAGCTTCCGGCTTCGGAACTTTTGCTGATTTGTTTAAAAAGCGTGACTAAAAAAATGTTGCTCGCGATGCAATAGGCCTCGCGAGCGTTCAAACTGCCATTTATTTATTATTAAATCCATTATTTCAATAACGCTGGCATAATAACGAGCACAAAACAAATAAGCATTCAGTAATGATAGTATCGGAGACAATTTTTATATGGTGCCAGGTTTTCTTCATTTTAATTTAGGCCGCGGAACTACGGCTGATATGCTGCTTGCATCCATGGTCGATATCATTGGCCATGTAAAAGATATCAATGCGGCCTTTCAATCCATGCATATGCCTGAAATCACCGCGCATCTCGAAGAAGATGCGGTCTTAGGTTTAAAAGGAAAGGTCGTTCAATTTTACATTAACGGCCAGTTATTGCGTCCTCGCCGAGTACTAAAGAGAAGTGCAAAATCTCCTATAAAAATGCGCCCGCAATGGAATCGTTCTGGCGCACCATGCATGGATGCTACTCACCTATTTGTCCTATCTTCAGGTCTCACAAAAAATCCTTTTCTAAGCTCATGTCTAGAATCCGATACGATTACGCTAAAAGCGATACGAGAGCCTTTCTTAGATAAGAACCTCGCTGTTGATTTTTCGTCTCTCGCCTTAAAAATTCTCGATTGTCTTGAATGTGCGCAATTTACTGAACAGCACTTAGAAAGAAGTGATGCTTTGTGGCTTTTTTGCCATTTAGTGGCACTCTTATCTGCTTTATCAACGCTCAATCCCAAATTTATTAGCGCTACTAAAATTCATCTTTCCGACGAAGAGAGCACCCTAACAAAGACTCTTGATCTTCAGGATCCCATTTGGGCTCGACAAATTTTGTATCAAATGCCCACTAAAGAATCATCGACAACACTTCCCATAGACGTGCTTGCGCTGAGCTTTATCAAAACCTTGGTAGGACAGTTTGGTCCGCGTGGTGAAAGCAGTATTCTTAAAGCGGGATTTGGTTTATCGCCGACCGCAAATCATTTGGATGTTCATGTCATCGAAGCCCTGTGGTGTGAGCTTCATATGCCACGAAGCACTGCAGAGCTTGGTCCAAATAATTATCCACGCATAAGTTGGCTTTATGAAGTTTCTGCCTTGGTTCCGGCTATAGCCGATATGGCTGCTTTAAGCGCGATGCTCTCGCTGCATCAGGCTCAGGCATTGAGTTATAATTTGGTGAGCACTGAGCGCACTACTAATTGCTATATTGTTCGCTTTCTTGTGAATGAAAATGCGAAACGAGAAGCTATCGAAGCATTGCTCGTAAAAGCAGATGCCAAAGAGCTCCATGTCAGTGTGGTTGAGCATCATGAACTCACTAAACGAAGCGTGAGCGTACCGCTTGGGAAAGGCAATAAAACCGATTCAGCCCGCTTCCATGAATACCTTTATCTCGATAAAACCGTGCGCGTTGAGCCTTTCAAAGAAGATATCGAGCTTTATATGAACAATACTGATTATAGCGTCGATGTGGCTCGCGCAGATTTATTAGTCGCTTGGAAAAAATGGCGCGGACGGATGGTGGAAGAATAATGACTCGCTTAAGCGTCAACGTAAATAAAATCGCCACGCTCAGAAATGCGCGCGGGGGATCAATTCCCGATGTTCTTAAAATGGCGATGCTTATTGAAAGTCTAGGCGCGGACGGCATCACCGTTCACCCACGGCCTGATGAGCGCCATATTCGAAAGAGCGATGTCAGAGAATTAAAGCAGCATTTAAGCGTTGAATTTAATATCGAGGGCTATCCTGCGCCTGATTTCATTGAGCTCATTCACGAGATTAAACCCGCGCAAGTTACCCTAGTGCCTGATCCCCCGCATGTCATTACTTCAAATGCAGGCTTCAAACTTCGTGATGATTTCGATTTTGTACGCCAAAGTAGTAAGGTTTTAAAATCAAGTGGCGCGCGCGTTTCGCTTTTTATTGATCCTAAAGATTTTATTGGCCGCGATCTCAGCATCATCAAAGAAACTGGCGCTGATCGCATTGAGCTTTATACGGAAAATTATGCCTCGCATCCTCATGATGAAAGCGTGCTGGCTCATTACCGCGATATAGCCTTGCGCGCAAAGGCTCTTTCTATCGGAGTGAATGCGGGTCACGATTTATCTTTGGAAAACTTATCAACTTTTCTTGATGCTATTCCTTTTGTAGAAGAAGTTTCCATAGGCCATGCTCTAATCGCCGACGCTTTGCTTCTCGGAATGCCTGAAACTATCAAGCGCTATTTAGCTATCACTCACAAAGCTCGCGGCTAAGCTATGCACACGTTCGCGCAGCCAGAAAATGCCTTGTGCATCTTTGGGATTGAGATAAACACGATTGCTTAAAAGCACGATAGAGAGCGGCTCTTTTTGGCTGCTTCGTGGATCCACCCACAAAGAAGTTCCCGTAAAACCAAAATGCCCGAAGGCCTGCGGCGATAAAGCTCGCGTGCTTCCTCGTGGGCTTGCTCGATGAAAGGCCAAAAAATGGCGAGCAAAATAAGCTAGATTTTCTTCCATCGCACGGCGGGGATGTCGATATATTCGAGCTAGCAGGCTCACAAAAATTTTCAGATTCTTTATAGAGCCAAATAAACCCGCATGAGCAGCAATGCCTCCCAATGCACGGCAATTTTGATCGTGTACGAGATTTTTCTCGCCTGGCGTGGTTAAAACGCTATTTTGAAAAGGCGCTTTTCCATCAGAAGAACAATAGGTAAAAAAACATCTGTCTTGTTCATGCCCGTCATAAAGTTCTTCGATACTTTCACAAAATATCGTGAAAAGAGGTTTTTTAAGACGCTGTTCCAACAAATAGCCGAGCGCTAAAAAATTTAAATCGGAATATAGATGCCTCTCAAAGGGCCTCGCTTCTAGTTTTTGTCGAAAAAGTTCTTCATAAATAATTGATGCATTTTTTGAAAAATCATGAGTACTAAGAGATGGATGTTCATAGAACTTCACATGGGCCGCGAGCCCTGAAGTATGGGCGAGTAAACTTCGCACGCTCACTTTGGGCCAGCACCTAAAAGGCTCTTCATCAAGCGCTATTTTACCCATAGCCATGGCATGTGCGATGGCAGGAGCTGTGCCAATAATTTTGGTCAAAGAAGCAAGATCATAAAGGCTTTCGTCATTGATCGGCGTGTAATTTTTGAGCATTCCTCGATGCATGGAAAATGCATCATTTTCACTCTTTATTGACAGCGAAATGGCGCTTGCAATTCCTCTTTCGATGGCCTGATCTAGGATGGGCTCAAGCGCTATTTGAAGCTTTTTCATAGTTCATCGATTGCTTGATGATCATGTTGCTCATGATATTTTAAGCTAAAAACGCGATGGTCGATGCGAGAAATACTCGTTTTAGCGCCAAATAGGAGCGGCCAATTAGGCTTTTCGTGCCCAAAAACGGGCCAATCAAAAAGAGGTATGCCAAGTTCGTTGGCCAAAGGCAGCAAAGTTTGCTCGATAATTTCTTGGCGATCCTGATTAAAATGTCCGACAAGAAGCGCTTTTAACCCGA
This sequence comes from Myxococcota bacterium, assembly GCA_052034245.1. Taxonomy (GTDB): domain Bacteria; phylum Myxococcota; class UBA727; order UBA727; family JABDBI01. The sequence goes on from JBPOIV010000287.1 coordinate 12,892, forward strand.
AGAGGCAGCCTGCGTTTTTTAGTTGAGTGAGCGCTCGATATACTTTGTAATGAGGCTCATTAATTTCTTCGAGAGCGAGAATTTTTCTTTGCAAAAATTCCGGCTTAAAACTGCCCACCAAAGACTGCAAAGAAATTAAATTCATCGCGATTAGTGGCCCACTGAAAGAATCGAAAAGGCTGTTATTGAGAATTTTTAGAGGCGGATAGACCAAATCTTCGGCCTTTTTATTGAGTAATAGATTTATTTGTTCAAAATTAGCTCGTTCAGGATCCCGTAAATCAAAAAATATGGGCCCATGAATACCTATTCTTTTTGCTCGATAAAAGCGCATAAAATGAAGAATGGTGGCATCGGAATAACCAATGAGCGGCGCACCACTTTCAGGAATGTCTTGATATTCATGCCAAAGATCCAAAGCGCCGCAGCCACCACGTGTACACCAAATAGCATCAAGCTTGGCTCTATCGGCGGCATGAAGCTCTTCAAGACGTACTTCTTTGCTGCCGTTAATAAAAAGCGGTTTTCCGAGCCGAGGCTCACTTATCTTTGAAATTTTAATTTCAAACTTTTCCGAAGCACCTAAGGATTCTTCAAGCAAGCTATAATCATAGGTGCCACTCGGAGAAATCAAAGCAATATTTTGCGTGCGCATAGTACTCTTAGCCATCAACAGTAAGTATCAAAATTCTACGTTCCACCAAGGTCTTTCACAAGTATTTTTCAAAGCCTTATTTTGGAGGCTCTTACATGACCATGCGTGCAAGATTTAGTTTAGTCTCTGAATAAGGAGGGTATTTTATGGGATTATCTAAAAGATTGGCGCGCTTATGCACCGCTCTTAAATGACTAAAAGTTTCAAAGCCAAAGTGGCCATGATAAGCGCCCATTCCACTGTGTCGTACGCCTCCGAAAGGCAAGCTGGATATAGCGACCTGGCTGATGCAATCATTAATAGCAACGCCACCTGAAAGTGTGCTCTCGCAAATCTTTTTAATCACTTTTTTGTTGTTGGAAAAAATATAGAGCGCTAAAGGATGAGGGCGCGCATTCACCATCGCAATCGCTTCATCCATTGAGCCCACTCCGATGAGAGGCAAAATCGGGCCAAAAATTTCGTCTTTCATCACTGCGGCATCAGGCTTTAGATCGATCAAAATAGTCGGCTCAACAAAGCGAGTCTTAGCATCGTAATCTCCGCCATGCGCAATGGTACCATCCGTCAAATAGGAAATAAGCCGCTCGCTATGCTTTTCGTTGATAATACGCCCATAGTTCGCATGACTTTTGATCGCATTAGCATAGGTTTTTTCTAAATAGTGCTTAGCAGCAATAATAAAGGGCTTGATGAGTTCCTTTTTTATTAAAACATAATCAGGAGCTATGCAGGTTTGCCCTGCATTCAAACACTTGGCCCACAAAATGCGCTTAGCTGCCAACTCGATATCGATGTCGCTATCGATCAAGACCGGACTTTTTCCACCCAGCTCAAGCGTGACAGGCGTTAGGTGTTCTGCAGCCTTACGCATGACTTCGCGACCGACATTGGTACTGCCAGTATAAAATATGTGGTCAAATGGAAGATCTACCAAAGTTTGCGCGACCTCTCGTCCGCCGGTGATAACGCGAAAGCAATCTTGGTCTAAATATTTTTCTACCAATTCTTTGATGAGTGTTTCCGAAGCTGTTGCCAATTCGGAAGGTTTGAGCACTACGCAATTGCCTGCAGCGATGGCGGAAATAAGCGGCACAAAAGAAAGCTGAAAAGGATAATTCCACGGAGCAATAATCAAAACCACGCCTTTAGGACTCGGCTCGATATAAGATGTCCCTGGCTGAAAAACCAAGGGCGTTGGCATGAGGCGTTTTGCGCTCCACAATTTAAGCATCTTTAAAGCAAGCTTAATTTCTTCTTTAACAAAAGCGATTTCAGCCACATAACTTTCAAAAGGGCTTTTTGACAAATCTATTTTTAGGGCTTCGCTGATCTTAGCTTCGTTCTCTTCCACCGCCTTTAATAATTGCCGCAAAGCGCTTTTTCGTGCACTTATAGAAAGCTGCTTTTGTGCATAAAAAGCTTCGCGCAACCCTTGAAAAATCGAGGCGATAAAATTCTTATCAGTCATAAAAGCTCACATTTGTTTGCCTTAACACGATAGAGCTTTAGTCTATTCGTTCATTACTTAAAAGGATCCAGTATGACAAAAAAGTTCGATAATCATGTGGTGTGGATTACCGGCGCAAGCTCAGGCATAGGTGCAGCACTAGCCCATGCATTTGCAAAAGAAGGCGCCACACTGGCCTTGTCCGCACGCCGCCTTGACCGACTCAAAGAACTTAAAAATGCATTGGGTAGCTGCGCACATATTTATCCTCTCGATGTGCAAATAAAAAATGATGTTGATGAGGTTGCATCAAGCATCATGCGCGATCATGGTCAGCTTGATGTCGTGATGGCAAATGCGGGCTATGGCGTTATCAATCCTTTTCTAAAAATCTCCGAAGAGATGTGGCGTAAGCAATTTGATACCAATGTTTTTGGCGTTGTATGGACTTTGCAGGCCGCAATCCCACATTTAAAAGAATCAAAAGGACGTATCGGCATTATGTCGAGTGTGGCCGGTAAAATTTCGATGGCCAACACTTCTGCTTATTCTTCTTCAAAATACGCACTTATGGGAATTGCCAATGCACTGTATCAAGAGCTTTATCGTTATGGTGTGTCAGTTACGAATATTGCACCGGGCTGGGTTGAATCGGAGATCTTTCAGGTAAATAATTTTGGCCAACTTGATCCCGAAAAGCTCAATGCCGGCCGCAATTTTTTGCGTTGGCCAACAGATAAAGCTGCTAAGGTGATGCTTGATGCGCTCTATGAAAGAAAGCGCGAAGTTATTGTTACGGGTCACGCCAAAGTAGCAGCTTTTTTAGGCACCCACCTTCCCTCCATGACCTATTGGGGCATGGCGAAGCTTGGAGCACGTGGCGGTCACTAGGAGTTTTTCTATGCCTTTTAGTCGCGAAGAAATGGCGAGCATCGTCGCTGATATGATTATTGATGGTCAATGCCTTAACTTAGGCATTGGTCTTCCTACTTTGGTTGCAGACTATCTTGAGCATCGCCCGGTAATGATCCATTCGGAAAATGGCCTCTTGGGCATGGGGCCTTATCCTTTTGCTCATCAAGTTGATGCGCAAATAATCAATGCAGGCAAGGAAACCGTCACTATCAAAAAAGGCGGCTCGACTTTTGATTCGACGCTGTCTTTTGGCATGATTCGCGGCGGTCACATCGATGTGGCGGTTTTAGGTGCGATGCAAGTTTCAGCTTCAGGCGATCTCGCTAATTGGCAAGTGCCCGGCAAAAAAGTAACGGGCATGGGCGGTGCCATGGATTTGGCCCTGGGCGCTAAAAAGCTCATCGTGATGATGCAGCATTTTGATAAAGATCAACAATCAAAGCTGGTAAAAGAATGCTCCTTGCCTCTCACGGCCAAAGCATGTGTCGATGTGATAGTCAGCGATTACGGCGTCTTTGCTGTCGATAAAAACGCCGGGTGTTTTAGAGTAATAAAACAAGCGCCTGGGCTTTCTCGTGATTTTTTCGCAACGCAGGAGCTTTATTTAACCTTGCAGGAATAACTAATCGTATTGATTTGAGTGACCTGCAGATCAACAACGTTCAGTTTATGAGGATCGGGCTTGAAGCTAGGATGCTCATAACAGGACCAATGTATCATGCTGTTAGAGTAGCTATCATTAAATCGCCACTCTATCCGAGTACCATTTTCGAGCAACTTATTAAGCTGATCCTCAGAAACATAAAAATCGCGCCTTTGCCCATAAGGGATTAAAGTTTCAGAAACTAAGCAATACTGTAGTTTTTTACCGGTGTCGGAACAAATTTCTACAGATACGTCCGGCTCATGCTGAGCCAAAGAATTAGTCACGCTCACTAAGATACCTCTAGGAAGATTCTTGGAGTTCGGTGGAGCTAAAGCTAATTGCTGACGCACAACCTGAATCTCGTTTCCGTCAGCATCGAACTTGTTTGCGCTTTCGAGAATGCGAGAACGATCTAAGCCATTGAGTGCGCAAGAACTAAGAAAAATAAACGCTAGGCTGCTAATAATTTTAATCATGATTCACCGGTCAAAAAAAAACCGCTTTCAGCGGTTTTTCGTACATTCCGTTATTGATTAATTTGCTTTACAATTTTTTTCCATTTCATCAACATCGAACTTTTTATTTTTTCCATCAGCATCGGTGTCAGGAAGCTTGCAGCCATCATGTGCTTTATGGGCCTTAGCAACTTCTGCACACGCATTGTCGCGTTCATCGCCCACAGGCTTTGCTCTAGCGTTAGCAAGTTCTGCATTGAGTTTTGCTTGCATATCGGTAGGGCATGGACCACTTTTGCAACCCGCAGCCGCCATCAAACCAAGACATGTTAAAAGAGCAAAAATCGTTTTTAAGTTCATGAGTTACCACCTATAGATTAAGTAAATTAGTTACCTGGGTAAGCTATTTTATCATTTTAGGGTGGGCTTTGCAGATCGCTAAAATCACAGACATTCGCATGTTAAGCGCTTTTCTTAGGCTTTAGATTGAGGGGTAAAAATAAAGTCCAAGCTTGCACTTGAACTTTTGGCGCGCCCGGAAGGATTCGAACCCACGACCCCCGGAACCGAAGTCCGGTGCTCTATCCATCTGAGCTACGGACGCATAAAAAAATGGGGTGAGTGAAGGGACTTGAACCCTCGACCCCCAGGGCCACAACCTGGTGCTCTAACCAACTGAGCTACACCCACCATTGACTGCGGATAAAAATGTCTTATGCCCAATGCGTCAATAGGGATACCTAGTAAAACATCCCAAAGGGAATCTTATTATGAGTGAGCGAGCGCCACATGAGCGTCACTGGGCGGGCTTTGCGCTAAGTGAAGAAACTAGTTTACGTCGAAAAAGATTAATGCGAACGATGCTCAATACCGTCGTTGATTATCGCTTAATCGAAAAAGATGACCATGTCATGGTTGCGATTTCAGGTGGCAAAGATAGCTACACCATGCTTGAGCTTTTGCTCGCAGCACAGCGACGTGCACCCCATCCTTTCAAAATAACCGCCGTGCATGTTGATCAGGTACAACCTGGTTATGATGGTCGCCCGCTTGAGCAATGGCTGAGCGATAATAAGATCGAACACCGCATCATTCGCGAAAACACCTATAAAGTAGTGATCGAAAAAACTAAGCCAGGCGGCACCTATTGCTCACTGTGCTCACGCATGCGTCGAGGGATTTTATATAAAGTTGCCGGTGAAATCGGCGCAAATAAAATTGCCCTAGGTCATCATCGCGATGATTCCATTGAGACCCTGATGCTCAACCTGATCTACGCAGGAAAACTCCAGGCTATGCCTGCTAAATATCTCACTGATGATGGGCAATTTCACGTCATCCGCCCGCTCATTGAAGTTGCTGAACGCGATATTATTTCCTACGCTAAGCAAAAGAAATTTCCGATTTTGCCATGTAATCTTTGTGGCTCCCAAGACGGCCTTAAACGCCAGCGCATGAAAGAGCTTCTTGATCTCCTTGAAAAGGAACGATCTGATGTGCGTTCGGTCATGCTCAATGCCATAAAAAATGTAAACATCACGCATTTACTTGATCGTCGCTATCTAGAAGAAGCGGATGAACAACCTAGAAAAATCAAACGCAGCTTGCATGTCATTGGCGCATAAAAAAAAGCGTTGAAGTTTCCTTCAACGCTTTTTCCGGCAAGCATTTTTGAAAAATGTTATGACCCCCCAAAACATATCTTTAAAATGCTTGCCTAAAGCCCATTAATCGCCCTTAAGCCAAATACAGCTAAAGACATCATGATACCCAAGTCTAAATTAGGCTTAAGAGCTAAATCATTGAGCTTTTTGAGTTTTCTACACATTCGAGACTGTCATTAGGATTTATTCCCAAAGCCGGAAATTTGGTGCAAAAAAATCGATTGAATAAAGAAAAAGCATGGGATAGTGGATGAGAATGCGCTTAGTGGGATTAGACCTACAATTTATACGGAAAAAACAATGAAAAAAAACACCATCATCTCTTTCATGCTTCTTTTCTTTGCATTTGGCTGTGGCAATAAAAATGAAGAATCAAAACTAGCTAAAAGCTACAAAGCCTTTGCAAAATGCATGGTAGAAAAAACCGGTCTTTCTACACAACAACAGCATGCCTTACCGATTTGGAACAAAGAAGACTCAATAATCACAAACATTGGGAAGCATTGTACCGAAAAAGAAAAGCAAAATATTATCAAATTCACTAGTTGCGTTGCCAATAAGTGCGATGCCAGTGCTGCTCCAGTGGCATTTGAAAGGCTCATGAAAGAATGTGATGTAGAGAACATTACCGCAGAACTGTCAGAAAAATGTCAAAAAACTATACACTTGGAAAGAAATTAGACCCTCGATAAAAACGCCCCGAGAGTCGTTTATCGGGGCGTTTTTTTAATAACGATAAAAATCGGGTTTTT
>JBPOIV010000190.1:0-14455 GCA_052034245.1 Myxococcota bacterium
ATAATTTGCTGAATCAACCATTCTTCGCCTTCTTTATCGGCAAAAAGCTGGAGCGCACCTACTAATCCGACCATCAATAACAATGCTTTCATGAGCTTCTCCTTCAAAAGAAAAATTCAACAATCCTTGTTGCTAAAAAACTTCCAGAAAAAATTCTTTTTTTGCAACAATAAATTGCTCTCCCAAGAAAGCTCAGTGTTTTGCTAGATATAAGTTAAAAGTTTTCGAGTATCTTTTGCGCTTTTGTTTTATCTTTTTCGTCCACATAAATGCGGTCGATATGAGCGGGCCCTTCGTAGCGAAGATACAACGAAGAAAATTGTTCCAAAAGCACCGGCGCTTTGCTTGATTCTTTGACCCATAGCGGCACACTCTGGTTGTGAAAATATTTTGACAGCACACTTTTTGAACGCGAAGAAATACTATCAATCTGCGCTTCTTCTAATCGCGCTATTTTCTCCTGCTGTTCGGCATTTTCATCGCCATCGTTTATTTGCTCGCTTATTAAAACATAGGCTTTTCTGCCAACGATTCTTTTTGCCCACGCATTCGAGCTTTTTTGTAGCGTCCACCATAGTCCAACATCATCATGCGCGATGTAGTCCTCGATGTTTGTCGGCAAAGAATATTCCTTAGGACATTCGGCAAAAAAACGCGCGAGCATTTTTTCTAATATTACCGGCGTGTGATGCAAATAGACGCTCGCAAACATGTGATAGCGCGATAGTAAAAAATCCTCGAAGGCAAAAATAGCACGCGCGTTTATGCCCAAAAATAATTGTTGGTTTTGTGGTAGGGCGATCAAGTTATCAATGAGCCAGGCACTATCAAACTTGCCGTAATTAACGCCACAAAAAAAACTATCGCGCAGCAAATAATCCATGCGATCTGCATCGATCTCTGATGAAATAATTTGCTGCAAGACTGGGCCATAATCGAGGCCATCAATAATGAATAGATCATCGGGCTGAGCACTGATGAGAGCAATCACCATTCGCGTTATACTCGCCCCGAATTTCTCTTCGAGCGTGAGGCTTAAATGCGAGTCTCTAATAATTTTCAACGTATAATCTTCATGACTCGCACGTGCCTCATCATCGTTGCCAAAAAGCATCCCTTTCGTCGGCATAATCATTTCTGTAGTGTGCGATAACGGTGGATGACCGATATCGTGCATCAAGGCCGCAAGCCGCACCGCTTGACGAAAAGACGCACCGCTTTGTCCGTGCAAAATGGTTTCAGAAAATATGCGATCAAACATTATCCCGGCGAAATTCATAGCTCCTAGGCTATGGGAATAGCGCGAATGCGTAGCTCCTGGAAAAGCAAAATCGGCAAAGCCAAGTTGCTTAATCATGCGCAGACGTTGAAAAGCGGCCGTTTCAATCACAGCGCGCTCTTCTTGATTGATATAAATTACGCCATGAAGAGGATCTCTTATTTGCGATTGTGTGCTCATTACACCTATGTAAACTATGCTATCGCCAAGGGCTAGATTCTTTTTTCACTAAGCTATGAATACAAGTATTTTCGTTTTTCACGACGCCATCGCTAAAATGTAAATCCCGCTTTGTAAAACCTATGGTGATGTGGGGATAATAATTATCAGGCATAAAATCATCTTTATTACCTCCTGCCTCAACAAATTCCCGATGAATTTGTCCCCGTAAAATCAAGAGGGCATCAGACTGCACTACGATAAAATAGGTATGCTCGATTTTGTTATTTATTTCTGTGGACCCTTTCCCTACGCAAAGTGGTTGAAGAGTTGAAGATTGAATGGTGCCCTGCGCAATATAATTAATTTTTTCCATGGACAAATATTTTTTTAGCATCGCATATTCTGGCGGTGTGATCACCGTGACGTGAGCTTCATCACCACGATCTTTCAATGAAATTTCATATGTTTGCTCGATTTTTTCTTTTAGCAAAAAGACAGGATAATGCAGAACATTCATCGCTAAATAGGGCGATATCTCTGAGGCATGGGATGAAAAGGCCATGGGAGAATGAAGGCTGGCTTCGTATTCCCAAGTATCATTAGTATTGGACATTGCAAAAGCCGTGTAAAAAAGAGCTGCCAGAAGAAATAAGCGTCGCATCGATTACCCAAAGTCTGGTGGTTCACCAAAAAGTCTAGCTAACATCGATGCGACTATCTTTATTCGCTTTTGGGTTTAATCGCGCACGAGATCATTGATTTTAGCGGCACAAATAAAATCATTTTCGCTCAAGCCATTGATGGCATGCGTCGTGTATTTGATATGCAAATAATCATAACCAAGCTGCATATCCGGATGATGTCCTTCTTTTTGCGCTAAATAAGCGATAGCATTCACGAGGCTCATAGTCGCATAAAAGCCCTTAAACTTGAATGAGCGCTCGAGATGTTTTGCTTCAGCATCAAGGCTCCAGCCTGGCACTTTTTCGAGCATTCTTTTTGCTTCTTGCGGTCCAACCGGCGGCACACCACCTTCACAAGCCTGACATTTTTTTTCGTTCAACTCGCTCATTAACAGCTCCGCATTTCTTCCTGGTTTTCAGTGATCACGCCTTTTGCCTTAGCTTCTTTAAAGATTTCGCGCAAATCTTGACTAACCAATGAAAAAAGATCTTCGAAGGAATTAATGACAAAATATTTCTTTTGCATTTCATCGTAGCGATAAGGAGTTCTTAACACCCTTAGCAAATCGAAATTCTCCCGCACCGGAATTTCGCTTTCCAATGCATAAACACTTTCGCCCTTCGAGGACAAAATACCCCCGCCATAAATTCTTACCCCTTCTGCCGTATGAATAAGACCAAACTCGACGGTAAACCAATAAAGGCGAGCAAGCATGACGCGCTCTTCTTGGGTCATGATTTTTCCAAGCTCGCCGACTTTATGGGTAAAATCAGCGAAAGCCTGATTGGTAAGCAAAGGACAATGGCCAAAAATCTCGTGAAAAATATCCGGCTCTTTGAGATAATCGAGGTCTTCGCGTAGACGAATAAAGGTTGCGGCTGGAAATTGCCGGGCTGCAAGTAACTCAAAAAATTCTTTAAACGAAATCAGCGCCTTGACGGGGGCCAAGGCCCAGCCCGTTTGCATTTTTAAGCATCGGGAAACTTCGCTGAGCTGCGGAACTTTAGAAGAGTCGAGCTGCAAAATACCTAAGCCCTCCATAAATTCCTGACAGGCTCGATTAGGCAGAAGCTTAATTTGGCGCTCATATAAATCGTGCCAAACGCTGTTTTCTTCAGGGCTAAAATCAACAATTCCCAAATGATTAGGGACTTTTGCTACATACTTACTTTTTGTCATATGCTTCACCAGCTATATTCTAATTACCGAAACCAACTAAAACCATTAGTTTATAAAGAGATCGCTTTTTTGAATGAAATAAATTGTTACGCCTGCACGGCGTAATAAGCGCGATAAAACATATAGATGGTGAAACACAGATTTCGCATAAGAAAATCTTGGCATACAGATGTCAGGCGTCAAGGCCCACTTTCTGCCAATTTTATAAACTTATCTCCTGATCGCCTGGCATCCAGGGCCGATGTTTGATCATGATTTGTTCAAAGAGCGGATGCATAAGAAAATAATCAAGCCATTTTAAAAGGCGCGCTAAAGAAGACGTTTGGAATTTTTCTGGGCTGATTTGAACGGCTTGCCGCACGAAAGGAAAAACAGCGATATCAGCATAGCTCATGCTTGGCCCAAGTAAAAATGAATGCTCTTTCAGACGTTCATCGATCTTTTCAAGATAGCGCATGAGCTCTTTTTCGCTGGTCTTAAGATCTTGTTCGGGATAGCGCTCCGGATATTTATAATAATTAATTAGTCTTACAAACTTCGTATCATTATCAATTACTATTTCGTCTGCCCGCATCTTATCACTATTTGTTAGGTCGAAACTTTCCCCTACCGCCAGGGCCCAGGTGACGATTTTCATGCTCTCATCGAGCAGGTCGTTATTTTCCAAAACAAGTACCGGCACCGTGGCTTTGGGAGATATTTTTAAAAGTTCTTCGGGCTTGGCTTTGAGATCTACTTCACGCACCACGCAGGCTATGTTCGCAAGCTTCAAGGCAAATCTGGCGCGCATGGCGTAAGGACACCGACGAAAAGTATATAAAATTGGTTTTGGCATATCATGATGAGCGTTATAAAAATTAACGCTCGCATCTTGTCCTAATCGAATAATCTTTCAAGAGACCATGCAACTTTTTGTTGTTTGTCGATCCTCATCTTATTGCGCTAGAGACTTTCTCGACATTAAAAGGTCTTGCCGCCTTCACATACGGGCTGCTCGCATTGCAGTTCACATCGGGGCTCGGGACAATACTGCGGGCTTTGGCATTGCCAAAAACAACCATTGACCGAACAAGTCGCGTTGCAAGAGCAGCGCTCGCCCTCACTGTTATGGCAATTTTGTCCTTTTATTTTTGCGGTACAGGTTGGACATGCGCTCTCCAAAGGCCCTGGACAAAAGCTAAGACGTGCCTCCTCAAAACTCGCACAGGTGCAGTCAGGATCTGGGCATTGCGGACTTGGGCACAAAGGGCTTGGACATTGGATACTGCACTCTGCAGGACAAACAGGATCATCACATAGCCAGCTACAACGTGGTTCACACGGATCGGCGAAGAGCGTGGCAGAAAACAAAGTCAAAAAGAATATGCTAACTTTCATTGATCCACCTTACATCCTGCAGCTTGGGCCTGCCCACAGACAAGTTCACACTGAGGTTCTGGACAAAGAGGCTTATGGCACTTCCAACTGCACTGCACCTCTTCGCACTGCGCGCTACACACTGGGCTTTCTAAAGTGCAAGTTGGGCCCGAGGGATTTATTTGTGTGCAGCGGGTTTCGCAGACCGGCGGCAAGCACTGCGTCGTGCATTGTGGGCATGATTCGACAGGACAGCCGACGTCTTCACACTTGATTTCGCATTGCGGAGGCTCGCATACCGCTTCACACTGGCAGTTTGGCTGAGCATCCAATTCTTCACACAAGTTGCTGCATAACGGAGGCTCGCATACGGGGTCACAGATCGCTGGGCAAAGGGGATCATCGCATTGCCAATGGCAGAGCGGAAAATTTTCTTCAAAATGGCAAGTCGAGCTGCACCCATCATTACTCTTTCGATTGTGATCATCACAGTCTTCACCGCTATTCAAAACGCCATCGCCGCAAGAAGAGCGTTTGCCCTTGGGCCGGGGAGCGGACATGGGGATAAAAACGGGGGTATTTACTGACGAAATATTTTCCGGGCTTTCGGTTTCACTGTCGAAGCTCTCTTCTTTAGCATCTACTTTTTCATCAAGCTTTATTGGTTGCCGTCGGAAATTATCTTTGCACGCCACGGTAAAGGCAAGGCTCAGTAGTAATAAAATACTTAAGATTTGGTGTTTATTATGTGTCATCCTCATCTCCGAATAACACATTAACTTATGATATACTTTAAGAGCAAGTCTAAGATTGAAATATACACTAGACTTCCTGACTAGCTAGCTTGCGATAAAAAAAAGGGAAGCATATGCTTCCCCAATTCTTTGTTTTACCTATTTACTTTGCTTCGCGAGCCAAAGTTTTATCGAGAATATCTTGTGCCGTTGGTCTTTTAGCAGGATCTTGATCAATCATAGCAAGTATCAAATCTACTAATTCTTGGCTGTAGGTTGGTCTCATCAGAGATTTGGCAAAATTTCTATCCGTTCTTAATTCCCGCCATCCAAAATCACCACCATTTTTAGGCAAAGGGACGGATGAGCAAATCTGCAATAAAGAAAATCCAAGACTTGCAATATCACGTTCAGGGCCAATAAGGATATTTTGATCGACAAACTCTAATGCAGCGAATTGACTATCGCCTTCATCATCCAAGTCATTCTCTAGGCCTGCTTTTGTTAATAAACCAAAATCACCCAAAACCGCGCTCGAAACATCATTATTTAAAAAGATATTTTCAGGTTTTACATCGAGATGCACATAGCCCGCTAAGGCCACCGTATTTAGAGCCGAGGCCATACGGGCCGTTAACTCCCAAACTTCATTTTCCGAAATTTCTTGTTCTAAAAGACTTAGAGTTTTAATATATTGCGAAAGATTTTGTTTATATAATGGCGTTTCTATAGCGATGAAATACTTTACACCTCTACGATCATTGATCTGATGCTTTTTATAGCTATTATATTTAATAATCCAGTCATTAGCAAAGGATTGAACCGTAGCGATGTCTGCTTCTTTTAACTGAGGTTTTTTTGCACTCCGGTAATTACTCACCTTAAGAGCAACTTCTCTATTTTCTCCACGCTTCAAAGCTCTATATACAGTTCCCTGGGCACCCTCTCCCAGAATTTCCGAGATTTCATAGCTATCGTTTAGGAACTCAAGATCATTTCGCGAGTAAACATTTCTAAAATTCAAAGCTTTGGGGACCACCCTGGCTGGCCCTATACCAGAGGGTAAAACCGGACAAGGCAGAGAATTAGGACCTTCGATCGCTCTAATTTTTGGATGCGACTTTTCGCTTTGCGCCCCAAGAGGCCTTTTTGCCAGCACATTACCAAAATCGAGATTAGGCACAGGGAGCGGGCCCCTTAGTACTCCTGATACTTCGTCTTCTTCAGACTGCTCGGGCGTTGTGTCTTCCTCGCTGTCAGAGTCTAGAACTTCGCCACAATAAAATCTAGACGATGCTCTATCACTAGCAAAAGTTTGAAGACCACCAAGCATGCTGAGCGCAAAAAAAATGACATATATTCTCATAAACATATCCTTATATTTATATTACATTAAAATTTACTTAATTTTTAAACTCACTCTTGAGAGTATTTTATCAAGAGAGAATTGTCAAATGAAGGCGTCATTACAGATAATTTAGTATATTTGTTAATCTCATAAAATTGTCTCAATAAAACAATACCTTAGAGGATTTTGAGTTGCGCTCAAACTCTTTTTCAGGCATAGCCGCGAGGTCATTTTTAAAGAGCGTTATAAGAGATCTATTGAAACTATTCCATCAACCAAAAGCTTGGCGATAATCGATGCCATCATTTTCAGGGCTATCTTCTACTGAAGTCTGAGAAGCGCCAAAAAAATGATGGATAATTTCTATGCTCGCTTCATAATCCTCTATGCTCATCACCTGCTGGCGAAATTTTGCGCCGCCATAAAGGCCAGTTGAGTACCACATTAAATGGCTGCGAAAACTTTTTAGAGCATGGGACAAACTAAAGGGTCGACTGCCCTCTTCTTCTTCGATTTCACGACGTAAATTTATATGATCATGTAAATGCTTAAGAACCACTAACAAGCGCTCTTCGGCACTTACGGGTGTGTCATCGCCGGATAACGCACGAAAAATCCAAGGATTGCCCAAGGCCGCACGACCCACCATCACTGCATCGCAGGAGGTTTGCTCGCGCATACGCTCGGCATCTTGTACGCTTTTTACGTCGCCATTACCGATAATTGGAATCGAAAGATGCGCTTTTAGGTCTGCAATATGCTGCCAATTGGCTTTGCCAGCATAGCCTTGGGCGCGCGTGCGGGGATGGATGGCCAAAGCCGCAATTCCTGCGCCTTCTAAGGCACGGCCGACCTCGAGATAATTGAGACTATTATTATCCCATCCTGAGCGAATTTTGGCGGTAATAGGAATTTTATCGCCCGTTGCTTTGCGCATAGCGAGGATGATTTCTTCTGCGCGGCGAAAATCGCACAGGAGTGCTGAGCCCGCATTAGTTTTAGTTACCTTTTTGACGGGGCAGCCCATATTTATATCGATGATTTCAGCGCCCATGGCCATGGCCCGCTCAGCAGCCGTCGCCATAGCCTCAGCCTCGCCCCCAAAAAGTTGTACAGAAAAAGGCTTTTCCACTTCTTGGTCATAGGCCAAATAACTCTTGGTACGGGCATTCCCATACATCAATCCTTTGGCAGAGATAAGCTCCGTCGGCGCCAAACCGGCTCCAAGCTCTAGCGCTAAGCGGCGAAAAGGCATTTGGCTCACGCCTGCCATGGGCGCAAGAACGGTGGGGCTAAGAGTGTAGGGGCCAATACTAAGCATGAAGTTTTGCTAATCCATTAGGAAGCATTTGGCAAATCAGGGAAACAAAATCTAGGTACAATACCAAGAAAATGAGCACATCATTTTTATATAAATTAGGCAACTACACTAAATTGCTACCGAAACTTGGGCATTAAGTCCTCAGGGGTATGCCCATGTTCTCAATATTTATTCGATCTTTGACCTTCGCACTATTTTTAATAATTCACCAAGGTGCGCATGCTGACTGTTTAGCAGCTTACGAACAACAAATTTGCACTACCGATGATTATATCAAAGGCGCCAAGGCGCGCGATAAATTTAAAGATGGACCACATTATATAAAGGACCTCTTTCCTATTAGCGAAGCGATTCTCAACTCTCCCGTCACCGTTTTTCAAAAACTCGCCTCTTGTTCACTCCGTCTGTTTCCCCGCGTCATTGGCATTGCGCCTGGGGTAGGCGCAATTATCATTCCTCCGCTTATCACGCCCATAGCTATCGGGGGAGCTCTCGTTACGCCGCCAATCGGCACTTCCATTATCGCGGCTAAAATGGCCTATGACAGAACACAGATGTCAAAAACATTTATAAAAAATTATGAGCTGTACTCCCTGATGCAAGCATTAGCTCGTGTAAAAACAGCTCATGAAGGGTATATAGAAAAGCCACTGAAAAAACTTCTTAAAGAAAAAATTGTCAAAGCAAGCTATGACGATAAAGATGCTGCCCTCAGCGATCTTCGAAAGGCTTATGAGCTAAATTTTTTCTGCCCTGAAAATGCTGAAGGCGAAGTTAGTATTATGACGCGTAAAGAGATCCTTCAGAGCATCAAAGATGGCTCTTTGCAGACTTTCCTAGCAGACAATGCGGATTAAGGGCCTCAGCCTTTGTCCAAGCCCGGATTTTATATAGCTATTTTTTTCAATAATACCTGTTAACATTTAATGAAAAAACCGCTACAAGTTTTTCAATAAATTAAATAAACACAGGTTATTATGAATACTATAAAATATTTATTATTTTTCGTTTTGCTGAGCATTGAAAGTGCATACAGTCTTAGAATTGAACGACATGAGGAAATCACTTCCTTTAGCAATTTTGCTTGGGAAAAAATCACGAATGGTCCTGGTACCAAGATGGTTTTCTTCGATATCGATGACACCTTAGTAAGAAAGAAATTATCTCTCAGGCAATTTTTTTACGAAAATGAAGAGGAAAATCTTTCAAAGATTATCGAAAATACCATTGATAGAAATAACCTCGCTCATGATTGGTGGCCTTTTATTGAGTGGGTTCAACATTCTTCCTTTTTTCGGGACCGCTGCTTAGTTGAGCCTGAGATTTTAGGCATTTTAAACACGCTCAAGGAGCACAAAATTATGTGTTTTGCTCTTACTGCGCGAAAAGCGAAATATGCTGAGCAGACCGAAGCCGAGTTAAAAAAGCTGGGACTCGATTTTTCTGAAATCTCAACCTATGACAATTTGGAACTTTCACTTGGCCAAGGCCTCTTGCTTAAAAATGGTGTTATTTATACGGGCGATAAAGTGAGCAAGGCAAAGACTATTCCAACACTCATCACTTCGCTGGGTCTTCGTGATTCTTCTACGGATGCCTTCCTTTTTGATAATTCTCACAGAGAAATTTTCTCTTTTTTCTCTAAAGGAATTTTCTCACATGATGACAAAAACCTGCGCCTTACTATGTGGCCGGTACTTTATAGCGCGCCCAGTCTCAGTAAAACGTCGCTATTTCAAAAGGCATTGGAAGAAGCAAAGGAGCTTTATCGCTCATGGGAGGATTCTTTTGAGTCCATAACTGAGGACAGCGAGTGAAAATAAGCCGCATAGGGCGCCGAAAAACCAGTACGGAAGCAATAAAGCATCAGCGATTTGAGCGACATCAGAGGGCATGGGGCCCGCGCTCGTAAAAGCGGTGTCAGTGAATAAATAATCGCTGCGAGAAAATACGCTCAAGGAAAGCTGCACGCCGAAAAAGGCAGCCAAACTTTGGGCGTAGGCCTTAGCCGCTCCGAGAGAAAAGAAAAGACAAAGCGCCGACACCCCTGCGACAAAGGCGATACCAAAAAGATTACGTACTACCAATAAAATCGCCAAAATCAGAATAATGCCAAAGGCAGCAAGCATCACGCGCGAGCGACGCAGGGATTTGAGTGCAATAAAAAATATACTTGCCATAAAAGCAGGCCCGACAAGACCAGAGGCAGCCACAAAACTTCTCGAGAAAGGACCAAAATTCCCACTTATTTGAGCCGCGCCCGAGCCATCGGCCCACAGCATAAACGAAGAAAAATGGCCGCCCACCAAAATAGCGGCAAAACCATGGCCCATCTCATGCACCAGCGTCGACAATAACAAAAATGGATAGGCCAAGGGTCGTAAAAATGGTACCAGATACAAAAGCGCGGTAAGAATCGTCGCCGTCAATAAGACCCAGGGAATGCTTTGGGAATACGTTCTCGGCACTAATTTTACGCTATCCATATGCTGTCCTATATGAAACTTCCAAAAGTCGAAATTACTTGATCATGACGTGCTTGCTCAAGCAGCATTCTTGCTTCTTTATAGCTGCTTTTCGCTACCATAATGGCATATACTTCGTCACCAACTCCGGGCAACTGCGAAATACCGCTACGATTTTCCTGGCAACGAATACCTTCCGAAAGCAATAAGCTCACAATGCGCTCGGCCTCGATTTCATCTTTAGCCAAGTAAATATCAATCAATAAGTCGTCTTCTAAGAGCTCATCCACTAATTTAGTTTCATCACTAGGGCAAATACTTAGGTTGTCGCGAAATTCACTTTTGCAAACGGGACAATACTTTGACATGGACTACCTCGCGATAAATGGCGTTTCATCCATACATAGCACATAATCAAAGCATTTTTCTTTATTGACAACCAATACGCGAAAAGGCCACCACCAACAAACAAAGAGGCACCAAAAAACGAATTAAAAAGCGCCATACAATGAAACCGACATCGGTGATTTTCATATTGAGAGCGTGGGCGAGTTCGTCGGGAGCAATTTTATAGCCCACGACGGCACATATTCCCAAGGAGAATATGATCAAAAGCCAATCGATCAAAATATAGGTCGTATCAAGAATATTGCGATGGAATATAGCTTCAAAACTTGGATAAGGATTGTACTCACTCATCATCAAAGCGATGGGCACACCGACGATAAAACAGCCTATTCCTGAAACAATCGAAGACTTTAAGCGCGAAAGCTGAAAACTTTCCATGAAACATGAGACCAATACTTCAAGCTGTCCGATGTAGGAAGTAAGAGCCGCAAAAATCAACAAGATGAAAAAGAGCGCTGAAATAGCCATGGAGCCAGGTAATTGTTCGGTGACAAAGGGCATGGTGACGAAGAGTAAGCCCTCGCCGGATTCTGGTGGAAAGCCGAAAGTAAAAATCATCGGAAAAATCATTAGCGAAATTAAAATCGAAATGGCCACCACCGAAAAACTTACGATAAAGGCCGTGCGAAATATACTTTGCCCTTTGCTCAAATAGCTCCCGTAGGTGACCATAATTCCTTGCCCCAGACTCAGCGTAAAAAGGCTTAATCCTAAGGCTGCAAGCACCGTGGCACGGTCAATTTTGGAAAAATCAGGGGCAAGAATGTAATTGAGAGCTTGCTCAAAACCACTCAATCCCATGGCATAGAAAAAGAGGGCAATCACGAGCAAAAACAAGAGCGAGAAAAATAATTTACTAAAACGCTCGATGCCGTCTTTGATCCCTTGAGCCAAAATCAGACAGGTCATGGCTACGAAAATTCCCTGCCAGAGCATGTTCAAAAGTCCCGAGCCTCTAAACTCGGAAAAAATGACATTGAAATCTTCAGGCGTGCGATTGCTGAAGGCATCGGTCAGCGCCATCACCAAATAATTTATGCCCCAGCCTGAAACGACGCCGTACCAACCGGCAATCAAAAAAGTTGCGAGAATAGCAACCCAGCCGAGTAGAGAAATGGCGCCGGAGCGGGAAGGAACTTGGTTGAAAATACTGAGTACACTTTTTTGATAGTGCTTTCCTAAAACCAGCTCCGCGACAAATAAGGGCGTGCCCAAAAGCAAGGTAAAAACCAAAAACATGACGATAAATGCACCGCCACCGCCCTGCCCCACCAAATAAGGAAGCTTCCATAAAGTGCCAAGCCCAATAGCCGAACCGCTGGTTGCAAAAATAATACCTAGACGCGAACGCCAATGTTCACGACGAATTGTTTCCATAAAAGGCCTCTTAGAAGTGAATTATTTGCGCGCGTTGAGCAATAACCAAAAAAATTGCCAAAGGAACAATGGTTCTCAATAAGAAGATCCACGGTCCATAAAGATAGGAATATTTTGAACCCGAGACAAAGCCTTCACTGCGCACTTCGGAACTGAGTTTATAAGCGATGAAAATCGTTGTGAATAAGGCCACAATGACCAAAATCCAATCCACCAATAAAATATTGGTTTCCATGAAGGATTCGCCAAAGATACGTTCCCATGCAGGAAAAATACCGTTCTCGCCAGTAAAGGCAGTAGGAAGGCCCAAAAAGAACACAATAACTGAGCTTATGAGCACAGCTTTTTTACGCGACATACCGGTCAAATCAGTAAAATTAGCGACCACTACTTCAAACATCGACAATGACGAGGTCAGGGCTGCAAATAAAAGCAAGGTGAAAAATACCAAAGCAATAATCATGGAGCCTGGGAGCTGCTCAAAAACATAGGGCAAAGTTTTAAAAATGAGGCCTTCGCCTGATTGCGGCGCAAAACCGAAACTAAAAATCATGGGGAAAATAGTTATAGCAATGAGAATGCTTGCCACTAAGTTGGCAATCACGACGATAACTGCCGTTTTTGGAATATCGTCGTCTTTTTTCAAATAAGAACCATAGGTGACCATCACGCCGTAGGCCAGGCTCAGGGTAAAAAGTGCGAGTCCCAAAGCTTGCAGCACTCCTCTTGGCGTGAGCGCTGAAAAATCTGGATAGAGCAAATAACGCACGGCTTCAGCAAAACCAGGCAATTGTGAAGAATAAAGCGCCAAGCCCACGAGCACTACGAAGAGGCCGGAGGTCATGACTTTGCTCCACTTCTCAATGCCGTTTGAAAGACCTTTGGCTAAAATCACAGCGTTAAGAGCGATGTACATCACTTGAAAAGTCACATTAAGGCTGCCGGCTTGGCGAAAGGTATCAAAACTTTGGCCGATTTCTTCCACCGATAGGCCCTGAAAAGAATCAGTGAGTGAAAGTAAAATATAGCAAATACCCCAGCCAGCGACGACACAATACCAGCCTAGGATAAGCAAAGAGACGAGCACCGTGAGCCAACCCACCATGCTCCACGCGCTTCCTTTATTGGAAAATGCCATGAAGGAAGAAACGATACCGCGATTACTTTGGCGGCCCAAAATAAGCTCGCCGATGAAAAGAGGGAGGCCGATAATAAAGTTAAAAGCAACGAATAATAAAATAAAAGCGCCACCGCCATTTTGTCCCATTACATAAGGCAGCTTCCACAAGGCTCCAAGGCCTATGGCCGAGCCAATTGCCGCTAAAATAAATCCGAGTTTGGAACTCCACGTTTCGCGCTTAGTCATAAAACCTACTTTATTAGAACGTTATAAATTAGCTAAAAATCAAAGGAAAAACTTATATGGTTTTTATAAAAGTCCTATTTAATGCCAATTTTTCCTAGGACCTTAGTAGATTTGGCCTTTTTGTCACCAGGGCTTAGGCCAAAAAGGCCGCTGGTAAAGTGTGTTAACGATGCTAGCCTGAGCGCATGATAGCTAAATCATCACAAAATAAAGCCTTAGTCATTTTAGAGCGGCTAATCGACACCTATCCCAATGCAGAAATTGAGTTGGAATATGACGCAAAGGACCCGTGGCAGCTCTTGGTGGTAGTGGCACTTTCTGCCCAAAGTACGGATAAAAAAGTTAACGAAATATCAAAAGCTTTGTTCAAGAAATTTCCGTCCGTGCGTGATTTTGCCCAGGCAAAAGCAAGCGATGTTGAGCCCTCTATTAAAACCTTGGGACTTTATCGCAATAAGGCCAAACATTTGGTCTTAGCAGCGCAAAAAATTATTGCAGAGTTTCATGGTGAAGTACCAAAAGAACGCGAGCTTTTAGAAAGTATTGCAGGAGTGGGTAAAAAAACTGCGGCTGTTATTGTTGCCAATGCTTTTGGCGAGCCGGCCATTGCCGTTGATACTCATGTGTCACGTATTTCACAGCGTTTAGGACTTACGAAGGAAACTCATCCGGATAAGATAGAGCGAGCTCTGATGGAGCTTTTCCCAAAAGAACTTTGGCTTAAAGCACATCACGCTTTAATTTTTCATGGTCGTCGTCTTTGTTTTGCACGCAAG
>JBPOIV010000172.1:0-10740 GCA_052034245.1 Myxococcota bacterium
AATATCCCCTGAAATCACCAAAAGTTTGTGATAATTCCCCGCGAATTCTGAACCCCGTCGAGCAAGGTTAAATTGCTCGATAAGTTCTGGGATCTTTCCTGTTTTTTTAGATATAGCCTCGTCATCAAGAACGAGATCGATATGCGCCGAGGAGCGTTCAATCGGATTAGCGAGGGAATTAAGAGGCATTTTTATGCCATATTTACTTGCTTGTTGCCTAAGAATGGAAAGAAAATCCGAAGACAGGAAATTCGGAAGTTCGAGCAGTACTACCGATTGGTATCCGGTTCTTACTAAAGCTTGATGGCCATAATCCGCTAACTTACTTATCTCTCGACAAAATTCCGGGGAGAATAAAGCGTGAGAGCTATTTTGCCCGTCAAAGCGAGAAAGAATTATTCGACCAGTCCACTCTTGAGGATAGTTAAGTATAGTAACTACGCCTTCTGCATCTAGACGCGCAGATAATTTCTCTGGCGAAGTATCTGAAGCTAAAGTGAATAAATGGCGAGCGGGTTTTTGATCTTCCGACGTAGCTGGTAAAAAAAATTCTGGCTCTTTTTCTATCGGCGTAATTGTTAGGGGCTGTGTATTAACGGCTGGAGAATAATTTTTAGGCACAGCGCAAGAGAGAAATGATGGAAGTAGGAGGACGGAAATGAAGTTTTTTCTTAATGGTGTCAACATGATTATTTAATCCCATAAGATGTTAAGCGGGTTTGATGGTTTGATTGAAGAATAGCCAACTCTTGTTTGATTAATTCGATCTGACTATTTAGCTTCTCCTCTCTCAGCCGAGCTAACTTCGCCAGTGTTTCTTCTGCTTCCACCTTTTCGAGGGTTTTTAGATGACCTTGGTTCAAACGCTCGATGGTGTTTTCTTTTTGAAGTTTTTCTTCAATTTGAGAAATTTTTGTTTCGATGTGGATATTATTTCCTATAATTTCTGTAGGCTCCGCATGAGTTGGTTGTTCAAGAGGGCTTCCAGTTCTAAGCAAATTTTCGCCATGGCTTAGTTTTTCATTCTTCTCGAAGATGGGTGTTAGCATTACCTCATCCATTTTTTTCGCTGGATGCTGATCGAAGTAAGAATTTTTTATAAAGAAAGTCACAAATCCCGTGCTAAAAAACATTAAGAGATAAGTTGCTTTTTTCATGATATATTAACCAAAAAAAAGAGCCTTAAGGTCATTAAGGCTTAGTTACGACAAATGTTAGTATCAAATCTTTAAAAAAATGTTTAAATTTGTGGTTTAAATGCGAGTGAGCTGGAACGAAGAACAATTTGCATACCTTGAACTTTTTCTGTTACCCAAACATTATTGTTGCGATGGAAATTGGTTACTGCTTCGCTTTTGCCCCAGATAGAATTTGCTATTCCCAATATAATAGAACCGGCCTGGCAATACCAAAACATGCATTTTCGAAGACCTACACTGGCCATTGCCGCCCCGTTCTGTTCGGCTTGGGGTAATGGCAACGCCACGCTAGGTCCGGCATTCAAGCCTGAAAATTGTTGCATTGCCCGGTCCATTAACTCTTGTTTTACCGTTTGAGTAATTTCTTTTTGTTCTTCGGCAGTATATTCAAACTCTTTAGAGTTGTTCGTAAAATTAATGGTAAACCAATCTTTAACATCTTTATTTTCGGTCAGGTTGTGTGCTACCTGAGTCGAAAAAAAACCGCCACTTTTTGTATTTTCTTCTATACGACGTAATAGATTCGATAAATTATATTGAGCTGAATAGCCCCGCAAAGCGGCAACCTCATATGAGTAGATTAAATTAGCAGTCATATGATTCGTAAGTTCATTAAAATTTAAGCTGGTTTTATTATTCATATCTTGGAAATAGGGACATGCTCCAACGAGTGACAATACTATTTGTCCCGCTATACTATTACCAAAGATGGAGTTTGCCTCCGTCGACGAAGAGGGTTGAGATTGCGCCTCGACAACTTTCTCTCCTTTGCCTAACCCCGAATACCCTGTCGGTTTGGCCCCTGGTATTAAAGCAGATTTAAGAGCAGAAATGCTTCCTACTTCTTGCACGGACCCTGGAAATTTGACGGTACTTACTAATTCTGCTTCTTTAATAGGCAGTCGTGTCCAGTTTACCAATATATTGGGATTTAACTTTTTGTATTCTTCCAGCAATTGGTCCCACCCAACAGTCCAAATTATTTGGCCGGAAGCACCTTCGATGTTGACATACACCTTGTAGAATACAATAATCCTGGCAGTTAAATCTCAAAGGCGTTGCTGAAGATCAAGCATGGGCGAAATGGCCTCAGAAAATCTGCGAGAAAATTCCGTTAGTTTTGAAGAAAATTCGTTGAACTTTTCTTCGGATATTTCGGCTTTATTTCGTTTTTCACGGTATTCATTAGTACGAAATTCCTTCGCTTCTTCCTCTGCCTCTTTCCATGCTTTTTTCTGATTTTCGCATAGTTGGGTTTCCTTTAAATTATCTTCAAGACATTCTTCAAAGGTTCTTTCCTTTTTACGCAAGCCATCTTTAGCTCTTTCCAGTGAGTTTGTGCTTCTTCCAATATTGAATGAGCATTATCGCGTTGGGATTTACTTTCGGCAACTTTAATTCGCAGTTCAATTAGTTCTTTGTCCAAGGGATCAAAGTCTTGAATCATTTTTTCTATTTTATCTGCAATAAAGACCATCGAGTTAACGGTCTTGGAAGCCACCTGTCCTATATTTTTAATGGCCGGGCAAAACTGAAGATTAGTAGTGCGTGCTAAGTTTACTACCTCGGCAGAGCCATTTTTAGGCGGAAGGACATAGGCAACCTCACATGAATCATTGAATATGACTCCCATGCCGTTTCGTGGTGTAGATACCGCGTAGGCACAATTTGCATTTAGTGATGGGCTAGCGGTGGCAGTGGTTTGTTGTGTTAAAAAGACGATAAAAAAAATTATCGTATAAAACAAATATTTCATTTTTTCTCCCCTATGAAAAGAGAGGCTAATAAATTTAGGGGACTTTTGTCCAGAAAAATCTACCGATATTCGTACGCTATTTTAAATTTATAAACGCCTGATAGGGGAAGAGAATTTATAAAAAAAGGAACTCAATTCTTCTATAATCACACTATTCACAACCCCGCCCTCCTTCTACTCAAAGTCTCAAAAAATCCTTTCAAACGTCCATACTCATCGTTCTCCCGCAAGGGCGCGGACCATTCATTTATTTCTTCTAGTTCGATGCGTGGATATTTGCGGTATTTTTTGCCGTGTTCTTCGTAAATATGTCTCTCGATATTTTGTGGCATGCGGATAAAATTGGTGAGAAAGATTGGGGCTTTTTCTTCGTTGAATGCTCTTAAGGCGAGTGTGGCTACGCGCTCATTGTTTTGGCAAAATATGCGCATTAGTTGCATCGCGGCTTCCAGAGATTTTCCGGTTCTGGTGTAGTCGACCAAAAGATATTTTTTTTGATGAGAAAGCGTGTCGTGCATGTGCGTTTGCACCAAGCGATGTGTTGCTTTCGTAAAAATTATTGGCGCATCATTTTTTATCGCAAGAGGCAGGTATTTGGTCTCAATCAAGGGACCCAGGCTCTCTAGAATAGCCATGATGAATGTTGGACTTGCACCAACGCCAACGTAAATATAGTTATCCGGAGGAAAATCAGACAGGATAAGATCGACGAGCAAAAAGTATTCGAAAAGCAGGTTTTGGTTAACGGTTGGGTCGCTATTTAAGAATTTTTCGTGAGCATAATTGAAGTCCTCTAAATAATTTTCATAAATCAAACGCGTTAGGCGGAAAGGAATCGATTCCTCGGGGCCAAGACACTCTATGAGATTATATTCTTTGGTATCTTCGACTAATTGTGCCCAAGAAAAGAGGGGCAACCATGTTGGAAGGGCACTGAGTCCTTGTGCTAAAAAAAATACTAGTAAAAAAGCTCTCATGCCCAACCACCATGCGCTTGCTGTAGGGGAAGCTTAGCGGCCACCCCTGCTCAACCTTTTTTTCAAGGCGCGCATAATGTCGAAAAAAGAAAAAGCGTCAAGGATGAATAAAAAATTCTTTAGGGCTTTTATTGTGCATTTTTTATTTGCTGGTCATTTCACTTCCGGGCGGAGAAAAAATGGCGTGCAGGCTTTTAAGTGGATGTCTCAATGTAAGTGTTTTTAACAGCGTGAGGAATTCAAGAAAGTTAACTTTAAAGGGCTCAGCGGTGCCGATGGGAGTGGTAAGGCCATAGATGACTTGTGCTTTTTCTTCTTGGTAGGTGCCAAATAATCGGTCCCAAACCATAAAAATACCCGCGTAATTTTTATCGAGATATTCTGTATTACTTCCGTGATGCACTCGATGGTTTGAAGGTGTATTGAAAATGAAATCGAGAATTTTATTTTTGCCAAATTTTTCGGTGTGAATTAAAAATTGAAAGCCTAGCACCACCGCGATGGAAAAAGCGACCATCCCGGGATGAAACCCCAACCAGCAAGCAGGCAAGTAGGCCATCCAGGAATAAAAAGGCGTAAGCCATGGCAAGCGTAGGGCAGTGCTAAGATTGAATTCTGAGGAGCTATGATGCACTGAATGGGCGGCCCATAAAATGCGCGTTGTGTGCTCGAAGCGATGTTTCCAATAATATAGAAAATCAACAAAAATGACGC
Source organism: Myxococcota bacterium (assembly GCA_052034245.1). GTDB lineage: Bacteria > Myxococcota > UBA727 > UBA727 > JABDBI01. Next base: position 4,647 of record JBPOIV010000172.1, read on the forward strand.
AGATAATTAAGTTTATTATCGACGAATTACTACTCATCAATCGGTGGGCGTAAGCAAAATTAAAAGATCCTATAGTGAGCGCATATACAAGATATCTTTTGATTATGAAATAACCTACATAAGTAGCAATATTGCATAGAGTTTCTTCTTTTTTTCGACGCTGCAGAAGAACGAGGATAAGCCCATGAACTATGGCAAAAGTAATAAGGCTAAAAACAAAGGTGTTTGAATATTTTAAAAGACTTTCCAAAACAGATTGTGGAATCATAATTATCTCGTGTCTAAAATATTGAACGCTATTATTATATTCTTAAACACGAGATTTTGTTGCGGAACTTTTTATATGATTTGGCCTTTATTGTGCGCTGAATTTGACTTCCTCGATAAGACAACCATTAGCGTCAAGGTGGGGGTGCACGACCATTTCAAAGATAGCTTCTTCGTAACGCACTCGAATGGTGACGATTTCCTGCAAATAACTCACGCCATAGGGCGATTGTTTGTGAGAAGCTTGAATCTCCTCGATAAAGTTGCAATAAGGCTCACCTTCATCATAGCTAATTTGGCCCATGGTGTAGGCGAGCTTATTGATATCGCTTTCGCATTTAGGACCAAGAGTAATTTCTGCGAAAGAAGTGCTTGCTAAAAGACTTAAAAGGCTCGCCGCCAAACTACCTAATTTTCTCATACATCGCTCTATTTTGAGGTTTTACCTTAATAGCAGCGAAGGAAAAATTTGGTGGCTAAGTAAAACTTAGCTCGACTAATTGGCGCAGCAATGCATAATCTTTTAGAAGCTCACGCATAGAAATAAGGTTATTGTTTAATAATCTTTGGATTTCTTCTCTTGGTAGTGCTTGGCATAAGCCCTGATTATCGTCGAGGTCATCTTTTAGTTGGAAACTTTCGCCAAAAAGGCGACCCATCTCACGCATGCACGCAACAACAGTGTTTGGTGCATTCACACTGAGAGCGCCCAAAACTGCGGCGCATTCAAAGAGCTTTCCGGTTTTGTGATAGTTAATGCGCTGCCATTCTTCATGATTGATTTCTTTTTGCTGTGCGCTGCTTATATCCAAGATTTGTCCAAGAACCAAACCGCTACGGCCCGCAGCTTTGGCGAGCTCGCGGCATTGTTCTAAAGCATTAAATTTTGCCTGACTTGCAAGAAAAAAAGCATCCGCCAGAAGAGCATCGCCCACTAAAATAGCGCACCCTTCACCAAATTTACGGTGCAAACTTGCTTTGCCGCGCCGGAAATCATCGTTATCCATCGAAGGGAGATCGTCGTGAATGAGCGAATAAGTGTGAATATATTCGACGGCCAAGGCCGCGGGCATGGCGAGCTTAAGCCCATTTTTAGCAACGAGTGATTGGGCCACGCTAAGCACGAGCAAGGGTCGCAAGCGTTTGCCTCCCGACGACAAAGCATAATCAATGGCGATGCTGAGCTCTTTGCTTGGGCCTTTTTCAAAGAGCGGCTTTTTTAGCTCTTCTTCGAAAGCACCCTTTAAAGCTTTAAGCTCAGGCCACATCGCTTGCTCCATTGTTTTCAGCGATAGTTAAGGGCTTCTTGCTGCCGTCAGCTAAAACTTCTTCCATGCGACCTTCCATGGCGGCAATTTTTTCTTCGGCGGTGCGCACGAGCATAACGCCGGTCTCATAAGCCTTCATACTTTCTTCAAGCGGCAAATCGCCATTCTCCAAAGTAGCAAGTGTTTTCTTAAGCTCGGCCATGAGTGTTTCGAAACTAGCGTTTTTAGGATCACAATTCATAATTTTTTTCCTCTGGATTAGTAATTAAGGCGCCAACGACGCCATCTTGAAAACGAATGCTAATTTTTTGTTGGTCTTTTGTTTCTGCAGCTTTGGTAAGCATACGCCCGGACCCATGTTCTTCGATGAGCGTAAAGCCGCGCGCTAAGACACGAAGAGGTGAGAGCGCATCAAGTTTGGCGATGCCTTCAATCAACCAATGGCGATGTTTTTGTACGAGCTTCTTCATCGTTTCATTAAGCTGTTTCGCCGTGCTTCTTAAATTAAGCTGCTCAAGTTTAATCTTTTGGAAAGGATTTTTCGTTGCCAAATCTTGTTTTATTTGATGCAGTTGTTCTTGTCTTAGGCGCAAAAGTCGATGAGGAGCGAGTTTTTGTAATCGCTGCGCTAGTTCATCAAGTTCTTGCCAATGGCGATGAAGCAAAACTTTTGGATCTTTAATGAACTTTTTGTGCTCCATAAGATCCAGACGAAAGCGCGAGAAAAAAGCTTTTTGTCGAGACGTCAAGGCAAATAAATGCTGCGCTAAATCTTCTTGCAAGGCACTTAAAAGAGGCGCCACGATTTGAGCTGCATGGCTTGGGGTGGCAGCGCGCACGTCGGCAACCATGTCGCTAATACTAAAATCGGTTTCATGACCTACGGCGCTGATGATGGGCGTCTTGGCTTTAAAAATCGCCTGTGCCACGAGCTCTTCGTTAAAAGCCCACAGATCCTCAAGCGAGCCGCCGCCACGGCCAACGATGATAACATCGCATTCTTTGCTTGCATCGAGCCTTTCGATCGCATTTGCGATTTCTTCCTTAGCGCCGCTGCCTTGAACGCGGGCAAAAGCGCACAAAATATTGATGCCGGGCAGGCGATTTTTTAAAAGGCGCACCATGTCGCGAAGCACAGCACCATGGGAAGAAGTAACAATGCCTACGCTACGATTAAAAAAGTTAATTTCTTTTTTATGTTCGGCTTTAAATAGACCTGCTTTTTCTAATTTTTCTTTGAGCTGCGCAAAGGCGAGGGCCAAAGCTCCCGCGCCCAAAGGCTCCATGTTTTCAACGACCATTTGTAAGCGAGCATTGGCCGGATAAACGCTCAAGCGTCCACTAAAAAGCACCTCGATACCGTCGCTGACTTTAAAAGGAACGCGAGCAAAATGGGGCTTAAACATTACCGCAGGAATAAGAGCGCTTTCGTCTTTGATATCAAAATAGCAATGACCTGAATGCCACTGTTTAAAAGAGCTCACTTCGCCAATGACGCGGACAAAGCGGTGCTGCTCTTCAATGTCCTTTTTAAGGAGTGCCACCAACTGCGAAACTTTGAGGGGCTTTATATCTACTTCCCGATCGAGCATGTACTTTGCCCCTTGGCCCAGTAAAAAAAGTATATACACATTAATAAAAGCTCAAAAGAAAGGCTAGCAGATAGGCCTTTAAGAACAAGCGGTGCCAAGAAAATCTATGAATGATGAAATCTATAGCGGCAAAAAAATTAGAACTATGCGTGGCAAGATCATTGAAGCGATCAAAGAAACGCCTGATACATGGACCTTGGTAATCAAGGTAAATAGCGTCGATAAAAATTATTTAGCCGGGCAATTTATCAGCATTGATCCGAAGCAATTTCCTGAACTTCGCGATTTTGTACGATATTTTGAGCATCAAAAAGGCAAAAAAGAGCCCATTCGCGCCTATTCGCTGACCTCGGCGCCCTATGAAGAGCATATTGCCATCACCATAAAACCTGAAAGCTATGAGCCCGGGCCCGATGCTTTTCCACCCTTATTGTCGCCCTTTTTAGCCTCAAATATTTTTCTTGGCCGCGAGCTTGAATTTATTGGTTATTCCGGCGCTTATGTAATGCCTGAGCAGCTGCGCGAAAATAGTAATCACGTCGTGCATTTGGTGGCAGGCTCGGGGGTGGTGCCGAGTTTTTCTATTATCAAAGATGAGCTTGTCGCTAAAAAAAGTAGCCACCATCATACGCTGATTTTTGTGAATAAAGCCGTGCAAGATATTATTTTTCACGAAGAGCTGAAAAAACTTTCAGCGCAGTTTCCAAAGCAATTGCGGACGCAGTATTTCTTGACCAAAGAACATCAAGCTCTTGGCGATAATTATTTTGCCGGCCGCCCAAGCCTCGCGCAGATGGCACCACTTTTTCACGACAAGGAAAAAACTATTCTTTTTGCTTGTGGCCCGGCCATAACCAAATGGCAAAAAAAAGCGGCCAAAAGCCCCGAAGAACTTAAGCCGCGTTTTATGGAATGGGTGCAAGAAGTGGTAGATGCCGTGGGGCTCGACAAGCACCGCTTTAAGCGGGAGGTCTATGGTTAATAGCCTGCTATTTACATCTCAGGTGATAAAGAGCGTAGGTCATCCAGACGCGAACTATGTATCTTTTTTAAACCCTCATGGGTTTTTCTGTTTAGCTCTTTAGTATCTTCCGATTTTTCTTGATTGCTCCAGTAAATGAGCAAGTAAGGGCCTTTCAAATTATATATGCTGGATGCCTTTGCCATTTGCGCCAAGAGCTGGTCCACCGGCGCAGTTTTTTTCTCTGCACCTTTAAAATAAGTAAAAGTATCTTTATCTAAAGATAATCCGGATATAGTGATGTAGTTGATCTCACCATTCTCATTAATAAAAGTTATTACTGGTTTATTTTTTTCAAGTTCTTCTTGTAGTGTTGATTTTATTTCTTGTTCATTCACGATCTTCATAGCTATTAGATTAGATTCCACACCAGAAATTAGGTTTCCATTAATCATAACTAACTTAGGATCTAGCCATCTTTGTTTTGCAGCATAGGAGTCTAATCCCCACAACGCTACCAAGGGCGCTGTAGCAATCGCCCACTTAAATGCTGAAGAATACAAAGATGGGGTGTGAACGAGATCAGGTATTTTGGCTAATGCAACAAAAAGCGCCGTACGAAATAGTTCTCCACCGAAGTTTGGCAGCGTTAATGAATATGAAAAAAGTCCAATACCCCATAACCTTGCTAGGACCGGGTTAAATCGCGATAAGACAGAAAGGCCATGAGTAACGGCAAACACACGGGCATAGTCTTCGAGATTTTTAGTGGAGGCAGTAGGTTTTCGAAGATAGTGCAAGTGCGCAATATCATAAATATTGTGTTCTATTTCTGAAAGTGCCAAAAAATTTGCCAACGCATACGTTGCTCCGCAATCATCGCTAAACTCCACAGTCGGCTGCCAATCTTCGGCGGGGCTCGACGGCACGATTCTCTCGTCATCTAAGGAAAAAGCGGAAAGGCTGAATAATAAAAGATAAGTAAATATATTTTTAATCATAAATTTCTCTGTAAAAAATAATCGATTTAATAAAACACTGGCAAATAATATTTTTTGCCAGGTTAAAGGTTGTGCAATGGTTGTTGCTGGCGGTCTATAGTAATGAAATTAAATCTGCCGAAAGGTAGACCCAAGAATTTAGCAAGCTTGGTTAAGCGTGCAGTGTTTTTTCCATGGTTGAAGTCCATGAGTTCCTCCATCTGTTCCCACGTAACGAATTTATCTGCCTCCGAAGATTTCTCACGATAGAGAACGCCAGCTTTATTGCCTCCTATCAAGGTAATATATTGCCACTCGGGAAAATCTCGGTGGATAAGGGCAATCACAGGAGCCGTAAGGTTGAAATACATGTTATAATACATGTTATAATACATGTTATAATAGCTATTTTGTGTCCATGTTCTGCGCCCTAATAATTGCGGTAAATCATAGTCGTCCTGGCTATAAGCTTGAGCCTTTAATTGCTTGTTCGAAAAAGTTCCAACATAGGTAGCAACCTGGCTAGGAAAGGGGCCAAAACCAACGCCGTAATTATTGTATATTTTTTCAAGAATCATGGGACCTGCAGCCACGCTTGCTAGACCCAGTGTAGCTAACTTGCGAAAGATAGATGTATTACCAAATAGGACCTGTGGCGTGGCTATGGCAAGACTTGAATAGGCAATATTTTTCGCAACAAAGGACCAATAGTTGGGAGTAGGCTCGGCATCGATGTTGTATGTTTTTTTAATTTCAGTGGCTTGTGCCGAGTCCCATACATGAGGAGAGATGGCATTGAGACCTAAGAAAAAGGCTAGGCTCCATTTGTTGCATGCGCAAAACATACTGGCAAAGCCTGCGGCGGCCCTATAATTTTCATTTGTGCCATGAAAATGCCCGGGGCAATCAGGGTGTGCTGTGAGGTTTGTTTTTTTGATGTCAAAAATATCTAACGCAAGAGCTATTGCTTTATTAGCGCTGGTATCAGGACGAGCGGCCTCTAAGCTTTGGCTTATAGTGAAAATA
>JBPOIV010000154.1:0-6289 GCA_052034245.1 Myxococcota bacterium
CGAGCTCTTCACGAATACTTTCATTATCGGTCTCAGAGAACCTGCGCTGAAGTTGATTTATGAGGCCCTCATAAACGCGGCTAAAACGATGCGTTCGGCGGCTTTTATCGGCCTTAAAAACGAAATCAATGCGTTTATCCGAGCCCAAAAGAATGGCATCTTGGGCTTTCTTCGAAAGTTTTTTCCACGGCACATCTAAGGGTGCATCGTAGGCTTTTGCTACCGACAAAACTTGTTGATAATAATAGCCCTTCGTATTGGCAGAATAGGGCGATATGGCCCCATCTTCTAGACTGAGATTGGGGTTTTTAATAATTTTATCTTCGGTAAAATGCAAGAAATTACCGAGACCATTGCATTCCGAACAAGCTCCTTGGGGCGCATTGAAAGAAAACATACGCGGTTCAATCTCAGGAAAAGAAATGCCGCAATCAATACAGCCGAAATGCTCACTCAAAAGCTCATCGCTGGTTTTCTCACCGTCATGGCGCTGAATTATTACCAAGCCCGAAGATTTTTTCAAAGCCAGCTCAATGGCTTCTGCGATACGTGGACGCTCGCCTTTAGCGATTTCCATACGATCGACGACCAGATCAATGGAGTGCTTAGTTTTTGCATTTAGCTCAATATCTTCTTCTAAATAGCGGACCGTGCCATCAACTCGAACGCGAACAAAGCCTTCCTTCTGCAGCTTTTCAAGTTCAGCTTTATGCTCACCTTTTTTCGCACGAATAATAGGTGATAAAATACTGATGCGTACGCCTTCGCCCATAGCCATCACGGTATCAGTTATGGCACTCGCGGATTTTTGCGAAATCGCTTTGCCACATTGGTAGCAAAAAGGCTGACCGATACGCGCAAAAAGCAGACGAAAATAATCATAAATTTCGGTGACCGTGGCAACGGTCGAGCGAGGATTTTTGCTGGTAGTTTTTTGCTCAATGCTAATGGCTGGCGATAAGCCCTCAATAAGATCCACATCAGGTTTATCTTGGAGCTGCAAAAATTGTCGGGCATAGCTCGATAGTGATTCGACATAGCGTCGCTGCCCTTCGGCATAGATGGTGTCGAAAGCCAATGAGCTCTTGCCTGAACCCGATAATCCTGTAATGACAATTAACTGATCGCGAGGCAGCGAAACATCGATATTTTTTAAGTTATGAACGCGTGCGCCCTTAACTACTATGTTAGAAATTCCTGCCATAGCTATTCCTTGCAATAAACGATATGATTTCAATGAAACTATTTATTACATGCTATAAGGAAGCACCAGGGTATGAGCAAAAATATAATTTTATTATTTGGCGGCGAATCTAACGAACGATTAGTTTCAGTAGCCTCTGCTCAATGTATGGCGCAAGCTCTGGGCGATGCACAGTTATGGTTTTGGCATCCTAAGGGCCCAATCTACCAAATAAATCCTGAAGAGTTAGCTGCGCATAAGGATGTCTTTACTAAGGAATTTCAGCCTCAAAGCACCCCGCTTTTTCCCTCCATCAACGATGCGCTCAAAAGCCCGCAGGCCAAAGAACATTGTTTCGTGCTGGGCTTACATGGTGGCTCAGGTGAAAACGGTTTTGTACAAAAGCTTTTTGAAGATGAGCGCCTCGCCTTCACTGGCTCCGATGCTCAGAGTTCAAAAAATGCCTTTGACAAATTAAAAACCAAACAAGTATTGCGCTCTTTTCCTATAAAATTGGCCGCTGAAAAGCCGCTTAATATCACTAATAAAGACACTATATTAAAAGAAATCACTGATTTCTTAAAAGAATACGGTGCTGCGATCATTAAACCAGTACGTGGTGGTTCTTCTTTAGGCTGCTATTTCTTATACAATGAAAGCAATATAGATTCTGCCATAGAGAATATTTTAAACCATCCTAATGATGAGTATTTTTGTGAGCAATTGATCAAGGGCCGCGAATTTACGGTGGGTGTTATCGACGGGCCAGAAGGCCCGCGGGCCTTGCCGATCACCGAAGTTGTTATGGATAAAGAACGCCACTTTGATTATGAAGGCAAATATCTAGGCGCAGGCTCAAAAGAACTTACCCCGGCCGATCTTTCGGAAATGGCGACGGGCGAAGCTCAACGTTTGGCCGTCGCAGCCCACGTTTCTCTATCTTTATACGGCTATTCGCGTACCGATTTGATACTGGGGCCAGATGGTTTTTACTTTCTGGAAATCAATACCCTACCCGGACTTACCACGCAGTCTTTTATCCCTCAGCAACTGGCCGCTGATCACATCAGCATGCGTGAGTTTTTAACCGAACAGATAGCCTTGGCCAAAAAACGAGCGTTCTCGCATAAATGCGGCTAGGGTCATCATTAGGGCCCAATTGTTCTCCTGTTGCCTCGGGTTGGCCATCAACGCATCAGATTGATCATCATCCTCGCCTAATTTGCCACCATCCTTCTCAACTTCGTCATCCTCGGGCTTGACCCGAGGATCCACAAATTCCCAATCGCTTGAGAGAAAAGGAGCCTCGGGTCAAGCCCGAGGATGACAAACTCGGAGCGAAGATGGCAAGTTCGGCACGAAGATGACAAACTCGGCACGAAGATGACAAACTCGGTACGAGGATGAAAAACCGGGAACGAAGATGACTAGTTCAGTACTTTGCCACCATCCTTCTCAACTTCGTCATCCTCGGGCTTGACCCGAGGATCCACAAATTCCCCGTCGCTTGAGAGAAAAGGATCCTCGGGTCAAGCCCGAGGATGACAAACCGAAAGCGAAAAGGACAAACTTGGTACGAGGATGAAAAACCGGGAACGAAGATGATAAACTCGGCACGAGGATGGCAAATAATAACTTGACGACCCTAAAACTCCCAAACTATTGCAATAGTCTCTTGGCATTTACAAACTAAAGTATATAGTTTTTTTATGTCATATAAAGCTTCAGAAAGAATGTCTGATCAAGAAGTTCTCGATCGTCTTATCTACCGCGATGGCCTTATCTTGGGCTTTAATAAACCCTCGGGCATTCCTGTACATCCTGCAGGGGGTAGTCAGCATAATCTCGAGCAATACTTTCATCTTTTACAATTTGGTCTGCCAAAAGCACCCATGCTCGCTCATCGATTGGACCTAGGCACCAGTGGTTGTCTTGTTCTTGCGCGCAATAAAGAAAGTGCGCGGCGCTTACTTACATTGTTTAGCGAAGGCCTCGTGAAAAAAACTTATATCGCCAAAGTACATGGCGAGGTTAAAGATGACGCGGGGAGCATCGATGTGCCTTTAAGTAAACAATCACCCGAAAAAAAACACTGGTGGATGAAGGCCGATCTGGAAGGTACGCTTAATGCTCTTACTGATTTTCGCGTCATAAAACGTGAGGGTGGCTATTCATGGCTTGAGCTCTCTCCTCACACCGGCCGCACCCATCAATTGCGCGTGCACTGTGCCTATTTAGGTCATCCTATAGTCGGTGATTATATTTACGGCGACGATAAAGAAAACGCCAAAAAGTTGAAGCTTCATCTGCACGCAAAAGCCATTGAGTTTCCGCTTTATCCTAAAAAAGCACCACTTAAGATTGAAGCGCCCCTGCCGGGGCATATGGAACTACCCAAATAAAGTTTATTTCAAATTATTCTTAAAGGTTGTGAGAACATTATTTAGGTGCGATTTGGGAATTTTTCGCCGGCATTTATTCTTTGTGCGAGATCATTAAAAACCTGCACATACTATCCCCCATATTTTTCAACGCTTCGGCCTTATTTAGCTCTGATATAATTAATACATCGAAATTAAGCACTAAAACACATACATATTTTAGGAAATAGACTCTTTTTCTACTGCACCGCATGGGGATGAGCAAGTACAAATTCAGGGATTTCGATGTTAAAGCTTTTTCCCTCATCATCTTGGGCGGTGTAGTGTCCTTTCATCATGCCGAAGCTGGTCTTTAAAGAGCAATGGCTTTCGTAGCTAAAGCTCTCGTTGGGCATAATCAGCGGCTGCTGCCCTACAACGCCCTCTCCTTCCACCATTTCAACGTTGAAAAATGCGTCGGTGATTATCCACGAGCGCTTCATTATTTGAAATGGAATATCACCGATGTTGCGAATGATTACAGCATAGGAAAACACAAAGAGCGATTGCTCAGGCATCGAACGCTCTTTTTCATATTTTGGCTCGACCATGACTGTGGCTCTTTCTGATGATTGGTAAAATACTGTCATTGTTTCCATCCAAAGCACCTATCAGTGAGCTATAACCGAACAAAAAATCGCTCATTTAGGCTCGATAAAAGCTTTTCAAACGCAACCAGGTGCATCTTTCAATAAATTTAGCTGAGGCAATCGTGAATACCATAGCAAAAATAGTGGCAGGAGTTCTCGCGATTGGCAGCATTTTCCAATCTAATTGTACCTGCGCTCCCAGTGAAAAAAATATCCGGCTTGATGGTTCAAGCACGGTCTATGTTGTTTCCGAGGCTATTGCTGAAGAATTTAAGAAAGAGCATGAAGGTGATATTAGCATCGGTATTTCTGGAACGGGTGGCGGTTTTAAAAAACTTTGTAGTGGGCGCGTAAACCTCATAGGCGCTTCTCGCCGTATCAAGGATTCAGAAAAAATATTGTGCGCTGAAAATGCCATGGAGGTGAGCGAATTTTCCGTTGCTATCGATGGTATCGTCGTTGCCGTGAATCATGAAAATAAATGGCTTAATTCTATAAAACTTAGCATGCTAAAAAAACTATTTGAGCCAAGTGCTGAAGGGAAGATCCTTAAATGGAGCGACCTTGATAAAAATTATCCCGATCGAAAACTAGAAATTTTTTCGCCGGGAGTCTCTTCGGGGACTTATGATTATTTTACCACCGTCGTCACCGGCACCGAGCATGCAAGCCGCGGCGATGTGACCGCAAGCGAAGATGACAACGTTTTGGTGCACGGAGTCTTTTCAAACGTCGATAGCATAGGATTTTTTAGTTATGCTTACTACATTGAGAACCGTGAAAAATTAAAGGCTCTTTCTGTAATCGATGATCGATCAGGCGGTTCTACGGCCGTATTTCCTAGCAAGGACAGCATACATAGCGGCGCTTATACACCATTGTCGCGACCTATTTTTATCTATGCCAATCAAAAAAATCTCAACCCTGCCTCAAAAAAATTTTTACGCTTTTACCTAGAAAATTGTGCCAAAGTGGCGGAAGATGTTGGTTTTATACCCTTGCCCCCGCATGAACAACAAAAGAATTTCGATAAGTTAGTGGGTCCATAGATGACGATGCCTAGGCCATTTAAACGAGGAATGAAGGAAAAAATCCTCGAGCTATCAATGGAGGGAATTCTTGCTTTTTCAGCCTTTCTTTCCATTCTCGTCACCATCGGCGTTTTATATGTACTCATCAGCAAAACCATTGCTTTTTTCCAATTAGTTTCTTTTGCCGATTTTTTTCTCGACACTGTCTGGACTCCACTTTTTGCAACTAAACGCTTTGGTGTTTGGGCGCTGGTTTCGGGCTCCTTATTAGTTACTATGGTGGCCATCGTGACCGCTGCTCCTCTAGGAATACTCGCAGCGATTTACATGAGCGAATTTTCAGGACCCCGCTTTAGAAAAATCATTAAGCCCCTGCTTGAGTTACTTGCCGGCATTCCCACGGTAGTCTACGGCTATTTTGCGCTCACCATTGTGACGCCCATGCTCATGAAAATAATTCCCTCCCTCAATAGTTTTAACGCGCTCTCACCGGGCTTGGTCATGGGTTTTATGTTGGTTCCTACTATTTCGTCATTATGCGAAGACGCCATGTATAAAACTCCTCGCTATCTCAAAGAAGCGGCTTATAGCCTTGGCGCGCGCAAACTAACTACTATTTTTTATGTGGTACTACCTTATGCCCGCTCAACTATTATCGCCGCTATTTTCTTAGGTTTTGCCCGCGCCATTGGCGAAACCATGATCGTTTCTATCGCCGCAGGCCTTAAGCCCAACTTCACTTTGGATGTTCGTGAACCCATCCAGACGATGACCGCCTACATTGTTCAGGTGAGCATGGGCGATACGCCACAACAATCGATTGAGTATCTCACCATTTTTGCCGTCGGTACGCTACTTTTTGTGCTGACCTTTAGCTTTCACTCAGTCAGTAAAATGATTTTGCGTAAAAGAGTTAAAAAGAAAAAACGTAGTTAGAAAAATAAGGATTTTTGGTAATGCGAAACGAGCAAAAACGCGCCTGGTGGATTGAGCAAGCTTTTAAGCTCGTGTGCTTTATGGCAACTATAGTTCCCTTGGCAATATTGATCGGCCTTTTGCTGGATA
>JBPOIV010000053.1:0-8367 GCA_052034245.1 Myxococcota bacterium
TTTAGAAATACTTATGGCTTCCCCCCTGCTTTATATTATGCCGCAGATCTAGGCGGGTTAAACAAAAATAAATGTCGTAATATATATAGATTAATTTATAGCAAAGATTTTCTTCATATTTATTTTAGCGCTGATCATTACGCAAGTTTTGTTACTTTGCGCTAATCAACGAATAAACAGTGACTGCCCCTTAGTCCAAAAATAATTTTTGCTAGAATAAAAAACACGCCAAATTCCAAGCATATTAAATATATATCCTTGCCAAGCTTTTTTTGGCCTCAAGGGAGATTTTATATGCGAAAAATTATTGGCCTTGCCGCATTCTTTTGTTGTTTGACTGGTTTTAGCAGTGGGTTCACTCACTATGATAGGGAAAGTGTTCAGTTGGTAAATGCTCTCACTGATTGTATGACAGAATTTATGACCGCAACCAAAGATGGGGCAAAAGTTATGGACGCTACCCATCAGCATGACCGTCCAGGTGAAAGCTTTACGGTAAAATTTGGTATGATGGATGAAGAGATGACGGTGAGCGAGACCTCAACTCTCGTCATTAGAAGAACGAGAATTATGGGTAGTGGTGAAATGCAAACAACCTGCACTTTGATGATGATGAATTAATTAGAATTTTTGAAACACTCCTTATCCCGTAGGGCGGCTCCTTTTGCCGTCCTTAATTCATTTATTGCATTATTTAATTTTTCTTTTAGTGCTTGGCTGGTTTTTTTATAAGCATTGTTCATTTGATGCGGGTCGCGTGCCAAGAAGTAAAGCTCATTTTCGCCGTTCGCATAGTGAATATAAGTCAGCGGATGATTGGTGCGCAGGCCGATATAGGCAGGTATACTGTGATTGCCATGTCGAAGAAGTTCGATATCGAAGGGATCTTGTAGTTCAAACAGTGGATTATCGTTCTTTCGGGTAATGCTGATGGGCCCGCCAAATTCGAGTAACAACATCTCGCGCCAGGATTTGGGTGCTTCGCCTTTTAAAAAGGGTAGCATTGATCTTCCATCGACAAAATCAGGAATTTGTATACCGGCGATTTCAGCAAAAGTTGGCGCATAATCAACATTGGCAGTGAGAGCGTCTATAGTGGTGGAAGGCGCAATTTTAGGCCCCCGAACAACCAGGGGAATTTCTATATCTTCTTCGTAGGCCGTAGTTTTTCCGGATACTAAGCGATGCTGGCCTTGGTGAAAACCATTATCGGAGCTGAAAAATATATAAGTATTATCGAGTTCATTGAGCTCTTCCAGTGTTATGATTATTGCTTCAAGCATATCAGCGGTGCCAAGAAGCGATGCTTTGCGATTTTTATAAAGAGCATCCATGTCTTCGATTTGCTGCGCTGACAAAGGCGCTTTATTTCGCACCCATTCCGGCTTATCGCGAAGCTCATTTTCGTTGAATGAAGGAGTTCGAGGTGCTTTAAGATCTTTGTAACGGTTTTCATAACGAGGGGGCGGGATAGCTGGCTTATGAGGAGCGGTGGGATTAAGAAAAAGAAAAAAGGGCTGGTCGCCAAAATTTTCTTTACTATCCTTGATGAATTCGACAGCTTTTTTGCTCAAGACATCGCCCAAATAATCTTCAGGCTTTTGTCCATAATGTATCGTTTGGCCATTATCGTTAAGTGAATAATTATATTGTGATTGCCACTTACCCCCATTAGGACTTAGCCAATAAGTCCAGCCGGGCGGGATATAATTTTTTGAAGGAGCTGAAACCGGATAGCCGTTCAAATACTTACCGAGCAAGGCCGTACGATAGCCGGCGTTCTTAAGCCAGACCGCAATCGTAGACTTTTCAAGTCCTTTTTTAAAAGTCCCCTGAAAGCCACCATCACCGACGCTCGTATTGGTAAAGATCGTCGTGTTATGGGGAAATTGTCCACGCAAGGTCGACACGCGGGAGGGGCAACAAAGGGCAAGAGGGGCAAAATGATTGCTAAAACTCATTCCTTTAGCCCTAAGAAGAGCTGGTAGTTTTTCATCGTCATTAAAGAGGCGGGAATCGAGATCATCAGTCAGAATAAAGACGATATTTGGCCTTTGGGCCCAAAGTGTGGTGCAAAAGAGTGCCACAATAACTATGCTTTTTTTCATGTTTAAATCGCCATAAAATAAGAAGCATAATTTATTAACTAGCGACCATAGATGCAGGTATTTTTTTCAATTTGGCACGAGCTCAAAAATCAAGCAATCTCATTGATTCAAGGTAATCGTCAAAGAAGCCATTGCATGCAAAAATTATGTGCCAACATTGAGCTATTCTCCTTCGCAGATTATTTTTTTGATAATAATTTTCGGCTGTTTTAGCAAAAAATTTATTCACTAAGATTTCATCGCTTAAAGGGACGAATTTATCGAACTCGGCATCAAAAATGGTGGCGCCATAAAAAGAATTATTGTGCAATTGTGCTCCTTGAAAATCGACGTCTTTAAAGCGTGCAAAAGAAAAATCATTGTTTATTAACTGAGTATTTTGAAAGGAGACATCTTCAAATTCAGTGCCCTTAAAATCGGAAGTGGAAAGTTCGCAATCAATCAATGCCGCAAGATGAACTATCTTATTTTCTTGACGATAATTTTCGATTCTTTTTCTCGTAAACCTTTGAGAATTAAGCTCAGAAGAATTTTCGATGTTAAGCTTCTCTTTTATGGAGTCGGTATCGGCACCAAAAAGAAAATTAGCAACAAACATGCTTAAAACTAACATGAAATTCGCAATCATTTTTCCTCAAAAGCAGTAGCAAGCAAAAAAAATAATCTCTAAATGAAAACTGAAAATGAGAAAATGGCCACGAGTGCTGTTTTTTATTTGTTGAGGTTTGGTATGTCTTCCAAGCTATTTATATGCTTCATGCTCAGTTTTTCTTTTTCTATTGAAGTTTTCTGTGTCGTAAATGACATGACTGAACAGGCATCGGAAACAAAAAATTTGCTTGGTGAAGAACATAGCGGATGGTGGAAGCAGCTTAAAAATAATTGTAAAAAATTACTGAGAGAATGCCAGGGCGTGCCTGAAGGCGCAAAAATAACTCAATGCGGAACATGCGGCATTTGTAGTCAAGAAATAAACATTCAAACTGGCAAAGAAACCAGTGTTGAAACTCGTTATGGCTGTTGTTTAATAAAGACAAGATCGACACAAGAAACAGGCAGGCCCGCAGAATATTTATGTAGCTTAGGCCCTACTGGTTGTCTTTGGGAGTCCATTTCAAATGGGCAAGGCGAGCAATGTGAAATGATCCTTAATTTTTGTAATTGTAGTTGTGATAGCGATGAGTGTCACAGCTGCAACATTTGCTGGTGCCTGCCTTGTTTTAGCAAAGATAGCTAATAATGCCTTTGCGGTTTGCCAATTTTCCCACTTAAATTATTTTTAACCTCTCGTCGGAGTAATTATGAAGAGCTTTTTTAGCGGTATTTTTCTTTTATTTTTTTTGTTTTCTCTGAGCCTTCAGGCAGAGGATAAAAATACCATCTTAATGGATGAAATCACTCGACATTTTAATAGGAAAGGCTTGAATTATCATGGAATTAACCTGCAGGAAAAAATGCCAGAGGCCAGTGATGCAATTAACGACAGCGACGTAAAAGCTTTTCATGAGCTGCTAAACAATTTTCATTGGCAAATACTTACGGAACAATATTTAAATACGGGCTGCATTGGGCTTGCTCTTGAAACAGTGGGAGCAACGTTTGGAGCGGCATCATATGGTCTATCTTATCTTCCAAGTCTTCCCGATTGTATGCGAACAGCATGCGAGAAAGGCTATAATTTGTGCATGGCCGGGGGCAAATATTTTTGTGTCTCAAATAAATCTGATGTGATCTGTTTAAAATTTATTGCTAAAACTTTTGGATTGAGCGGCGAGGATTTGGCAGAACATGCTTTTTATACCCCCGGATGTGCTCCTGGATTAGCGTCGTCTCTCACCAATGAACCAACAAGAATAGCCGTGGGCCAAGTTATCGAAGAAAGCTGGCCACTGTGTGAAACTTTTGGAAGAAGCGCACTTGCACTCCCTGCCTTTGTAGCGGGCGGCACTGCGGCGCTCTTTGCGGCTATTGGGACCACTAAAATTAGTTATGATGTCTATTTATCTTATGCCCTTAAAAAGCTTGCGAAGCACGAATATGAAAATGGTGCAGAGATGTTAAACAAGATGCTCAAAAAATACCCTCAATATTCACCTTTGATAACTTTTCTGATGAGCTATCTCATCGAAAAAAATGAAGAAACGAATCTTTTATGGGGTGAAGCCGATAAGGCGCATAAACATCGGAGTTATTTTTTTCCGAGCAAAAATAAACGCGACTAGACTCAATAGCGCTCTAAGAATAATCACCTAAAGTATCCGTCGTGATTTCGACGATCATCCGGAGATTTTTCATGATAATTGAGCGCTTTAGAAGCTTGCTTATTATTTATTTGATGTTTTTCGTTTTGTCTGCTTATGCAACGAATACTCATGAGCATGTTGAAGAGAAAGCGAATGTTGAGGCACAATCTTCAAGCGAAAATGCAGGCTGGTTCAAAAGAAGTGTGAGATATTTAGGGTCTTTTACTCCTACTATTATTTCGAGCACTTTGCTGGGGACAGCCAATTGGCTCTTAGGAACTAAATTTATACGAGTACAAACAGAGAAAACTGCATTCTCTTCGGATAATAGAAGGCTCAGTCGTTATGATGAGATTTTTGGTATTTACCGAGAAATTCCCGCCCAAGGCGTAGACGAAGATCTTTTCGCGGTGCTCCTCGAGAACGCACATGAAGAACGACTTGAGTGGGAAAATGGCAAAATGTCGGGAGCAATTTATGATGGCTCTCCGGAGCATATGAAAATGCTTGCCGATATTTTCTTTGCCGCTGCCCAAAAGGATGCGAAGCTCGCGCTCCTTTTTAAAAACGATAATGCGGCCTTGCAAATGGCCGCTGATTTTTATGAGCAAGCAAATAATGCTAATCCCCTGCATGGTACTTCTTTTATTTTAGCGGTGAAGGCGATGCGTGAGCTTGGTGCCATGTTTTCCGATTTATTCGGAGCGAAAGATGCCATTGTTAGCTCAGGGGCAGCAGAAGCCCTGCGCGTTGGGCTGCGAGCATTGAAGGAAAAATCACATTCGCAAACAATCAATCTTATTGGAGAGAAAAATAGGTTCAATAAACAGGTAGCAAAAAGTCTAAACCTATCTCTCACTGAAGAAAGCGAAGATTCCGCGCCCATACTTTTCATGGTGAATGCCGATAGTATTGATGAGCTAGAAGAAATTGCTTTAGAGGCTAGCCAGCAGAACCGAGAAATGCATCTTCATCTTAGTTATGAAATGTTTCTAAAGCTCTTTCTTGAAGACTCGCCGCTTAAAACTATATTTGTGCGCCATAAAAATATCTCATCGCTTTCATTTGATACTGGTCGGCTTATTTATAGCGGTGTTGCTGCCACGGTGTTTCGCGATGCTAACACTCGTTTTGACGCCTTAGAAGCGCACATTCATTGGAAGGGTGGCATGTATCCTGGCATCAATACAGCAGGAAGTATTGCGGGGGTCGATCATATTCTTGCCTATCTTTTGCTCTTGCATAAAGGCAAAGAAAAGCTTGCTTCTTTAGCGGCAGGAGAACTCAACCAGCTGCAAGGTCTTGAACATCGCGGGCGAGAACAATTTTCGGCAATTCATTATGAAAAAACTATAAGCGAATATTTTGACAATGGAGAAAAACCTGAGTTCATTAGAAATTACGACCTGGAAGAACAAATCTCTGATCTCGTTTTATCAGTATTTGCTACGAGCAAAGAAAAATTTTCTGGCCGTGTAAGTTCCGGCGGAACCGAAAGTATTCGCATGGCAATGCAGGCTTACTTTCAGACTTTTAAGAATTGTTTCCCTAGGCAAACGCCGATTTTTCTTATGACTTCAAGTGCTCATGTCGCCTTTGATAGGCATCTTTCCGATCTGGATGCCATCATTATTCGGGTAGAAGAAAATAACTACGGAACGATGGACGAGAGCGCTTTACGAAACACAATTGCGCAACATGGCGCTGAAAACATAGCCGCTATCATCGGCTCAACTCCGAGCTATCCATTTGGTAGTTACGACGACATTGAGCTACTTTCTAAAGTTGCGCTTGAACACAACATTCCTTTTCACGTTGATGCATGCCTTGGCGGATGGATTTTACAGTTTATCGACAATCCTTTGCGATTAGATTTGGCTGATACGGCCTTTGCAGGCATAAGTTCGTTTTCGGTAGATTTACATAAATATGCGCTGACGCAAAAAGGCATTTCTTTTGTTGCTATGAAATCTGAGTATGCGCACAATATGTTTACCATTGCGGCCCCGAGAACAAAAACACAGATGGGTGTAGCCTTAGGAACATTGCTTGCCATAGGGCGCAAAGGGTATGAGGAGCGAGCTCAAAAAATTGCGGCTTTAGGTCAAGCTTTGATGGTCGACCTTCAAAGTTTGGACCTTGAAATTATTACGCCCCACACTGATAATGTGCCCCATTTTGTGGTGGCTTTTCGCTTAAAAGATAATCTGCGGACGCTGACCTATAGCTTGGCTTCCAAAATGAAAGAACGTGGATGGTATCTAAGCCAAGTCGGCGATTATGCGGTACATATGGCCCTTACCAATGCCCACACTTATAATGAAAATTTTCTTTCAGATTTCATAGCTGATCTGGGTTTGGTGATTAACTATCTCAAAGAAGATCCCACCATCATTCAAGGCAGCAATGCGGGCGTTTATGGCATGGCCGCAAATCATAATTTGGGTGCTTTGGATCCAGGCAAAGAAAGTACGGCTGCGGTGCTCAGGAATTTCCTAAAGATGCATGCTGAGAATTTAATCACGCTTTGGTAGACACAAAAAAAGGCTCCGAGGGAGCCTTTAGAGTATTAAGCGATGATGCTTAAGATTGCATCCGTGCCATGAATGCCGCGCGGAAGCTAGAAAAAACTTGCTCGATGGCATCTTTATCTTCGATCGAAGCACCGCTCTTTTTATAAATAGTCAGTACCTCCATCGCTTCGCCGGCTTTATTCTTGTTAAAAGCTTCTTTAATTTGCATCATCGCCACTACCTTGTTGATATGCGGAATGAAGGCATCCAATTTTTTAACCGAATTATCCTTCGTTGATTTCAAATTATTATTTAATCTGTTCAATGCATCGAGACTATTTAATGATAGTCTTTGCACGAAGAAATAAAGCATATTTACTATTACCGATGTGCTTCGTGCATTAAAATCATTTTGGAGGACAATCTTATCCTCACCAAACCGTGATTCTACTATTTCAAGGAGCGGTTTTAAGCTTAGTAAAGCGATATTTTCTTCCCGCACTGCTGCAAATTTTTCTATGAGTAATGTTTTTATTTCATCTAGCGATTCATTTTTTAACAGCTCGTCAAATTGTTGTTCCATAGTTTCTTTATTCTTAGATAGCTTCTCGATCACTGTATCGACGTATTTTTGTTTTATTTTCGACCAATAAGGTAAAATCATACATGTCGATGAAGAGTTTTTACTTCTAAAATCTTGATATTCTCGATGAAATTCATGAATCGATTCTTGTGGAGAAAAACGTTCGGATCGTAAATAAAACGTATAGGCCATTCGACTAGCTTTTAAGGTCTCCTGAAAAGAATCGTAGGTACTTAAGAAAATCTTTGAAAAATTATTATCTGGCATGCAATATTTTATTATTCGGTAATCATTATCGTAATTATTTGCGTTTACTTTAGTGTTAGCACCGAATGACAGCGGATTAGAAGTTATGGTTTGAATGTCGCGTCTAATGCTGCCTATTTTATCATTTATATAATTGATTGTTCTGTTGTTATAAAATCTGTTAATTAAGCCATGAGCCCAGAGAGGAAATTCACTTTTTATCGTTTCTTTTTCTTTAAATGCTTCCTCAAATAATTTCTTATTTAGTGGGCCTGAAAGTTCGCTTAAAGAAAGATAGAGCTGAAAAAATTGGTTCAAGAGGAGACTTACATACGAGCTGGGATGAAGTTTTTTAATTGCCGTTATTTCGGTTAATAATTCTTTATCTACGGATGTGGATGAACTATAGTTATCAATATATTTCGATAATATAGAGCAAAAATTAGTTATATGTTTTGTTTGTTCTTGTTCAACGGGAGAAAGGTTTTTTATGTCCTTCAATTCCTCTATAGATAGGAGCGTATTTCCTTGTTCACTATCGTCTAAAACACCTTCAAGATAGGCGGCCAAGGTGTCAGGAGAAGACAGAGTTATGAGAAGGCGCGATTCAACATCACCAAGATTGAGTGGACAAAAATCATTATCATCATGATGGGCTAACTTAATATCTTTAA